>CAYZQM010000261.1:0-9223 GCA_964480175.1 uncultured Sandaracinaceae bacterium
CGTCGCCCCCGCGAAGGTCTCGCGCGGGCTGCTGGTGGCGCTGGCGCTCAGCCCGCTGGCGGTGCTGCTGCGGCCCGACGGGCTCGATGGCGCGCGCTATCCGTTCGTGCACGTGATCGGCCTCGGGGATCAGATGCGGGAGATCATCGAGTGGTTTCCCCTCTCGCCCACGCGCCCCTTGCACGCGATGGCGCTGATCCTCGGCGGGCTCACGCTCGTGCTCGCGGCGCGGGCGCGCCGCATCGACGTGGTGGAGCTCGGCGTGGCGCTGGTGTCGCTGGTGCTGATGGTGCGCTACCAGCGCTTCGTCCCCTTCGCGCTGATCGGCTGGGCCCCGCTGCTCGCGAGCGCGCTGCCCGAGATCGCGTCGACTGCGCGGCTGCGCGCGCGGCTCTCGACCGAGCGCGGCGGCGCGATCGCTGCGGGGGCGATGGCGCTGCTCGCCGCGATCGCCTTCCCTGCGCCGGCGATGCTCGCCGAGAGCGTGGAGCTGGGCTTTCCAGTGGCGGCCACCGACGCGCTCGTGCGCATCGATCGATCGCGCGCGACCGACGGCGAGGCGCCGCTCGCGGTGTTCACCACGTTCGAGGACGGAGGCTACGTCCTCTGGCGAAGAGAGCGCGGACGGGTCTACCTCGACAGCCGCTTCGATCTCTACGCGGGCGCCGGCGTGTTCCGCGAGTACCTCGCGCTGCGAGCAGGCGGACCGGCGCTGCCGATCTTCGAGGCGCGCGGCATGGGCGCGGCGATCGTGCCCACCCTGGCCCGCGACGATCACTTCGAGGCGCTCCGCGCCGAGCTGCTCGCGGGCGGCTTCGACGAGCGCGCCTCCGACGAGCAGGCGGTGCTCTTGGTGCGGAGCGATTGAGGATCGCGCGACCTCGTCGCACGCTCCCGCTCCTTCGATGTCGTCCGAGCTCGACTGCCTCACCTGCGGCGCGTGCTGCCGCACCGGCCACGACGGCCGCATCCTCGTGCCCGAGGCGGATCTCATCCGCTGGCGCCGCATCGGGCGCGAGGACTTGTGCGAGCAGGTGCAGCCGGGCCACTTCGGCGAGGTGGGCTTCGCCACCGACGCGCACGGCGCGTGCGTGCACCTCGGGACCACCCTCAGCGAGAACGCGTGCCAGATCTACGAAGTGCGAGGCACCACCTGCCGCGAGTTTCCGCGCGGGAGCTGGCAGTGCCTCGAGTTCCGCCGCGACCGCGGCATCGAGTGAGTCAGGGCGCGGTGCCGCGGAAGGTCACGTGGATCTCCGCGGGCGCGTAGACGTCGCCGCCCAAGGGACCGAAGCGACCGCCCAGGCTCAGGCCCACCGCGTCCAGATCGATCGTGAACGCCGCCGCGAACGCGGCGTCGAAGGGCCGCGAGCCTTGCTCTTCGCCGAGCGTCATGTCCGCCTCGATGATGAGGCCGAGCGGACCGGCGAGGAGGAGATCGAGACCGTACGCCGACGCCCAGCGCCGCGCGCCGCCGTCGCGGAGCTCGAGGATCGCGCTCTGTCGGGTGCGCAGCGCGACGCCTTCGGTCGCGGCCCACGCGAGCTCGACCGAGGGCACGAAGCGAACGGTGCCGACGCTGCTCGCGGTCTGGGTCGGCAGCCACGCGCCGACGTCGACCAGCACCGAGATGGGCGTGCGCTCTCCGCCGAAGAGCCAGCCCGCCGACGCGACGATGTCGGTGCTGCCGCGGCGCCAGCTCTCCGCGGGCGGACGCCCGAAGGGATCGACCGGCACCGCGAGCGAGAGGCGCAGCTGATCGTCGAAGAGCGTCCCGAACATCTCGAACGACGCGCGCATGCGACCGCCGTCCTCGCCCTCGTCCATGCCGGCGATGCTGAACGTGCCGCCCACCCCGCGCTCGTCGTGCGCGCGCAGCGCGACGCTCGACGCGAACGGCGCAGCCACCGCGGTGAGCATCGCGCGGCGACGCGGGGGCGGCGGCGCCTCTTCTTCGACGGGAGGCGCGACCTCCTCGACGGGCGCTTCGGCCGGTGGCGCCGCGATCGTCGCAGGGACGGACGAGAGCACGGTCGTGCCGTCGGCGGCGATCACGTCGATCGACGCGCGCTCGCCCGCGTCCTCGGCGACCTCGGCGTCCGCCTCGAGCGCGCCGTCGACGTAGCGCACGTCGCTCAGCGTCACGCCGCGTCCGCGCAGCGTCGCGTTGGAAGGGATCGGCGCCTCGCCGGGCGCGGAGCGCACGACGACGTGGGTGCGCTGCCCCCGGACGAGCGCGGTGTCGTCGAGCGCGACGGTGAGCGCCGGCACGAAGTAGCTGGGCAGCGCGACCGGCGCGCCGCTCGCGTCGCTGCACGTCGGCGAGGCGCCGTGCATCAGCGCGAGCTCACCGTCCGCGCCGCCAGTGCACGACACGCCATCGGGCAGGCGCATGCGGGTGCCGGGACGGAGCTCGGCGGGGCCGGGCTCTTCGCTCGGATCGATCGGCGGAGCGGTGATCGTGGCGCCGCCGGGCCCCAAGAAGACCGCGTCGTCGACGGTGATCTCGACGGGCGCCGACGGACGGCTCTCGAAGAAGTCGGTGTCGATCGTCGCGAGGCGCACGTAGTAGCGACCCGCCGGCAGCCCGTGCACCTCGAAGTTCGTCACCGTGGCGGGCACCTCGACCGCCGCGACCACGTCGCGACCGCTCGACTGACGCGCGATCTCGATCCGGTAGGTGCGCGCCCCCGTGACCGGCTGCCAGCTCCCGCGCACGTCGCCGCCGCGACCGGGAAGACCGAGGAAGCGCAGCGCGCCCGCGTCCATCGCCGGCGCCGCAGGAAGAGGTCGAGGCCGCGTGGGACGCGCGCCCGTCGCGACGCTGCTGCCCATGCCTTCGGGCACCGTGGTGCGACCGCGACCGCTGGCGTCGCTGAGCGCGACCGAGCCCTCGTGCGCGGAGACCCGGCTGGTGCCACTCCCATCCACCGACACGACGGCGCTGCCGCCGCGCATGTCCGCCTGCGACGACGGAGTCACGACGTGCAGGCTGTTGCCGCCACCATCGCCGCCGCGCAGATCCCCCAGCGCGGTGCGGAGCGAGCCTCGCTCGACGCGCGCCTCGGTGCCGCCGCGTCGGACGCGCCGCGAGCTGTCCCCGAAGATGATGACGAGCGTGTCCTCGCGGAGCGCGAGCACCGAGGTGTCCGCGAAGGTCAGCTCCGCCGAGCTGCGCTCCTCGGTCGAGACGTGCCAGCCCCGGAAGAGCTCGAGCCCGACGGGCGCGTCGCGCCACGACTCCACATCGCCCGGGTGGGCCGTGACCGATCGCTCGCGCGCCGTCACCCGCGCGTCGGGGATGCGCGTCGAGTCGACGGCGGTGCGCGGCAGGTGCAGCACGGTCCCGGGCACCAAGCGGTGCGGCGGCGGACCCATGTCGGGGTTGTACGCGTGGATGATGTCGTAGCGACGCGGGCTCCCGTAGAAGCGACGCGAGATGCGCGCGCAGGTGTCGCCCGCGACCACGACGTAGTCGACGATCTCGACCGCGTCGCCCTCCGCGGGCGGACGCTGCGCGACCGCGATCGACGGAGCGAGCGCGAACGTACACGCGAGCAAGCAAGCGACGGTTCGCGGAGCCGCGGGGCCCGAACCGAGAACGGCACCGAACATCATCTACGTCCCTTTCCTCTGTCCTGCGCGCCACTTCTTCACGGCGCGTCCGAGTCGTCTCGCGAGCTCTTCCGCGCGAACGGGGCGCGGCAATACCTCGTCGAGTCCGGCGCGCAAGAGCGCGCCGAGCCGCGCGGGCTCCGCCGAGCTGGTGTCCGTGACCACGGGAATCCCGTGCTCGGTCTTCAGCGCGGCGAGCGCGGCGGGCGCGAGCCCCGGCGCGAAGATGGCGTGGGCACCGGTGTTCACCGCGAGCGCGACCACCAGATCGCCCTCGAGCTCGCCCACCACCGCGACCACGATGGCGTCCTCGGCGGGCACGGTCGCCGGCTCGGAGAGCACCGGGCGGATCGTGCTCACCATGCGCGCCGCGCGGCCCACGACCCCGATGCGCTCCCGCGCGCGCTCGTACTGCACGCCGCCGATCATCGAGCGGAGCCGATCGCGCACCTCGAGCGCGCTCGGTCGGTCCTCGGGGCGCTTCTCGAGCATCCGCATCAGCACGTCCTCGAGCGCGTGCGGTAGGAGCAGCGTGCGATCCAGCTCCGAGGGGCGCGGCGGGATGGCGTACATCTGCTTGGTGAGCACCTGCATCGGGTGCCCCACGAAGGGCACCTGCCCGCTCAGCATCTCGTAGAGCATGCAGCCGAGCGAGTACACGTCGCTGGGCATCTTGACGTCCACGCCGTGCGCCTGCTCCGGCGAGAGGTAGTCGGGCGTGCCGGTGATCATCCCCTCGACGGTCTTGCGCCCGATCTCCTCGTCGCCGTGGATGAACGCGAGCCCGAAGTCGAGCACCACGATCCGCTCCGCGCCGTTCGGCTCACGGTGAAGGAACACGTTCTCCGGCTTCAGATCGCGGTGCACGAGGTCCATGCCGTGCGCCGAGACCAACACGTCCGCGATGCAGGTGATGATCTCGAGCGTGCGATCGAGGGCGAGCCGGGGCAGCTCCTCGGAGACGATCGAGCGCAGCGAGTCGCCCACCAAGAGCTCCATCGCGAGGTAGACGTGCTCGCCATCGACGCCGTGGTCGTAGATCTCGATCGCGTTGGGGTGCCGCAGCGCCGCGGTCACCTTCGCTTCGCGGGCGAAGCGCTCGCGCGCCCCGGGGCGCGCTGCGTGCTCCGGCAAGAGCACCTTGAGCGCGACGGGGCGGTTCAGGCTCAGCTGCGTCGCCCGGTACACCGAGCCCATGCCGCCGCGGCCGAGGAGCCCCGAGACCCGAAAGCCCCCGATCACCTGATCGGGGACGAGCTCGTCGCCGGCATGACCACCCGCCGCCGGCAGCGTCTGCTTGGTGTCCTTCAACGTCGTCGCTCCATCACACGCCCACCTCCCACAAGTGCACGGGGCCCTCTCGCCCCGGCAGCTCGTGCTCACCGCCGTCGAAGTACTCGAAGCCATCGCCCGCGGCGTCCTTGGTCGCCTGGGTGATGAGGATCTGCTGAGGCCGCGCGATCGCCTCGAGCCGCGCGGCGACGTTCACCGTGTCTCCGATCGCGGTGTACTCGATGCGCGACTCCGATCCGATGTTGCCCACGACCGCCGACCCGGTGTTCACCCCGATCGCCAGCTGGATGCGCACGCCGTAGCGCTCTTCCCACGCCGCGTTGCCCGTCTCGAGGAAGCGCAGCATGTCCTCGGCCGTGCGCAGCGCGCGCTCGGCGTGATCGTCCTGGGGCGAGGGCGCACCGAAGATCGCCATGACCGAGTCGCCGATGAACTTGTCGACCGTGCCGCCGTGGCGAAAGACGATCTCGGTGAGGATCGTGAAGAGCTCGTTGAGGAGCGCGACCGTGTCCTCGGGCTTCATGCGGGTGGTGAGCGGGGTGAAGCCGACGACGTCCGCGAAGACCACGGTGATGTCGCGCCGCACGCCGCCCAAGCCCATGTCCTGCTCGCGGCTCACCACGCGCTCCACCACCTCCTTGGGCACGTAGCGCCCGAGATCGGTGCGGATCGCGATCTCCTTCTCGATGCGCGCTTCGCTCGACTTCAGGTCGCGCGCCGCGCCGGTCATCGCCGCGCCCAAGAGCGCGAGCTCGTCGTTGCTCTCGACGCGGACCTCGCGATCCCAGCGGCGCGCGCCGAGGTCCTGCGCGAGCGCGACGAGCGTGTTGATCGGTCGCGTCAGCCCCCGCGCGACCACGACGCCGAGGACGACGGCGAGCGCCGCCGCGAGCAGCACCGCGAGCGCGACCGCCCACTGCATCGCCGACAGCGACGCGAACGCGATCTCGATGGGCACTTGGACCACCACGCGCAGCGGGCGCCCCGGCAGGTGGCGCACCTCACCGAGGCACTCGCGACCGCTCGCGTCGGTGAAGCGACCCGACCAAGCGGCCTCGGCTTCGGGCGCCGTCGCGTCGAAGATCGCGGGGCGGCCCAGAAGGGCCGCGGGATCCGACGCCGCGAGCACCGCGCCGTGATCGTCGGTCACCAAGAGCGCGTCGGGCACGGACGGGAAGTGGCGCTCGCGAAGATCCCCGATCCGCTCCGCCAGCGTGTCGAGCACGACGACAGAAGCGACGTAGCCCGTCACCTCCTCGGCGCTCTCCGCCCGGAGTGGGACGACGATCAAGAGGCCGGGACCGAGATCCGTCGCGCGCACCCCAGCGGCCGCTGCATCGCGCGACTCGGCGCGCTCCATCAGCGTGCGCTCGAGCGACTCGGGGGGACGCGACGCGGCGTCCGTCGCAGCCCCCGACTCCGCGAGCGCCGCCACCAGCGAGCCGTCGGCCCGGTACACACTCACGTGGTCGATGGCGCTGTCGGACGCGATCCGATGGAGCACCAGTCGCTCGGTGAGCAGCGGGTCGAGCGAGGCGTCGGTGAGAATGCGACCCAAGTCGTCGAGCGCGTCCTCGGCGTCGACGAGCGCCTCGTCGATCGTGCGCGCCAGCTCGTCCGACACCGCGCCATGCAGGTGCTGGTTCAGCTCGCGCACGGCGCGACGATTCACGTCCACCACGTACCACCCCGTCGCGATCAGGGGTGTCACCGCGAGCAACCCGAGCGAGAGAGAGAGCTTGCGGGCGAGGGGAAACGAGACGGCGGTCATGGAGTGCTCGCCGCGGCCGAATGAAAAGACCTGGGTTTACAACTGCGGCGCGCGGAGGATACTCCGCCCTCCTCACCATGAGCGACCGCAGCGCGTTTACCGTCGATCTCCCCACGCGCGAGCGCATCCCCGTGCGCGCGCTGCGAGCCGAAGTCCTCGAGGGGCCCGACGCCGGTCGCTCCACGACGAACGATCACGATCAGGTCCGCATCGGCGTCGCGGACGGCAACGAGCTCAAGCTCACCGATCCCACGGTCTCGCGCTTTCACGTCGTCATCAGCCGCACGGAGTCGGGGCTCTTCGTCGAAGACAAGCGCTCCACCAACGGGACGCTCGTCGGCGATCTCTCGATCGAGCGGGGCCACGTGCCGGCGGGGACCGTGCTCACCCTCGGGGAGACGAAGGTGCGCGTCGGCGACGCGCAGGACGTCGAGGTCGAGCTCTTCGCCGGTGACGAGCTCGCCGGCCTGCGCGCCGGCACGCCCGGCATGCGCCGGCTCTTCGCCCAGATGAAGCGCGCAGCCCAGGCCGAGGTGCCGGTGCTGCTCCGCGGCGAGTCGGGCACGGGGAAAGAAGGCATCGCGCGGGCGCTCCACGATCTGGGGCCGCGCGCCGCCAAGCCCTTCGTCACGGTCGACTGCGCGTCGCTCTCGCCGACGCTGGTCGCCAGCGAGCTCTTCGGACACGAGAAGGGCGCTTTCACGGGCGCCGATCGCCGGCACGAGGGCGCGTTCGAGCGAGCGAATGGCGGCACGCTCTTCCTCGACGAGATCGGGGAGCTGCCCGAGTCGCTGCAGCCGACCTTGCTCGGCGCGCTGGAGCGAAAGCGCTTCCGACGCCTCGGCGGGCGCGACGAGATCAGCGTCGATGTCCGCGTCGTGTGCGCGACGCACCGCGACCTCTACGCCGACGTCAACTCGGGTCGCTTCCGGCTCGATCTCTTCTACCGGCTCGCGGTGGTCGCGCTCGAGATCCCGGCGCTGCGGGATCGCATCGAGGACATCCCGCTGCTCATCGAGCACTTCTGCCGCGAGGCAGGACACCGCAAGGGCATCGACGCGCTCTTCCCCGCCGCGACGCTCCACAGCCTCCGGCGCCACGACTGGCCCGGCAACGTCCGCGAGCTGCGCAACGTGGTGGAGGCGACGCTCGCGATGGGAGAGACCCCTGCCCTCCGCTCGTCGCGCGACTCCATCCGCCCCCCGGCGGGCACCCCGGGCGGCCCGTCGATCGACCTCCTCTCGCTGCTCGAGCTCCCGTACAAGGACGCGCGAGGCCGGGTGCTCGCCGACTTCGAGGTCGCGTTTCTCAAGGCGCTCTTGGATCGCGCGAGCGACAACGTCTCCCAGGCCGCGCGCCTCGCCGACATGGATCGTTCCCATCTGTGGGAGCTGGTGAAGCGCCACAACCTGCGCTGACGGCGAGCGGAGTCGGGGTGTCATGTCACCCCTGGTTCGTCTCTGCTGTACGAGCGCACGCGCGCCTCAGTGCAGCCACCGCGCCAACGCGCGCCTCGCGTCCTGTGGGGCATGGACCGAGGGCGTTGCGGGGCAAGGCCCTCAAGTTGTGGGTTGTGGCCCGCAACGGCCCCTTCCGAGTTCTGGCGGGATCCGTCTTGGTCCGACGCTTGCTGAGGCGTCCCGCGGGACGTTCGGACCACTCGTTGGCCACGGCGTGGCCGTCTGATAGGGTCGGCCGCCACTCAGGAGCACTTTCATGATCTGGAGAACTTCAATGCGTAAAACGCCGAGTCTCGTACTCGCGCTCTGTTCGCTCGCACTCGGGACCGTCGCTGTGAGCGCCATCGCGCCGTCGACGGCGGGTGCGCAGGCGCTGCAGCTCAACCACTACCGCATGGGCGAGACCGGAGAAGACGGCTTCTCGGTGAGCCGCCCCGACGATCGCGGTCACCTGCGGCTCGGCGTGCGCTTGGACCTCGACTACAACCTCAACGCGCTCGTGTACGAGGGCACGCTCGGCATGGGCGCCACCGAGCGCGCGTCGGTCGTCGAGCACAACCTCGATCTCGCGGCCAACGTCTCGTTGGGTCTCTTCGATCGCGTCGTGCTCTGGGTGGGCTTGATGCCGACCAACTTCGTGATGTCGGGCGCCGACGTCGCGATGCTCGATCCCAACTACCGCAACGCGGATGGCGCGGGCGTGGGCGACATGCGCGTCGGTGGTCGCGTGCGCCTCTTCGGCGAGCGCGAGGATCTCTTCGCCCTCGCGCTGCAGTTGGACGTGACGCTGCCGCTCAGCACCTGGGCCCGCCAAGACCAGGCGTACACCGGCGAGCGCGGCACCACGATGACTCCCGAGCTGCTCGGTGAGTTCCGCTTCGGCGGCGGCTGGCGCCTGACCTTGAACGCCGGCGGGCGCTTCCGCGTGACCGACGAGGGCCGCCTCGGCCCCGCGGGCCCGAACCAGCTCGTCGTGAGCCACGAGTTCACCTACGCCGCGGGCCTCACGATTCCCTTCTGGAGCGACGAAGCGGCGGGCATGGGCCTCACCTTCTACATGGCTGCCTTCTCGGCTGAGATCTTT
>CAYZQM010000262.1:0-3479 GCA_964480175.1 uncultured Sandaracinaceae bacterium
CGCCGATCGCGGGGACGTCGGAACACGGTGAAACCGTCGGAACACGGTGCAGCCGTCGAAACACGGTGAAGAGGAGTCGGGAATGCGGCGCACGAGTTCGAAGGCACAGGCGATGGCCGGTCTCGCCCTGGTGGGTTTTGTCCTGCTCGGGGGCGGATGCGCGGCCAGCGGCGTGGGCGATCCCTGCGTCCCCGAGGCCGTGCCGATCAACGGCTTCACTCCGAACGAGGTCTACGTCGAGAGCAGCGCGGTGCAGTGCCGCACCCGGACCTGCCTCGTCTATCACCTCACCGGCGATCCCGAGAACCTGCTGAGCGAGGGCTGCCCGGATCCCGCGACCGGCTGCGTCGACGACGTCAACCCGCTGATCCCGGGGATGGAGCTGGGCCCGACGAGCATCAACCGCGTCTTCTGCAGCTGCCGCTGCCGCCCCGACGCGACGCAGCCCAACCTGCCGACCTGCAGCTGCGGCGACGGGTACAACTGCTCGGTCGAGGGCTTCTGTGTGCCGCACGAGGCCGACCCCGACTACTGCTCGGACACCTACGAGAGCAACTGCACCCGCGACGTGTGCGACCTGACCACCAACCGCTGCCCCTGAGCTCGCTCGGGTGAAGACGGATCCGCGCCACCGACTCGGTGATCGTGCGGAGGATGCAGCCGCGGCTCTCTACGAGGGTCGCGGCTTTTCCGTGCTCGATCGCAACGTCCGCGTCGGACGCCTGGAGATCGATCTGATCGTCGGGCGCGCCGGCCTGCTCGTGTTCGTCGAGGTTCGATCGCGGCGCGCAGGTGGGATGGTGCATCCCGCGATGACGATCCGGGGCGACAAGGCCAAGCACATGCGGCAGGCCGCGGCGGGGTGGCTGCATGCGAACGGCGCACGAGGGCGCGCCGTGCGCATGGACGTCGTCGCCGCCACGGCGCTGCGCGACGGCACGTTCGAGCTCGAGGTCTACGAGAACGTGCTCTCGGGCTGACGTCAGCCCTGGCGGAGGGCGTCGACGGGTCGGAGGCGGCTCCCCAGCACCGCGGGGTAGACGGTCGCGAGCAGACAGACGAGCACCGACGAGACGCCGACCATCACGAAGTCCGCCGGCTCCACGTGCACCGGGAGACGATCGATGTAGTAGACCTCGGGATCCATCGCGATGCCGAAGTGCTCGGCGGCGAAACACACCAGGTAGCCGAGACCGCAGCCGCTGATGGCGCCCAAGAGGCCGATCAACAGGCCCTGCACCAAGAAGACGCCTACGATCTGGCGATCCTCCGCGCCCATCGCCTTCAGGATGCCGACCTCGCGCCCCTTCTCTTGCACCATCAGCATCAGCGCGCCGACCACGCAGAAGCTGGCGACCAAGATCGCGAGCAAGAGCATGATGAACATCGCGAGCTTCTCGAGCTGAAGCGCGCCGAAGAGGTTGCGGTTCACCTCTTGCCACGAGCGCACGCGCACCTCGCTGCGACCGATCACCTCGGCGATCGCGGTCGCGCGATCTTCGGCGCGCTCCCAGTCGTCGACCCGCACCTGGATCCCGGTGATCGCGCTGCCGAGGCCCAAGAAGCGCTGCGCGGTGGCCAGGTCGGTGTACGCGACCTGCATGTCGTACTCGAACATGCCGCTGTAGAAGATGCCGGCGACGCGGAAGGGGCGGCTGCGAGGCATGGGCCCGGTCGGTCCGAGCTCGCCGTTCGGCGACACGACGTTGACCTCGTCGCCCACGTGAAGGCGGAGGCTGCGCGCGAGCTCGGCGCCGACGATCAAGCCGGGCAGGAGGTCCAAGGCGCGCTCACGGGCGCGTCGCTCTTCGGGGGCCTCGGGCAGCAGGAACTCGCCGAGCTCGTCGATGCGAGCGCTGCGCTCGCGATCGCCGATCGGGACTTCGGGCGCGGGCTCGGGCAGCGGCGCGCTCACCGGGCCCTCGCCGAGCTCGCGATCGATGCTCGCGAGTAGATCGTCGATCTCCCGCGCCAGCCCCGCGCGCTCGCTCGGCTCGGGGGGCCCTGCGTCGGGACGGGCGCGCGCGCCGGCATCGGGGCGCGCCGCGTCGGGCTCTTCCTCGCGCTCCCGCGGCGCGATCTCGATCCGCTCGAGCAGGCTGCCCGACATCTCTTCCGGGCTCAGATCGAGCAAGCGGTCCGGGTGTGAGAGGTACTCCAGGCGACCGTGACGGAGGTTGTTCGGGAGATCGGTGACGATCGTCTCGGGGTCGATGCCGCGCAGCACCGCGCCGCCGAGGTTCGAGGCGCTCGAGATCATCACCTCGCCCTCGGCGTACGGGCTCGCGCCCTCCACGCCCTCGACGGCGCGCACGCGGGTCAGCACGGGATCCCAGCCATCCCAGCTGCCGTACTCGCGATCGACGACGACGTGCGCGCTGTTGCCGAGGATCTTCTGCTGCAGATCGTCGCGGAAGCCGCCCATCACCGACAGCGTCGTCGTCAGGGTGCAGCTCGAGAAGCTCACCGCGAGGATCGAGAGCATGCCGATGACCGTGAGAAAGCCGCTCTTGCGCGCGCGGAGGAGGCGCGAGGCGACCAGCGCGCGGAAGCCGCTGAGCTCGATGCCGTCGAAGATCAGGGGCAGCGCGCGCATCAGCCCGCGGATGGCAGCGAGCGCGGTGATGATGAGCGCGACGAGCGCCGGCACCGCCGAGCCCTCGTCCGGCGGCGAGAAGGGCAGCGTCCAGAGCGCGAACACGAACGCGCAGAGCACGAGCCCATCGAAGATCAGAAAGAACGTGCGACGCGCGCGCTCAGGGATCAGGAACCAGGACGCGAGCAGCACGACGATCTGCGTCGCGAGCCCTGCCCAGAACGCGACCTCGGCCACCCAGAGCAGCGGCCCGAGCCCTTGGCTCGCGCTGATCGTCATGAGCGTGTCGAGCCACAAGAACGGCCCGCTCTCGGCGAAGAGCGAGTCCAGGGCGAAGGCCTCGCTCTCGCGCTGCGAGAGGAACGCGAGCGTCGCGATGCAGAGCTCGGAGACGATGAGCACCGTGCTCGCGCTGGTCCCGATCAGCACCCGCGCCCGACCGTGGGTGCCCGTCGCCAGGCGCAGCGCCCGGTGATGCAGCGGCAACGTGGCGAGGCCGAGCACCACGACGCCCGAGGCGAACAACAGCGTCATCCACACGGCCTCGTTCGGCGCGTCTTCGCCGAACGACGCGGCCTCCAGCACCACGTGCACGGGCCAGAGCGCGGCGAGCATCCCGAGGTGAAGGAGCACGCCGATCGGATGGACGACGGAGGGCCAGCCGAGGCGGAGCTCCTTGGGCCCGTCGACGTGCGACACGACGACGTTCGCGAGCAGCGTCGCGAGGCCGCCGAGCGCCATGAGCATCCCGACCCCGGTGAGGATCGGCAGCGAGAGCGCGGCTCCCACGGCGGCGACGATGGCCGCGCCCACGAGCACGCCCGCGCCGATGAAGACGCCGTCGCGGCCTCGACGTGTCACCCGCGCGACGGTCTTCACGCGC
>CAYZQM010000262.1:3489-9149 GCA_964480175.1 uncultured Sandaracinaceae bacterium
CCGGATCAGGATGGGAAGATCGGTAAACTGCTTGATATAGTCGATGTCCTGCAGGTTCTCGTCGAGGATGATCTTGCAACCACCCAAGAACAAGGCGCCGTCCGTCTCCGGGCGGCTGAGCTCGGGACGCATCGCGGGGAAGAAGAGCACGTCACGGATCGAGGGCTGACCGCAGAGCAGCATCACCACGCGATCGATCCCGAGGCCGAAGCCTGCGGCCGAGGGCATGCCGTGCCGGAGCGCGCGGACGTAGTCGGCGTCCATGTCCATCGCCTCTTCGTCGCCGCTCGCCTGACGCTCGAGCTGGCCCAAGAAGCGCTGCTCCTGATCGTCGGGATCGTTGAGCTCCGAGAACGCGTTCGCGATCTCCTTGCCGTCGAGGAAGAGCTCGAAGCGATCGGTCACGGTGGGGTCCGCGTCGTTCTTGCGCGCGAGCGGGGAGACCTCGGTCGGGTGCCGGGTGACGAAGACCGGCAGGGAGCGGCTGCCGTCCGGCGCGCGGTAGAGCTGCGTGAGGTGCGGCTCGACCAAGAGCTCGTAGAGCACGAAGAGGCGCTCACCGTGGCGCTCGCACTTGCCGAGCATCTTCTTGTGCTCGTAGGGAAGCTTGGGCGCGGCTGCGTCGATCGCAGCCTTCAGCGCCGCCTCGTCGCGAACGACGCGCGCGTCGATGGCGCCATCGAACGCGGTCTCGGGCAGGCCCAGCGACTTGCCGCTCTGGCAGCGCTCGGCGATCGACTCGCGCAGATCGATCCGCGCGAAGGGGAACTCGAGGGTGAAGGTGCGCTCGCTCCACCAGCGGTGGCAGCTCTCGAGGTGCGGGAGCGGGCGATCGAAGCGCTCGCGCAGGGCCGCGTCCACCCGGCGAAGCATGGTCTCGGCGCTGTTCATCAGGTCGTCGTACGTCGCGTACGCCTGGTAGAACTCGAGCATCGTGAACTCGGGGTTGTGGCGGGTGCTCACGCCCTCGTTGCGGAAGCAGCGGCCGATCTCATAGACCCGCTCGAGGCCGCCGACGATCAGGCGCTTGAGGTAGAGCTCCGGCGCGATGCGGAGGTACAGATCCATGTCGAGCACGTTGTGGTGCGTGGTGAACGGCTTGGCCGTCGCGCCGCCGCGCACCGTGTGCAAGAGCGGCGTCTCCACCTCGAGGAACTCGCGCTCGTCGAGGAACGCACGGATCTCCTTCACCACCTGCGCCCGCGCGCGGAAGACCTGCGCGACCTCCGGGTTCGCGAAGAGATCCACGTAGCGCTCGCGGTAGCGCTTCTCGACGTCGGTCAGGCCGTGCCACTTCTCGGGCGGCGGCAAGA
Organism: uncultured Sandaracinaceae bacterium; assembly: GCA_964480175.1. Lineage (GTDB taxonomy): Bacteria > Myxococcota_A > Polyangia > Polyangiales > Sandaracinaceae > CAYZQM01. Next base: position 4,803 of record CAYZQM010000262.1, read on the forward strand.
GCGCCTTGCCGAGGTGCTGGTAGTGCAGCGCGCGGACCGCGAGATCGCCCTTCATGGTGCGGACCAGCGGTCCCTCGACGGCGACGTGATCGGCGAGGTCCAAGAGCTCGAGCTGCGCGGCGTCCTGATCGGGGAGCGCTGCCTCACCGTTCTTGCCGGCCTTGTTGCGCACCAGCGTCTGCGCGTCGCCCAGCGGCGTGCGGATCACCAAGAACGGTCCGCGCTTGGCGACGACCCGGCCGTAGAGGGCGTAGTTCGCCTCGGAACCGGTGAGCTCGGCCTCCTGAGGCACGGCGTTCAGACGGGCCTCGTCCGCGCGCGCGGATGCGATCGCAGCGAAGAGCGCGTTGCGCGCGTCGTGGCGCGCGGTCTCCGTGCGGAACGTGTTGGGGAACGCTTGGGTGCCGTGCTCGCTCAGCGCGCGCGCCTTCTGACGGCGGGCTTCGGAGAGATCGTCGTGTTGGGCCATGGCTCGGGGGCGCGAACGTACGGGCGGGCCGGCGTATGCGCCAGCGATCGGCGCGCGCTGGACGTTGACCCACCTGCCCGCATCCGCCACGCTCTGTCCCCTCATGGGCGACGCATCGCGCATCTCCACGCGCTTGAGGCGAGCGCCCACGCGGTACACCCCCGTCGGCCTCATCGCCCGCGGTGGGATGGCCGAGGTGTGGAAGGCCGACGCCGTGTTCGAGGCGGGCGACAAGCACCTCGTCGCGATCAAGCGCGTGCTGCCGCAGCTCGAGAGCGACCAGCTCTACCGGTCGATGTTCGAGGACGAGGCCCGGCTCGGGATGCTCCTGCGTCACGCGAACATCGTGCGGGTCTACGACGCGCGCGACATCGGCGGGACGTTCATCATGATCATGGAGCTCGTCGAAGGGACGTCGCTCAAGAGCCTGCTGGAGCGGGCCCACGCGCGCGGCGCGCCGATGCCGGTCGCCTCCGCGCTGCACGTCGGTCGCGAGCTGGCCCAAGCGCTCGCGTACGCCCACGAGGCAGTCGACGCGGAGGGTCGCAGGCTCGGGATCATCCACCGCGACGTCTCGCCCCACAACCTGCTGCTGGGCAAGCACGGCGCCGTGAAGCTGACCGACTTCGGCCTCGCCGACGCGAGCGTGCATCACACCCAGCTCGGCGCGGGGATGCTCGGCGGCAAGCTCGGGTACCTCGCGCCCGAGATCATCGATCAGAAGCCCGCGTCGCCTTCGATCGACATCTTCGCGGTCGGGATCGTGTTGTGGGAGATGCTCGCTGGGCGACGGCTCTTTCAGGGGAGCGACGACGCAGGCACCGTGCGCGCGGTGGCGCAGTGCCAGGTGCCCCTCCCCTCGTCGGTGAACCGCAAGGTGCCGAGCGAGGTGGACCGCGTCGTCATGCGCGCGCTGGCGCGCGATCCCGCAGCGCGCACCCCGACCGCCAAGGCGCTCGCGGACGACTTGGCGGCCGCGGTGCGGTCGGTCGATCGGGAGGTGTCGCACCGCGACGTCTCGCTCCTCGTCAACCTGCACCTGGCCACCGAGCCCAAGCCCGAGCGGCCCGCGTCGGGCCTGGGCGCGGCGCTCTTCGCGCAGGAGCTCGAGGCCTTCGTGAACGCCGCGGGGGACATGGGCGCGCAGCCCCTCGATCCCGACCTCTTCGGTCGCTGACCCGCCGCTGGTATCGTCGCCGCATGAGCGGCTGGACCTCCGGGGATCTGCCCCACTGCACCGATCGAGTCTTCGTCGTCACCGGCGGCAACAGCGGGATCGGCTGGGAGGCCGCGCGCATGCTCGCCGAGCACAGGGCGCGGGTGATCCTCGCCTGCCGCAACGAAGGCAAGGCGCGCGCTGCGGTCGAGGCGATCCAGCGAACGGCGCCGGATGGCCACGTGGAGGCGATGGCGCTCGATCTCGCGAGCCTCGCCAGCATCGAGCGCTTCGCGAAGGAGCTCGGCGATAAGATCGATCGCCTCGATGGCTTGCTGAACAACGCGGGGCTGATGGCCCTGCCCTTCGGCAAGACGGAGGACGGCTTCGAGATGCAGCTCGGGGTGAACCACCTCGGGCACTTCGCGCTGACCGGCCGCCTCTTGCCGCTCTTGCGCCGCACCGAGGGCGCGCGGGTGGTGAACGTGTCGAGCCACATGCACCGCCTGGGGCGGATCGACCTGACGAACCTCATGTCCGAGCGCCGCTACGATCGCTGGCGCGCCTACAACCAGAGCAAGCTGGCGAACCTGCTGTTCACCCGCGAGCTCGCCCGGCGGCTGCGGGAGGCGCGCGCAGGACTGATCACCACGGCCGCGCATCCCGGCTACTCGGCGACGAGCCTCCAAGGCAAAGGCGCCGCGATGGAGGGCGGCAGCAAGATGGACGGCCTCTTCATGCGCTTCGGCAATTCGCTGATGGCGCAGACGGCTGCGTCCGGGGCCCTGCCGACGCTCCGCGCCGCGCTCGATCCCGAGGCCAAGAACGGCGATTACTTCGGTCCGGGCGGCCCCTTCGAGATCGGAGGCCCCGCGATCTTGGTGCATCCGGCCAAGCGCGCCGAGGACGACGCGATGGCGCGAGCGCTCTGGGATCGATCGGTCGAGCTGACGCGCGTGGCCTACGCCGATCTCTGAAGCGCTCGGCGCGCCCCGCGTGCGCGCTCGCTCGACAGATCGAGCAGGTAGTCGTCGTAGTCGACCTGCATCGTGTGGCGGGGCGAGGCCACGTAGCGCTCGAACATCGCGGCGCGCTCGGCGTCCATGTCGGCCCGCATGGCGGCGGGATCGGGCAGCGCGTAGCGGCCCTCGAGGTAGTCGACCACCCACTCGGACTGGGCCGAGGCGAGCGGCATGATCGCGCCGAGCGGCTGGAGCAGACCGATGAACGCCAGACCCGGGACGTCGGGGTGAAAGACGCGCCGAAAGAGCGGCAGATCGTTGCCGTCGGCGGCGACGAACGCGTGATCGAAGAACGGGAACGTCACCTTGTAGCCGGTGCAGTAGACGACGACGTCGAAGTCGTCCGTGCTGCCGTCGACGAAGTGCACGGTGTGCCCGTCGAAGCGCGCGATGTTGGGTCGATACCCAATCGCGCCGTGCCCCAGGCGATCGAGGATGCGTCCGCTGATGGTCGGGTGCGCCGAGCCCAGGCGGTGATCGGGCTCGGGTAGTCCGTAGCGGGTCATCGATCCGACGGTGCTCGCGATCAGCGCCTCGCCGATGCGGCGACGCACCCGGTAGGGCACGCGCGCGCTGGTGAGGATCGTGTCGAGCGGCCGACCGAACATGTACTTCGGGATCACCCAGGCGCCGCGGCGTGAGCAGAGCACGGTGCGCTCGGCCGCGTACGAGGCCTCGACGGCGATGTCCATCGCGCTGTTGCCCATCCCGAGCACCAGCACCCGCTTGCCGGCGAACGACGACGCGTCTTCGTACGCGTGCGCGTGCATGGTGTGGCCCGCGAACGTGCCGGGGAACGCGGGCTCGGGCCAGCGCGGATCCCAGTGGTGGCCGCTCGCGACCAAGACGGCCGCGTAGCGCGCGCTCGTCTTGGGCGCGTCGGGCTCGAACGCGGGCTGGTGCTCGACGATGAAGCCGTCGTGCGCCCGACGAACGCTGGTGACCCGCGTCTCGAAGCGGATCGCGTCGCGGAACTGGAAGTGATCGACGTAGCGCTCGAAGTACGCCGCGATCTGGGTGTGATGCGGGAAGTCCGGGTAGTCGGCCGGCATCGGGTACTCGGGGTACTCCATCCGGGTCCGGCTCGTGTTGATGTAGAGGCCTCGGTAGCAGGCCGACATCTGGTTCTTGTTGCGGAAGACCCAGTTGCCGCCGATCCGATCGGAGACCTCGAAGCAGTCGAAGGGGATCTTCGCGAGGCGCAGCGCGCGCGCGGCGGCGATGCCGGAGGAGCCGGCACCGATCACCGCGACGCGGCGCGCGGCGTCGTCAGGGCGTGACGCCACCGATCGAGACCAGGTACGCGAGGAGATCTTCCATGTCGGCCGCGCTCAGGCGCGACTCGCGGATCGCGGGCATGCCGCCGCCGCCTTCGCGGATCTGCTGGCGCATGCGCTCGGGTGTCCAGCCGAGGTTGGCGAGCACGGGCGCGCCGCTGTTGTGGCAGGAGGCGCACGCGGCGTTGTACCGGGTCTCCCCGTGCGCGGCGTCCGTCGAGGTCACCGGGCCGGCGTACGACGACTCGCCACCGGAGGTGCCGCCACCGCCACCACCACCCGAGCTGGCGCCGCCGCCACACGCACCGAGCATCACCGCACCGAGAACAACGAGACCGAACCGAGCCATCAGAGACCTCCAGGGAGTTGGGGCGAGCACACTACCAGACGACGCGGCGTGAGCCCTGAAACAAGCACGGAGAA
>CAYZQM010000263.1:0-9061 GCA_964480175.1 uncultured Sandaracinaceae bacterium
CACGAGCCGTGCTCGCTGCGCCGAGCCCCCACGCCGGCCCCTCCGCGTACCGTCATCCTGCAGACCCGCGCCCGAGCCCGTGCCCGAGCCCGCGCCCGCAATCTAAACGTGAGCGTGAACGGCCCGCTCTCGCGCACCGGTCCATGGCGTTCTACTCGGTGCCCCACCACGGCCCCTTGCTGCACGGTCTCTGCGGAGCACCGCGCTTGAGGAGAAGGAAGTGAGAGATCAGGTGGCGATCGGGCGAGCACTGCTCGTCGAGCAGCTCGCGTCTGGACGCGAGCGTCGTGAACGTGAACTTGAACGTGGTCGTGGTCGTGAACGGTCTTTCTATTCTTCGGCCGGAGAGCGCTCTCATGAACGACTGCCCGGGTACGGTCATCCTGCAGACCCGCGCCCGTGCCCGCGCCCGAGCCCGTGCCCGCTCTGAGTCTCTCCACCCGTGAGCGTGAACGGCCCGCTCTCGCGCGCACCGGTCCATGGCGTTCTACGCGGAGCCCCAACACGGCCGTTGCTGCAGGTAGCTGCGGAGCGCTCTCAGCCCGTGACCAGATCGTCGCGATGCACGATCTCGTCTCCGCCGTGGAAGCCCAGGCGCGCTTCGATGTCCTTGGTGCTCGCGCCGATCAGCGCGGTCACGTGGCGCAGCTCGTAGCGCGACAGACCGCGTCCCACCTCGGCGCCATCCGGCCCCTCGATCGTGATCGCGTCGCCCGCCGCGAAGTCTCCGCGCGCTGCGGTCACGCCCCTCGGCAGGAGGCTCTTGCCGGTCTTCAGGGCGGCCGCCGCGCCCGCGTCCACCGTGATGACGCCGCGGGGCCGCAGCGTGTACGCGATCCAGTGCTTGCGGCTCGCGAGCTTGGTCCCGTGCGGAAGAAAGAGCGTGCCCACGTCGTCGCCACGCAGCACCGCCGGCAGCGTCGTCTCGTCGCGCGCGTCGGCGATCACCGCGGGGATGCCTCGCCGGGTCGCGCGGTGGGCCGCGTCGAGCTTGCTGTCCATCCCGCCGCTGCCCACGTCGTCGCCGGCCTTCTTCACCAGCGCGCGCGCCTCGGCCATGTCGCTCACCGCCGAGACCCGCTGCCCCTGGCGATCGAGCAAGCCCTCGACGTCGGTGAGGAGCACCAAGAGATCGGCGCCCGAGAGCGTCGCGACCATCGCGGCCAGCTGATCGTTGTCGCCGAACTTGATCTCCTCGACCGCGACCGTGTCGTTCTCGTTGATGATCGGCACACAGCCGAGCTCGAGCAGCGCGTCGATCGCGGCGCGGCCGTTGCGCCAGCGCTCGCGATCGGCGAGGTCGGCGTGGGTCAGCAGGATCTGCGCGACGGGCAGCCCGTGCGGCGCGAGCGCCTCCTCCCACGCGCGCATCAGCGAGCTCTGCCCCACCGCAGCGCAGGCCTGCAGCGTCGCGATGTCCGTCGGGCGCTTGTCGAAGCCGAGCCGTCCTCGGCCCAGCGCGATCGCGCCCGAGCTGACGACGATCACCTTCTTGCCTTCGGCCCGCAGCGCGGCCAGCTGCGCGCCGATCGCCGCGAAGCGCCCGGGCGCAGCCACCAGCGATCGGCTGCCGATCTTCACCACGATGCGCCGCGCGTCGGGGGCGCTGCGCGATTTGTCCACCGCACTCATCGCTGGATCCTCTGGTGGCTCAGGCGTCGCGCACGAGCGCGGCGTCGAAGAGCTCGGTGAGCCGATCGATCACGTCCGACGGCGCGTCGGCGAGGCCGTCGAGCATGCCGTCGACGAGGCGCTCGACCGGTCCCCGATCTTCGACGTCGACGCCGATCGCTGCGCGTGCGGACTTCGCGGCGAGATCGAGCACGCCGAGCGGCACGCTGCGCAGCGCCTCGAGCCCCGACTCGGCGAGCGCGGCCTCCATCGCGCGGCGCAGCCGCTCGGCCTCGAGCTCGTCGATGGGCATGCCGGGCTTGCGATCGGAGGTGCGCAGGTAGTGCTCGAGCAAGACGACCGTGAAGAAGGAGGCGACCCCGCTCTCGAGGCGCGAGGCGATGCGGATCGGCGCGAGCGCGCGCGAGAGCGCGGCGCGGAGCAGGCGCGCACTGCCGGTGCCCGTGTGCCGGGTGAGCCCGACCTGCGAGAGCACGGCGCGCGCCCCGCGCGTCACGCGCACGCCGCGACGCGAAGCGACCCGCCGGACCGCGGAGCCGCGCGCGACCCCCGCGAGCATCCCGTCCAAGAACGGCACCGGCACCGCCGAGAGCACGCCCGCGGCGGTGGCGTACACCACCGCGCCGCTGGTCGCCGGGCGCGCGAGCGCGAGCGGCGGCCCTTGGCGGCTCAGCGTGCTGCCTTCGATCACCGGCTCGCCTTCGAGCACGACGTCATCCTTGGGATCGGTCACGGCGGCGAGCTTAGCGGCAAAGCTCCTGGGCCGCTGGACCTCTTTGTCGCTGCGCTCGGCCTTCTCGCTGCGCTTGCCTTCGCTTCTTGGCTGCGCCGGGCCTCTTCGCTGCGCTTGCCTTCGCTTCTTGGCTGCGCTGGGCCTCTTCGCTGCGCTTGCTTCCGCTGCGCTGGGCCTCTTCGCTGCGCTTGCTTCCGCTGCGCCGCGCGCAGCCTGCCGAGCCCCTACGCCGGACCCGGGCTGTCGTTCATGACCCTCGTTCACGTTCCAACAGTCGCGCATGAGAGCTGTCCGACCGAAGAGGGAAACGACCGTTCACGACCACGACCACGAACGACCACGATCACGATCACGTTCACGACGGTCGCGTCCAGCAGCCACCCACTCGATGAGCAGTGCTCGCCCAACCGCCACCTGATCTCTCACTACTTCTCCTCCCAGGCGCGGTGCTCCGTCGAGACCGTGCAGCAAGGGGCCGGGGTGGGGGTTCCGAGTAGAACGCGTCGGAACGACCTACGAGGTAGCGAAGCTCGAGCAAGGGTGTTCGAGTTCCGATGCTGACCGAGGGAGGAGCCCCCACCCCGGCCCCGCCTCCGCGACCTCCCCATCCACCGCGCGACAATTACTCGCCCCGCGCAGCGGACTGGTTTTCACACGGCCAGCGCGCAGCGACGAAGCCCAGCGGCAGCGAAGGCCAGCGCAGCGAAGAGGCCGAGCGCAGCGGAAGCCGAGCGCAGCGGAAGCCGAGCGCAGCGAAGCCCCGCGCAGCGAGAAGGCCGAGCGCAGCGGAAGCCGAGCGCAGCGCAAGAGAAGGCCGAGCGGCCTAGGAGCCTACGGGTGGCCGCCGCCGGCGCCCGCCATGGCGCGCTCGAGCTCGCGCATCACGTCGGGAGGGAGGCCCTCGAGGCCGCCCGGCGGCATGCCCGGGGGCATCTCGGGCGGCGCCTCGGCGGCGGCCGCGGTCTGCTGGAACGAGGCCGCGGTCGGCGAGATGCGGTCGGAGAGATGACGCGAGATCACGAAGATGGTCTCGTTGCCTGCGCGCTGGGCGTAGTGCTCGCCGTCGTCGCCGCGCGCGGCGCCCAGGCGCACCGTCACGCTCGTGCCGTCGCGCATGGTCAGGGTCACGCTGGGCGAGCTGTCGTTCAGCTCGGCGTCCATCGAGGTCACCTCGCCGAAGTCGCTCGCGCGCATCCGCGCCAAGGTCGTCACCATCGAGCGCACCCGGCTCGGCGCGAAGTTCTCGATCGTGGTGAGGGCGACCGCGTTCGCAGGGACGCCCGCGTCGGGCTCGGCGGCCGGGAAGTACGAGACCTCCTCGATCTGCCACTCACCGTACGTGGGCCCAGCGGGCTCCTCGTCTTCTTCGCCGTCACCCTCGGCCTCGGCCTCGGTCTCTTCCGCGGCGACCATCGGGCGGGTGAAGCGGAAGGTCCCGTTCGGGCCCTGCCAGCTCATCGCGACGACGTCGTCGCCCTCGAGATCGAGGATGCCGCGATCGCGCCACTCGCGGAGCGCCTTGTTGAACGCGAACTTGATCGAGCCGCGCACGGTGACGACCTGATCCTCGCCCTCGACGCGCACCATCGTGTTGCCCGAGCGCGTCGCGCCGATCCACAGGTTCGCCAGCTCACCGCCTTCGCCGCTCGCCACCACGTGCACCCCGTGCGCCGTGTCGACCTCGAGGTCCTCGTGGTGGGTGCTGGTGTTCGCCGCGATGCCCTGCACCTCGAGCTCACCGAGCTTGTCGAGCGCGGTGGTCACGGTCGCCTGATCGGCCGCGGCCTCGAGCGGGCTCACCACCATCCACGTCCCATCGCGCAGCTCGAGGCGCACCGGCTCCTCGTCGGGGCGGGTGATCTCCAGCGCGGTGATGTCCTCGTCGTCGACCTCGGGGAAGTTCCGGGGCGCCGTGATCTCGTCCTCCGGCGTGTCGCCGGTGTTGCGCGAGGAGACATAGAACGCAGCGCCGCCCAGCACGAGGAGCGCCACGCCACCGATCCACAGACGATTGTTCTGCCAGTCCATCCGTCGCCTCTCAGATCTTGAGCGCTGCCTTCTTGCGCTGGCGCATCTGCCAACGGACCACCCCGAAGAGCCCGACCAGGATCGGGACGAGGATCGTGTTGCCCCAGCGGAAGCGGCCCTTGCGCGCGTCCCATGCGTCGACCGCTGCGGAGAGCTCCTCGCGTGCCGCGTCAACGCCTTCCTCATCACCCTCGTTGTGTGCGCGCAACATCTCATCCGAGTTGTCGGTCACCGATTGCGGCACGTCGAGCGAGGGTTCCTCGATGGTCTTGGCGCGGATCGCGATCATGTCGGAGTCCTGGGCGAGCCAGTCGATCGCGTTCAGCGGGAACGCCATGGCGCCTGCGAGGTCGGCCTCGGGGATCTCGTCCACCGGTCCGAGGAACTCGTCGCGCAGCATGCTCGAGGTGCCGGCCACGATGATGCGCACCGGACCGGTCGCCTCACCCTCGCCGAACGCGCTCGGCAGCCGCGCCTCGTCGTCCTCGGTGCCGACTTCGAGGGCCACGGCGAGAGCGAAGGGGCCTGGATCGGCGCCGGGGACAGTCGCGAGCCACTCACTCCCCTGGCGAATCTGGAGGCTGACGCTGTCGCCCTCGAGGAGCCAGCTGCCGGGGTCGCGCCCGCTCGGCTGTGAGCTGCGCATCAGGGTCACCGCGCCGTCGCCGAAGTTGCGGAAGACCTCGGTGGTCTCGATCGGCGACACGAAGAAGAGCGTCGTGTTGGTGAGGCGGAAGAGCGCGGGGTGCTCGGCCTGCTCCTCGGTGAAGGTGACCTGAGGGGCGGGCGGGAACGGGACGGGGATCCGGATACCCATCGTCGGCATCGGGATCCGCCCGCACATGGCGTCCGCGACGATGCCCTCGCCCATGTGGATGCCCCACGGATCGAGCAGGGCGTTCAGGTTCGAGCTGGTCGCGACCCCGCTCAGCTCCGCGCCGCCCGAGATGTCGACGTGCATCGCGCCGCCGAAGATGCCGAGCGAGCCGCCGCCCATCACGAAGCTGTCGATGTTGCGCAGCTCGGCGTCGGTGATCTCGGTGGTCGGCTCGATGATGAGCAGCGCGCGCAGCTCGGGATCGATCGCCTCGGTCGCGCTGACCTCGCGCAGCTCGTAGCTGCCGAGCATGCGCGACAGGGCCTGCAGCCCCTCGCTCGGGGTGGGCCCCTCGTGGCCGGTGAGCACGCCGATGGGCATGTCCTCGCCGGTCAGCTCGCGGATCGTGGTGGTGATCGAGTACTCGAGGCCCTCGGTGTCCGGCTGGATCACCGCGATGGTCTCGCGGTTGCCGAGGTACTCGAAGACGATGCCGCGGTAGCCCTCGACCACGCTCACCGAGTCGTTCTCGATGTGCTGGTGCGCCACGCGCTGGATGCCGGCGGCCTCGGCCTCCTCGCGCTCATCGTCCTCGTCGGGCGACACGAAGCGCACGACCATGTGGCCGCCCGAGGCCGCCTCGTACTCTTCGAGGAGGTTGCGGACGTAGACCTCGGTCGCGTTGAACGGCGCCGGCAGATCCGCGCTGAAGTACGCGGTGACGGTGAGGGTCTCATCGAGCTCGGAGACCACGCGGCGCGAGCCGTCGGCCAGCGAGTACGCGCGGTTGCGGGTCGCGTCGATCCGGAAGGAGAGGAAGTACCCGAGCACGTTGAGCGCGATCAGGATGCCGGCGGCCATCAGCAGGAAGCCGATCGACTCGGCCTGCTGGCGACCGGCGGGGGTGCCCCCCTGCTGTCCGCTCGCCGCGGGCTTGCTCGCCGGCTTGGTCTCGGCCTTGCTCGCCGGCTTGCTCGCGCTCTTGGCGCCTTGGCGCTTGTTGTTGTCGTTCGCCATGGCTCAGCTCCACCGCCGGCTCTCGAGAGCCCGGAACGCGACCATCAGGGCCAAGCCCGCGACGGACACGAAGTAGATGACGTCGCGCGTGTCGATGACCCCGCGGGCCATGCTGTCGTAGTGCGCGTCGAAGGAGAGGAAGGTGACGACGTCCGTCGCCGCGCCCACGGGGACGAAGGGGAGGAACGCGCCGAAGAGCCACGCGAGCGGCACGCAGAACGCGAGCGCCACGAAGAACGCGACCAGCTGGTTCTCGGTGAAGGCCGAGCACATGAGGCCGATGGCGACCATCGCTGCCGCCTGGAGGAAGAGCCCCAGGTAACCGGTGAGCACGGGACCCCAGTCGAGGTTGCCCAGCATCGAGACCGAGATCGGATAGGGGAACGTGCAGGCGAGCAGCACCGCGACGAGCCCCAGGCCGGCGAGGAACTTGCCGAAGATCACCTCAGCCTCGCGCACGGGCATGGTGATCAGGAGCTCGATGGTGCCGCTGCGTCGCTCCTCGGCGAGCAGGCCCATGCTGATGGCGGGCACCGCGAACGCGAGGATGATGCCCAGCAGGCGGAACATCTCGCGCACCGACGCGTGGTTCATCAGGAAGAACGGCGTCCAGAAGAACGCGCCCAGCGCGATCAGCACGATGCAGATCACGATGTACGCGACGGGGCCGTTGAAGTAGCTGCGGAACTGCCGTCCCGCGATGGTGAGCAGGTTCTCGTAGGTGAGCCGGGTCTGGGTTTGGGTCGCCATCACTCGTCCTCGGCGTCGTCGTCGTCTTCTTCTTCGTCGTCCTCGTCGTCCGCGGGCGCGAGCGCGCTCTTGGCCGAGTGGGAACCGATGGTCGCGGGCACACCCTCGGTGAGCTCGCGGAAAATGGCGTAGAGGTCGGGGCGCTGGGCCGCGAGCTCGACGATCACGAGACCTGCCTTGGCCGCCGCCGCCGCCATGTCGGCGCGCACGTCGCGGCCGGAGTCCACGTCGACGATGACGTCGAGGGGATTGGCGCCGTCGGTCGCGCGCACCTGGCGCACGCCCGGGATGCGGCCGAGGTGCTCTTGCACCGACGCCAGCGTGGCGCCCGCCGCGAAGCCGACGTGGAAGCCCCCGATCGGCTTGCTGTTCACCAGCGACTCGGGCGTGGTGTCGGCGACCAGCTTGCCCTTGCCGATCACGAAGACCCGGCTGCAGGTGAGGTGGATCTCGTGGAGGTTGTGGGTGCTCAGCATGACGGTGCGCGAGCGCCCGATGTCGCGGATGAGATCCCGGATGTCGGTCATCTGGTTGGGATCGAGGCCCGACATCGGCTCATCGAGGATGAGGACCGGCGGCTCGTGGATGAGCGCCTGCGCGAGGCCGACGCGCTGCTTGAAGCCCTTGGAGAGCGCGCGGATCTCCTTGGCGAAGACCTCACCGAGCGAGGTCTCTTCGACCACCGCCTTGATGCGCTTGGTGAGCTGCGCACCGCGCAGGCCCCGCATCTGGCCCATGAACTCGAGGTACTCGGCGACGAGCATCTCGGGATAGAGCGGCGTCGACTCGGGGAGGTAGCCGATCGAGGCGCGCACGCCGATCGGGTCCTGCCAGATGTCGTGCCCGTTGATGCTCGCCGTGCCTTCGCTGGGCGCGATGAAGCACGTCAGGATCTTCATCGTCGTCGACTTGCCCGCGCCGTTCGGCCCCAGGAAGCCCACGATCTGTCCTTTGCGGACTTCGAAGTTCGCGTTGTCCAGCGCGCGCTGGAGCCCGTAGCGCTTGGTCAGCCCACGGGCTTCGATCATCACGTCACTCATGCCGGATGCCTCGGTCGCGACGAGAGAGGTCTACCGAGCCTCGGCTCGGCCCTATCCCGACGATGGAAATGCCCGCGCTCGGCGGCTGCCGGGTGCGAACGGGCGCGGACATTAGCGGCCGCGCTAGGGGTGTCAAGAACGATCGGGACCACTCGGGACGCGCCGAACCCGCCGCATCGTGCGCGCATTCCAGGCGCATTCGCCGGACGCGCACGCGGACATGGTCATGCGAGCAGTGAGGGTCGCTCGCCGAGGCTCAGAGCCCCGAGAGGATCCGGAGCTCGCCGTCCTCGCGGACGATCTCGAGGCGGTTGTCCCGGAGGCGTCGCTCCCAGCGCTCGTCGTCCCCCACCGCGCGGACCTTGAAGCTGCCGGTGTACGTGTAGTCGACGAGCACGCGATCGTCGCGGAAGGTCACCCGGCGGTAGCGGATCTCGTAGCGCACGTCGACGACCTCACCGCTCCAGCGCGAGAGCGCCTCGCGCAGGCCGTCGAGGTCGAGGTCGTCGTCCGCGGTCGGGGTGCCGTTGTCGTCGTAGTAGCGGTCGGAGACGAGGCCCATCAGGTGGCCGGTGTCGCGCTCCTCGACCGCGTGGCGATAGACCTCGCAGAACTCGATCACCTCGCGGTTGTCGTCGGTGTCCGCCACGTCCGTGTTCGGGATGAGCTGGTTGCCGCAGCCGGCGGCGAGCGGGGCGCAGAGCGCGCAGAGAAAGAGGAGCGTGGTGCGGGTCATGGCGGACATCGGGCGGCGAATCTCGGGCTGAGGTGCGGCCGGAACGGCAGCGGGGCGCGATGCTATTCCAATTTTCGCTTCTAGGCCGCTCCGGCCTCTTTCGCTGCGCTCGGCCTTCGCTGCGCTCGGCTTCTTCGCTGCGCTGGCTTCTTCGCTGCGCTGGCTTCTTCGCTGCGCTCGGCTTCTTCGCTGCGCTCGGCTTCTTCGCTGCGCTGATCTTCTTGAAAACCAGTCCGCTGCGCGGGGCGAGTAATTGTCGCGCGGTGTTGGGAGAGGTCGCGGAGAGCGGGGCCGGGGTGGGGGTTCCT
>CAYZQM010000264.1:0-8910 GCA_964480175.1 uncultured Sandaracinaceae bacterium
GTCGTGATCCGCCTCGACGGCGTGGGCCCGCGCGGCCCGCTCCCGATCCGCGCTCGGCGGATGGGTGGACCACATGCTCGGCTTGGTCATCGCGTCCGGACGAAAGAGAAAGCCCTCGTGGCGCGTCTCCGCATCCCCGAACGCGGGCTCCCGCAGCGCCCGGCGCACGTCGTCGAGCGCCCGCGACTGATGCACGTAGAAGTCGTCGGTGACGAGGCCCTGATCGGCGGCGTGGGAGAGGCGCCGAAGCGAGGCGCCGAAGCAGGCGTCGGCCACCTCCGCCTTGAAGAGGCCGCGGGCGATGGCGTCGCTGCCCGCCACCGCGATCGCCGCGCGGTCGGCTGCGAATTCCATCTCGCGGCTGAGTGAGCGATGCCCGAGCGTGAGGACCTCGAACGCTCCGCGGAGCACCAAGCGCATCGAGCCGACGACGCCCGCGGCGAGGTACGCGACGAGCGCGATGCGGACGTCACTGCGCTTGCCGGTCTCGAGCATGTCGTCGAACGCGTCGCGACCCACCACCAAGTTCGAGACGACGCGGTTGGCCACGTATACGTACGAGCCGACCTTCATCGCGCGCTGCGAGAAGTGGCCCAGCTCGTGACCGAGGACGGCCTTGAGCTCGCTCCGGGTCAGGTGGTTGACCAAGCCCAAGCCGATCAGGAGGTTCTTCTGCGTCGGCCAGACGAGCGACAAGAGCGACGGCTCGTAGAACACGGCCGCGTCCACGTCGGGCGAGACGTAGACGTGGCGTGGCGTCGGCGCGCCCGTCTCGGCGATCAGCGCATCCAAGAACGAGAAGAGCACCAGCTGCTCCTCCCGGGTGATCTCGATGAGGCCGTCGGAGTGCGTTCGGTCCCGATAGAAGAGGCCCTTGATCAGAAAGACGATCGGGATCACGAGGACGGCGGTTCCGCCGATCATCAAGTACACGGCGCCTCGGCCCGACACCGGCAGCCCCCAGAGCTGCAAGAGCAGCCATCCGAGCCCGATGGGGATCGCGACGTAGAGCGCGACGAAGGCCAGCAGCCCGATCAACATCAGCACGACGCGGACGACGTAGCCCGGCGTCGTGCGACCGAGGGACGTGGGAACGGTGCGGGGCGAAGGCGGGTACGCGACGGGCATGGAACCTCCCGGCGCGCATTCTCGCCGCGAGGCGCGCGGAGGGAAAGCCCGACGTGAGCGGGCCACGTGCCGAGATCAGAGGGTGGGGAAGGCGTCCGGACGATCGAAGACGATGAAGTGACTGCAGCCGCGGAGCTCGACGAGCTTCACCCGATCGCCCGCGGCGACGGCGCTCGCGCGCATCGCGTCCGCATCCAGCACCCGATCCTGGTCGGGCACGAGCACCACGCCCTTCACGTTGCGGTAGAGCGAGCCGTCGTTCGCCTTCATCCACGCGTCGATCCCCTCGAGGTTCGCGATCATGATCGCGGCGTGCTTGGGATGAAACGGGAGCGCCTCGATCAGCGCGCGCTTGCGCGCGTCCTCGAGCGAGCCGAACGCGCCGCGGTTGCGCTTGGAGATCGGCTCGCGCTTCCACGCGGACACCCCGAGCGGCAAGAGCCAGCGCGCGACCGCGGAGATCCCCTCGCCATACGCCTTGCCACCCGGCAGCACGAGCGCCTCGAGCACCACCTCGACGTTCTCGAAGAGGTCGGGGCGAAGCGACGCGGCCTCGAGCACCACGGCGCCGCCCCGCGAGTGTCCGTGCACTCGAATCCGCTCACTGCGCGGCAGGTGCGTCAACGCCTGCACGAGCACTTCGGCGTCGTAGCGAACGCTGCCTTCGCTCGCGGTGGGCACCCTCGCCCACGGCGCCTGCGGCGGCGCACCGTCGCCGAACGGCACGTGGTAGTCGCAGCTGCCGATCGCGACGAGCTGCACGTCGGGCGCCGCGTAGAACTCGGTGAAGTAGCGCGGATCCTCCAAGAAGCCGTGCATCGCGACGACGGTCGCCCGCGGCGCGGCGGGTCCTCGATCGGCGACGGTGGCCTTGCCCACGGAGAACACGTCTCCGTCGAAGGGCTCGTGGTGCGCGCGCGGCGACGGACGGTGCAGGAGCCAGGTGCGCAGGGCGACGATGGCGATCGCCGACGCGATGGGGAGCCCGAGAAAGAACGGCATCGGGCCAGAGGGTAGCGCCACGGATTGGGATCCGGTTGGCCCGATGCTCGCGCTATCCTCCCCGCCCTGATGCCCCCCACCTCGCAGCTCGCCGCACCGCAAGTGGTGCAACGTCTCTCCCAGGTCGCCCGGGCGCTCGAGAGCACCTTCCTCGGCAAGACGGAGACGGTGCGCTTGATGCTCGTCGCTGCGTGCGCGGGCGAGCACATGCTCCTCATCGGTCCGCCGGGCACCGCCAAGAGCGCGCTCATCCGCATGTTCGCGAAGCTCGTGGACGCCCGGTACTTCGAGTACCTGCTCACGCGCTTCACCGAGCCCAACGAGATCTTCGGGCCGATCGACATCACCGCGTTCCGGGCCGGAAGCTACCAGCGGCGAATGGAGGGCATGCTGCCGCAGGGCGAGATCGTGTTCCTCGACGAGGTCTTCAAGGCCAACAGCGCGATCCTCAACTCGCTCCTGAGCGTGCTGAACGAGCGGCTCTTCACCGTGGGCAGCACCGTCGTGAAGGTCCCGCTCATCAGCGCGTTCGGCGCGTCCAACGAGGTGCCCAACGACGAGGACCTGATGGCGGTCTTCGATCGCTTCCTCATCCGGCTGCGCTCCGACAACCTCGACAGCTACCACTTCCAAGATCTGCTGGTGCGCGGCTTGGCGCACGAGGTCAGCAAGATCAGCGGCGAGTACGACGCGATGCGCCCGCTCTTGAGCGCGGCGGACCTGCGCAGCCTCCAGGCGAGCTTCGCGGAGCGCATGCGCAGCTTCCCCGAGGAGTTCCTCGCCCAGTACAAGGGCCTCGTCTTCCAGATCCGCGCCGAGGGCGTCAGCGTGTCGGACCGGCGCGCGGTGAAGATGCTCAAGCTCTTCGCGGCGAGCGCGATGCTCGATGGCCGCATGGCGCCGGATCCCAGCGACTTCTGGATCCTCAAGCACACCTGGAACAACCTCGATCAGGCGGAGATCCTCGACGGCGTCGTGGGCCCGGTGCTCGAGGCGCACTACCGCGAGCACCCGGAGAGCCGCCGGGTGTCCGCCGCCGACGTCGGCATCGACGCGCTCATCGGGGAGATCAACCGCATCCGCGATCTGCTCACCGGCGATCGCCCGCTCTCGGACATCCAGCTCTTCAGCCAGCTCAAGGCGCTGAACGAGATCAAGGCGGCGCTGCAAGCGATGGGCACCGAGCCCGCGCGCCAGGCGCTGACCCGCGTCGATCAGCTGCTCGGCCACGTCTTTCAGTCGGGTAAGTTTGCGCAGTGATCGGGGTCACGCCCGAGCAGGAGCGTGAGCTCGGGGGGCTCCTCCTCACCGGGGCCACGAGCAGCAATTCCATGCAGCTCGTCCGCGCCGCGCAGTGGCGCAACACGCTCTCGCGCGTGGGGCTCGCGGTGCCGCTCTGGGTGGTGCACGACCTCGGCGCGCTCCTCGTCGGCATGCCCGAGACGTTCGGCGCGCGCCCCGCGCTGAGCCGCGCGTTCGGCAACAACAAGGGCCTCTCGGACGCGCACGCCGCGTGGGTCGGCACGCTGAAGGAGATCGCGACGACGGAGATGACCGAGCGCTCGCGCAGCTGGCGCCTGAGCGACGACCTGGTCTCGGTCGTGCTGCTCCGGGTGCTCTCGCCGGTGTGGGAGCGCTTCCTCGGCCCCGGTCGCCGTCCCATCGGGGTGCCGCTTCCGCTCGACGCCGAGCTCTACGCGACGCTGGAGCCGCGGCTGCCCGCGCTCTTCTCCGCGAGCGATCGCACCCCCGACGGCAACCTCCTCCTGCACCTGGCGCGCGAGCAGTTGCGGCTGATCACCGCGATCGAGCAGATCGATCTCGACACCCTGAAGCTCCTCGGGATGTACGGCGCCGAGGCGTCGGCCGCGAGCGCGTTCGGGATGATCGATCTCCTGAACGTGCTCGAGTCGCCCGAAGCCAACGACGTCGTGAACTTCTCGCTCGATCTCTTGCCCAGCGTGCTCGAGACCAAGCGCGCGAGCGGCGCGCAGACGTTCAGCGTGGATGGCTACGCGGGCCTCGCGCGGCGCGGCACCCTCGACTCGCTGATGCTGTCGGAGCTGTCGTTCGACGAGGACCTCTTCGATCAGCGCTACTCCGAGAACGAGGTCTTCTACTACGCACGCGAGAAGATCCGCGAGGAGGACCGGCGCCTGCACTACGTGGTGTGCGACGCGACGGCCTCGATGCGAGGGCAGCGCTCGGTCTTCGCTCGAGGCCTCGCGCTCACGCTCGCCAAGAAGCTCCAGCTCCGGGGCGAGGACGTCTTCTTCCGCTTCTTCGACTCGCGCCTCTACGACGTGCAGCAGTCGCGCGCCAAGCGCAGGCGCAGCGACGCCGGCATCGACGTCCCCTACGTGCTCGCGTTCAAGGGCGAGCACGGCCGCAACTACGCCAAGGTCTTCGGTCTCCTGGCCAGCGAGGTCGCGCGCACGGCCCGCCGCGAGAAGAAGAGCATCATCTTCTACGTGATCACCCACGCCGAGTGCCACGTCCCCATGGAGGTGATCGAGCGCCTCCGGGCCGTCGCGTCGCTCTACGGCATCTTCATGCTCCCGAGCGAGGGCAAGCTCGATCTCGAGTGGACCTCGCGTCTCTCCACGATCCAGATCGTCGACGAGGCGAGCCTGAGCAAGAAGGACGAGCGGTCCAAGCGCGCGATGGACATCCTCGACGACGCGGCGGGCGAGCGGCACAGCCTCGCGCCGAAGGCGCCCGACGCCGCCAAGCAGCGCGCCGAGGATCTCTCGAGCGCCGAGGCCGAGCTCGACGCGTACCTCCGGGGCGGCGGATGAGCCGCGGGATGATCGACACGCGCGACGCGCTGCGACGCGCCAACCGCGAGCTCGAGGCGCGGCGCCCCAACGAAGCGCTGCCTCACCTCTGGACCATCCTCGAGGTCGCGCGCATGCACGACGACGAGCTGCGCTCGTGTCTGCGCGCGCTCGGCGCCTGCTACCAGCTGCTCAACAAGGGCCGCGCGCTCGCGACCATCCACCTCTTCTTGGGCAACACCGGCGAGGCCGAGCGCACCTCGACGCTGCCGCTCGATCGCGCGCGCATCGCGACGGTGAAGCGCGATCACGTCGGCGCGGCCCGCGCGTTCGAAGAGGCCGGCTGGCTGGGGCACGCGGCCATCCAGTTCGAGCTCGCCGGCAACGATCGCGCGGCGCGGGTGCTCTGGGCGCGCCTCGCCGAGGATCCTCGCCTCCGCGACGACCTCTACACGGCGGGGCTGGTGCGCTTCAACGAGGCCCGGGCTGCAGCGCGCCTGGGCGACAGGGACGCGGCGCGGAGGAGCTCGATCGAGTGCATGCACCTGCTCTGCGCGGCCGCCGATCAGTTCGAGGCCCGGGGCCTGCGCGAGCGCGCGTTCGACTGCTGGAACGTGGTCTTGGCGATCGGCAAGGAAGGCCGCTTCGAGAACCTCGCCGAGGGCTACCTCAACTCGATCCGGATCCTCCGCGAGGACGGTCTGTGGCGCTACGCGCTCACGTACTACGAGGACTTCCAGGAGCTCGCCGTGCAGCGGGGCGAGCTGCACGCCGCAGCGACGCTCTACCGCGAGGCCGCGCAGTACTGCCGTCGCCAAGGGCTGCGCTACGCGGGCAGCTACCGCCTGCGCGGCGCCGAGACCCACGCGCAAGCCGCGGAGGCGACGCTGCGCAGCGGGGGCACCGCGGAGATGGCGGAGAACGCGTACGCCGCTGCGATCGACGCGTGGAGCGAGCTCGGCCTCTACACCAACGTCGGCAAGGCCTACGACCGCCTCGCGACGCTCGAGCTCCCCGACAAGCGCAAGGCGCGCTACCAGCGGCTGGGGGAGCGCCTGCGCAAGGTCGGCGACGATCGCTCGGAGATCATGCCGTTCCCCGACGCGGAGAAGGGCGACAAGGCCTACCCCGAGGTCTGGCGCCTCGACGTGATCGAGTGGGAGCAAGGCGGTGACGCCGCGGAGACGATGGCGGAGCTGATGCTGGACCCGCGGACCAGCGAGCCGTCTCGGGTGCGCGCGCTGGTGGCTCGGCTGTGGCAGCTCGGGCATGCGGGACAGGGGCCGAGCGGTGCGCTCGGTCCCGAAGCGCTCGCGGGGCTCAGCGGCTACCTCGGCTCCACCGAGACCTACGTCGCGCTCGCGCCGCTCGAGCTCTTGGTGCGACACGGCGATCCCCGGGTGCGCATCGCGGCGATGAAGGCGCTGGGTCGCCTCTTCTTCAAGCGCACGTTCATCGCGCTCGGCGCGGGCCTGAGCGACGAGTCGAGCGAGGTGCGGCGCGAGGCGATCAACACGCTCGGTCGCTTTCACTTTCGGCACGCGTTCGATCCGCTCTCGCGCATCTTCCGCGAGACCCGCGATCCCGAGGTGCGAAGAGCTGCGCTCACGTCGCTCGGCAAGGTGCAGTCGATCGAGGCGCTCGAGCTCTTGATCGAGGTGCTGCGCCATGGTGACCCGGGCGACAAGAGCGTCGCGCGCGATCTCTTGGTGCGCGCCGATCACGCCGACGCGAACGCGACCCTGCGCCGCATCGCCGCCTCGGAGTCGGGCGCGGTGCGACAAGAGCTCGACCGCATCCTCCGCGCCCGCGGCGGCTGACGATCAGGGACAGGACGCGTTCAGGGTGGCGTCGGCGTCGCGGCAGACCGTCGGCACCCCGGGCGACTCGGGCGAGCCGAGCATGAAGCGGATCCACGCCTCTTCAGCGTCGGCGCTTCGCAGATCTCCGCTCTCGATGCTGGGCGCGAGCACCGGCTCGCAGCGCCGGTAGTGCGCGATGTACGCGGCGCACTCGACCGAGAGCGGCTGGCCCTCGGGTGTGCTCGGCGGCGCGACCATGGTCTCCGGCTCGGCGCGTTCGTCTGCGCGGTCGGGCCCGTTCGACGCAGGCGCTGCGCTCGACGTGGTGCCCCCGCAGCCGACGATCACCAGCGCCGCGCCGAGAAGGACCGTCGTGCAGCGCATCGATTCAGCGCTCTTCCGCGAGGTGCGCTTCGATGCGCGCGTTGATCTCTTCGAGCGTGGGCGGGGTCTCGGGGACCGGAGGGATCTCCGTGATCTCGACGCGGGTGGCCGCGCCCGAGCTGGTGGAGATGGTCACGTCCATGTGGATCGCCGTGCGTCCGTCGACGCCGCTGGGCACCGCGTCGCGGTAGGTCGCGCGGCCCCCGACGCCACGCTCGACGTTGCCGGTGACGAGGCGGGTACCGAAGTAGCGCAGCACCCGCGGCATGGGCTGCGCGCTGCGATAGACGTGGACGTCGCCGATGTGGCTGACCTCTTCCATGCCGCGGGGGAGCACGAGGCCAGCGACGCGCACGTCCGACTCGAGCAGCTCGCCGTCCTCACCGAGGATCGGTGGGGGCTCGTCGGGCACCACGTCCGCGCGCGTCGGGGGTGGCGCGAGCGTCTCGGGCGTCTCTCCCTCGACGTCGATCGCCGCGGTCCCGCAGCCGATCGAGAGCGTGACGAACACGAGGGACGTGCGTGCGATGGTCGAGCGGAGCGCGCTGACCACCGCCGCCATCAGTGCACGTCTCCGCGGACCTGAGCGGTGCGGTGGGTGCCCGTGTCGTCGGTCTTCTTGCGCGCGTCGCGGCGCACCAGGCCCGCCTGACAGAAGCGCGCGAAGAGCGGGTGTGCCGCGTGCGGACGGCTCTTGAACTCGGGATGGAACTGGCACGCGATGAAGTAGGGGTGCTTCGTCGTGGGCAGCTCGATCATCTCGACGAGTCCCAGATCGGGCGAGACGCCGCCCATCACCATGCCGGCCTCCTCGAGGCGCTGCCGGTAGTCGTTGTTGAACTCGTAGCGGTGGCGGTGCCGCTCGGAGATCTCGGTCGCGTGGTAGACGTCCGCGGCGAGGCTGCCCGGCACCAGCGACGCGCGGTACGCGCCCAGGCGCATGGTGCCGCCCTTGCTCTTCACGCCGCGCTGATCGGGCATGAGATCGATGATCGGATCGCTGCACGCCGGATCGAACTCGGTGCTGTTCGCGCCGGCGATGCCGCACACGTGGCGGGCGAACTCGATCGTCGCGACCTGCATGCCGAGGCAGATCCCGAAGAACGGGATCCCCTTCTCGCGCGCGAGCTTGATCGCCTGGATCTTCCCCTCGGCGCCGCGCCCGCCGAAGCCGCCGGGCACCAAGATCGCGTCCACGCTCCCGAGCTCCCGCTCGACGTTGTCCGGCGTGATCGTCTCGCTGTCGACGTAGCGGACCTCGACGCGGCACTCGTTGGCGAGCGCGCCGTGGGTGAGCGACTCGTGCAGCGACTTGTAGCTGTCGCGCAGGTGCACGTACTTGCCGACCAGCGCGACCTCGAGCGTCCCCTTCGGCGGGTTCTTGTAGATGTCGACCGTGCGCTGCCACGCCGAGAGATCCGGCGGGCGCGACCAGATGTTGAGGCGGTCGGCGATCTGCTCGTCGCACTTCTCGTCGTGCAGCGCGATCGGCAGCTCGTAGATCACGCTCACGTCCGGCGCCGCGATCACGGACGCGACCGGCACGTTGCAGAAGTGGGCGATCTTCTCCTTCACGCTGCGCGCGAGCGGACGATCGGTCCGGCAGATCAGGATCTCGGGCTGGATGCCGAGCCCCAAGAGCTCCTTCACCGAGTGCTGGGTGGGCTTGGTCTTGAGCTCACCCGCCGCGGCGATGTGCGGCACGAGGGTCACGTGCACCGACACCGCGTTCTGCGGACCCGCCTCCAGCTTGATCTGGCGCACCGCCTCGAGGAACGGCAGCGACTCGATGTCGCCGACGGTGCCGCCGATCTCGA
>CAYZQM010000265.1:0-8853 GCA_964480175.1 uncultured Sandaracinaceae bacterium
CTCGGAGCCGTTGAACGTCTCGTCGTCTTCGCAGGTCACCAGCGTGGGGCAGCCTGCGGTCGTGAGCGCCAGGGCTGCGAGGGTGGCCAACGACGCCGTGGAAGAGGCCAACGAAGTGGAGGAGGCGAGGCGAAGCGTCATGTCGTTCCTTGGCGGCGGAGCGTCCCGTCCTGGAGGCCCCGATGCGCCGCGTAAGCTACACGATCCGTCTCGGGTCGGCGAACAAGCGGACGGAAGTGGAAACTCGTCGCGACGTCTGACATCGTGCGCGCGCCATGCTCCGCGCCCTCGCGCTCGCGCTCCTTTTCTCCCTCGGTCTCACGCCGTCGCTCGCGGCAGCACAGGACGCGCCGACCGTCGCGATCATGGCGGTGGGAGGCACGATCGGCCTCGACGCCACCGCTTGGATCGAGGCGAACGACGCGATCGAAGCGCGCTTGCGCGAGGCGGGATACCGCGTCGACGACAGCGGGCTGCCGCGTCGCGACGACTGCACCTCGCTCGAGTGCCTGCGGCAAGAGCGCGTCACGCGCGACGTCGACGTGCTCGTGACGCTCACGATCTTCGCGGCCGAGGGCGGCGACGGCGCGCCCGGCAGCATCGTCGTCGGAATGATCGACGCGGACGGTCGCTACGTGGGCGACGAAGACGTCGACGGTCGGGTGATCGGCGTGGTGGCCGCGCTGGCGCTCGCTTCGGCGCGGAGTGAGCGCGAGCGCGGTCCCGAGCCTTGGGTGCGCGTGTCGGGCAACCCGGTCGGCGCGATCGTGCGCATCGATGGCCGCGAGGTCGGCGTCGTTCCCTACGAGGGCCGGGTCACCGCAGGCGATCACCAGCTCGAGGTGAGCCTCGGCGGCTACGAGACGTTCAGCCGACGCTTCACGGCGCGCAACGGCAGCACCGAGGCGATCGACGTCGCCCTCACGGGTGGCAGCGCCGGCGGCGGCGACGACGGACCCCGGGTCGCGCTGATCGGCACGGGCATCGCGCTCGTGGTCGCGGGCATCGTGTCCTTCGCGGTCGGTGGCGCCATCGACGCGACCGACGGTAGCTGCGCGACGCCCGTCGGTGATCGCTGCGCGGCCGGCTACCCCGACGGAGACGTCGACACCGGCCTCTACGTCGGCGGCGGCGTGGGCGTGGGCGTGGGCGCGACGCTGCTGATCGTGGGACTCACGCTCTGACTCGCGCGCGGTGAAGGCGGGCGGCTTGCGCTCGCGCGTTGCGTCGTTCACGCCTCGCCGATGAAGAAGACGGGCTTGGGCTTCTTGGTGGTGGCGTGCCTCGCGAGTGGGTGCGTCGCGGAGCGTAGCTGTCCGGAGGGCGAGCGCCTCGAGGGCGACGTGTGCGTACCGATCGGTGGCGATGGGGGACCTGGTGGCGACGCGGGTCCTGGCGCCGACGCCCCGGGAACGTGCGCGGCACCGTGCACCGGCGATCTCCCGTTCTGCGTCGACGGGGCGTGCGTGGCATGCGCGGCGGACACGGACTGCGATGGTGTGTGCGTGGATGGTGCGTGCGTCGCGTGTCGGGACGACGCCGGGTGCGGACCGATGGCCCCGCACTGCGACGCGGGAAGCTGTGTGTCGTGCGAGGGGCGCAGCTGCCCGGCCGACGCGATCGCGCGTGAGCTGGAAGCGCTGGTGTGCTGGGGCGCAGGCGGCGCCGTGCGCAGCAGCTCGGCGGGAGACGACGTCGCGCAGCGGCGCCTCGAGGAGGACGCCATCACCGCGCTGGTGTGCAGCTACCCGAGCTCGGTGCCCGTGGTCGGGCAGATCTTGGAGGCGGTGCGCGATGGTCGGACGACCGTGGACTTCGCGGCGCTCCGCACCTGCATGGAGGCGGTGCAGCGGCTGAGCAGCAGCGCGACGCTCCTGAGCCTGCTCTATTGCGAGGGCGCGCTCATCGGGTCCCAGACCAACGGCGGCGCGTGTGTCGGGGACTTCGACTGCGCGTCGTCGTTCTGCATGCCTGCGACATCCGGGTGCATCGGTGTCTGCGCAGCGCAGGTCGCGGTGGGCCAGCCCTGTGTCGCCGACAGCCAGTGTGCGGGCGCGGCCTCGTGCGCCGGATCCGTGTGTGTCGCCGATGGACCCTCGACCGGGGCAGCGCGCGGTGAATCGTGCACGTACGACTATCAGTGCGCTTCCCCCCTGGTCTGCATCGAGGCGACGTCCACCTGCGAAGACGTGCCCGGAGACGGCATGCCTTGCCACGACTCGGTGCTCTTCGACTGCGCCGAGGGCACGTATTGCGTCGCCGGGGTCTGCCGGTTGCGCTCGGAGGAGGGCGAACGCTGCCCCGACCAGGTCTCGTGCGTCGCGGGGACGCAGTGCGCGGGCTCGCCCTCGCGATGTCTGCCGGTCGCCGTGAACGGCGAGGTGTGTGACGCGTCGGTGGTGTGCGCCGTCGGGACGACGTGCACGGACGGAACGTGCCAGGCATGGCCCGATCTCGGGGAGCCGTGCAGCGACGTGTGCTATCGCGGCGTGTGCGAGGAGGGGACCTGCGTGTCGGACCGCGTGGGGCGCGACTGCAGCCCAGGTTTGCGTCCGTTCGACGCGCTCGATCCCTGCGGCGCCGGCGCGACGTGCGCTTCGGGGAGCGGCGGAGCGTGGTACTGCGTCGCGACCGTCGCCGCGGGCGAGGCGTGCGGCGGCGACGATCGCTGCGACGAGCCGAGCGAGACGTGCTCCGAGCGCGACGTGTGCGAAGCGCTCTGCTCACTCTGATCGCGCCTCGGTAGGGCACGGTACAGCCGGCGTGTCGATCACGCGCTGCGGAGGGCCTCGCGCATTCGCGTCGTGTAGCGGGTGCGGGCGCCGGCGAAGTGGCGCACGTGGCCGCTCCCTTCGAAGCGCTCGGCGTGGAGGGTCCGGCCTTCGCGACGGCAGCGATCGAGGAAGCCCTCGACGAAGCGGAACGGAACCAGCTCGTCGGCATCGCCATAGAGCAGCTCGATGGAGGCGTGCGCGAGGAGCGCGCTCATGCGCGCTTGGCTCGTCTCCATGAAGCGGATCTGCCGCGGCGCGACGTGGTGCCAGAAGCGCAAGAACGCCTTCAGCGGTGGGGTGAGGAGCCAGTGCCTGTGACGCGGCTTGCGACCGAGCGCCGCGAGGAGCGACGGCGCCATCGCCATCGCCGCGTACTCGGCCGTGAACGCAGGATCGACCTTCTCGGGGAAGCCCGGCGCGGAGTCGATCAGCGCGACGCGCAGCGCGGCGAGCACGTCGGGCTGATCGATCGCGAGCGCCTCGAGCATCGCGAGCGAGGTCCAGAAGCCGGCGTTCGAGAACGAGTGGAGGATCCAAGGTCGCGGATCCGCGCGATGCGCCGCGACGAGCTTGGCAGCGAGCTCTTGCCCCACCTCGGTCCAGCCGTCGGGCCGCGACATCCCCCGCCAGGTGTCGGGCACCACGGCGTCGGTGACCACGCGCTCGTCGAGCGACTGCCACGCTCGCGCGATCGCCCGGAGGTTGCGCTCGCTGGAGCCATGCCAGCCGACGACCAGCACGCGGGCAGGGCGATCACCAGTCAAGGCGACTCCCGTCGAGGTCCGCAGGAGAGGGCGCGATGAATCGCGCCCCTACGACGCTACGAGTCGAAGAGGCCTCGCACGCAGGAGTTCTCGATCTGCGCGCAGTGCTCGACGAGAGTCGCACTGTCCTTCGCGACGCGTTCCCCCTGAGGAGCGAAGCGACGATTTGGGGGAACAGCCCGCCCGCAGGCCGAAGGCCGAGGACCGGGCGGATGGGGGCATCCACGGCTTCG
Source organism: uncultured Sandaracinaceae bacterium (assembly GCA_964480175.1). Lineage (GTDB taxonomy): Bacteria > Myxococcota_A > Polyangia > Polyangiales > Sandaracinaceae > CAYZQM01. Next base: position 3,772 of record CAYZQM010000265.1, read on the forward strand.
AACTCTCGATTCTCGAATGCAGCTCGCGACTCGCCGAGGAACGGGCGGATGGGGGCATCCAAGGATTCGAATGCTCGATTCTCGACTCTTCGTGGACCGTCGGCGATCACTTGGACTGACCGACGTGCGACATCGAGATCTCGACCCGGCGATGAAGGAGCGCTCCGCACGAGTACAGGGGAGTCAGGAGCGGGAGATCCGCTGCTCGAGCCACTCGATGACGCGCGCGGAGTAGGGCTGGGAGTCCAGCCGCTGCATCTGCTGGATCCCGGTGGGCGAGGTGACGTTCACCTCGGTCAGGTGCCCCCCGATCACGTCGAGCCCAACGAAGAAGAGGCCGTCGGCCTTCAGCTTGTCGGCGACGGCGGCGACGATCACCCGATCCCGATCGTCGAGCTCGGCCTTCACGACGCTCCCGCCGACGTGGATGTTGCTGCGGACGTCGCCGCGCTTGGGCACCCGCAGGATCGCGCCGAGCGGCTCGCCGTCGAGGAGCAGGATCCGCTTGTCGCCGATGCTCACCTCCGGCAGGAAGCGCTGCACCATCGCGACGCGCTTACCGAGCTGGGTCACGGTCTCGACGATCGCGGAGAAGTTCAGGTCCTCCTCGAGCAGCAGGAACACTCCGTCGCCGCCGGCCCCGGAGAGCGGCTTGATGACCACCTTGCCGCCCATCTCGCGGCAGAACGCGCGGATCTGACTGGCGTCGCTGCTCACCAGCGTGTCGGGCATCACCTGGGGGAAGTGGGTCGCGTAGAGCTTCTCGTTGGCGTCACGAAGGCCCCGCGGATCGTTGACCACCAGCGTGCTGCTGCGCGCGTGCTCGAGGAGCTGCGTCGCCCAGAGGTAGTTGGACTCGAAGGGCGGATCCTTGCGCACCAGCACCACGTCGATGCGCGAGAGCGGCACGTCCTCGAGCTCGCCGAGCACGATGGGGAGCGCGGGATCGCGCTGCACGCGCGCGTGCCTGAGGCGCGCGCCGACCTGGTCCCGATCCCAGTAGAGATCGGTGATCAGGCAGTAGTCGACGCGGTGCCCCCGCTCCTGCGCGGCCTCCATCAGCGCGAACGTGGTGTCGAGGTCGATGTGAACGGTGGATGGGGGATCCATCACCACGAGGATGCGCATAGGCGCAGCGCATAGAGCGGGGGGAGTAGAGGGGCAAGCGGGCGGGGGAGACCAGCCGGGGAGAGACGGCGAGAGAAGCGGGAGAAGGCGAGGTGTGCTCGCTTGCGGAGAGAGTGGTGGCGGCGTTGCCGTCGGGGCGGCCGGGTTCACGGCCGTTCACGATCACGTTCAAGTTCACGTTCACGTTCACGGCTCGCCTCGTTGGTCGTTCCGCTTGGCCTGCTTCCGGCTCTGCTCTGCTTCGGGCTCTGCCTCTGCGTGAATCGGGCTCGGGCTCGGGCTCGGGCTCGGGCTCGGGCTCGGGCGCGGGCGCGGGCGCGGGCGCGGGCGCGGGCGCGGGTTTGGGCTCGGGCTAGGGCTCGGCTCCGCCTCGTCGTTGAGCGCCCGGTCGGTCAGCATGGCGTCGTGCTCACGCTGGACGATCGAGGGCTTCACTGCGCAGCCGGCGCGTTCCACGTCGATCCGTGGGCGCCGGTGCCGCTCGCGGTGATCACCCACGGGCACGCCGATCACTGTCGACCGGGATCGGGCTGCTACCTGACGACGGAGGACGGCGTCGGTGTGCTGCGCAAGCGCCTGGGCGACGACGCGCGCATCGAGGTCCTGGGCTACGGGGAGCGACGGCGGGCCTCCGACGTGACGCTCTCGCTGCACCCGGCGGGGCACGTGCTCGGCAGCGCGCAGGTCCTGATCGAGGCAGGCGGCGAGCGCACGCTCTTCACGGGCGACTTCAAGCGGCAGAGCGATCCCACGTGCTTGCCGTTCGAGCCCGTGCGGGCCGATCACCTGATCACCGAGGCGACGTTCGCGCTGCCCATCTACCGATGGCGCGAGCCGAGCGCGGTGATCGACGAGCTGATCGCGATCCATCGCGCGGCCGAGGATCGCACCACCGTCGTCTACGCCTACTCGCTCGGCAAGGCGCAGCGGCTGCTCGCGCTGCTGGCCGCGCGCGGGGTCGCGGGAGTGCACGTCCACGGGGCGATCGCGGCGATGAACGACGTCTACCGTGCGGCGGGTGTGGTGCTGCCCGACACAGCGCTCGTCGTCGAGGCCGCTCGCGGCAAGAAGCTGACGGGCGCGCTGGTGCTCGCCCCGATCGCGTCTCGAGGCACGCCGTTCATGCGCCGCTTCAACGACCCGATCGAGATCCTCGCCTCGGGCTTCATGCAGGTGCGGGGCAACCGACGCCGTCGCTCGCTGGACCACGGCCTCGTGATCTCGGACCACGCGGACTGGCCCGGGCTGCTCGACACCGTGCGCGAGAGCGGCGCGCAGCGCGTCGAGGTCACGCACGGCTATACCGCGCCCTTCGCGCAGTACTTGAGGGAGGCGGAAGGTCTCGATGCGACGACGCTCGAGGCGCACGCGTGGGCGGGGGAGGCGGGCGCGGAGGAGAGCCCGCTGCCCAGCGAGCCCGCGCCATCGACGCCAACCGATCCCGCGGAGCCCACGCCGTGAGGCGCTTCGTGCAGCTCTACGCCGAGCTCGACGCGAGCACGTCGACCTCGCGCAAAGTGCGGGCGATGGCGCGCTACTTCGGCGAGACGCCGCCCGAGGACGCCGCGTGGGGACTCTTCTTCCTGATGGGCCGGCGCCAGAAGCGGGTGCTCTCGATCCGGGCGCTCGCGGGCGAGCTCCTGGCGCGCACGGCGCTGCCCTCGTTCTTGATCGACGAGTGCTACGCGGCCGTCGGCGATCTGGGCGAGGTGCTCGCGCTCTTGATGCCAGGCGAAGGGGACGCGTCGCGCGATCTGCCCTTGCACCGGGTCGCGAGTGCGGTGCGCGACCTCGGCGGGCTCGAGCTCGAAGGGCAGGTCGAAGGCACGCTCGCGTTGCTCGAGGGGCTCGATGCGACGGGTCGCTTGGTGCTCATCAAGATGCTGACCGGCGAGCTGCGCGTGGGGGTCTCGGAGCTGCTCGCGCTCGAGGGACTGGCGCGCGCGTCGGGCATCGATCGCGCGGAGCTGCAGGCGCGGGTGCTGGGGGAGTGGGAGCCGAGCGCCGAGCGCTTCGCGTCGTTCATCGCACCGGGCGCCAGTGAGCGTCGAGGCATCCAGCCCTATCCGTTCTTCTTGGCGACCCCGATCGATCCGGCGATCGGTCCTGCGCCGCTCGGCGAAGCGAGCGAGTTCTTCGCCGAGTGGAAGTGGGATGGGATCCGCTGCCAGCTGGTGAAGCGCGACGGGCAGATCGCGCTCTGGTCGCGCGGCGAGGAGCTGATCACCGATCGCTTCCCCGAGCTGGTGGACGCGGCGGCGAGCATGCCCGACGCGGTGGTGCTGGACGGCGAGGCGATCCCGCTCGATCCGAGCGGCGCGCCGCTGCCGTTCGCGCTCCTGCAGAAGCGCATCGGTCGCAAGAAGCTCGGCCCGAAGATCTTGGCGGAGGTCCCGATGTACTTCATCGCCTACGACCTCTTGGAGGAAGACGACGACCTGCGCGCGCGGCCCTTCGTCGAGCGACGCGCGCGGCTCGAGGCGCTGCTGGGAGGGAGGCATCCGCGCCTGACGATCTCGCAGCACATCGAGGGCAGCTCGTGGCAGGCGCTGGCCGAGCGTCGGGCGGAAGCGCGCGAGCGCGGCGTCGAGGGGCTGATGCTCAAGCGGCTCAGCGGGGTGTACGGGACCACGCGATCCAAGGGCGATCTCTTCAAGTGGAAGATCGAGCCCTTCGAGGTCGATGCGGTGATGATGTACGCACATCCGGGCCACGGTCGGCGATCGAACCGCTACACCGACTACACGTTCGGCGTGTGGAAGGACGGTGAGCTCGTCCCGATCGCGCGCGCCTACTCGGGGATCACGGACGCCGAGATCGAGACGATCGACCGCTGGGTGCGCTCGCACACCCTCGAGCGCTTCGGCCCGACACGCGCGGTCGAGCCGGTGCAGGTCTTCACGCTGCACTTCGAAGGCATCGCGCGCTCGAGCCGACACAAGAGCGGCATCGCGCTGCGCTTCCCCCGCATGCACCGCTGGCGCGACGACAAGCCCGCCACGGAGGCAGGCACGTACGACGAGCTGCTCACGCTCCTCGATCCGCCCCCTCCGCCTCCCACAAAAGGGGACGGTCCTCAGTGATTGAGTTTCGCAAACGCTAGTGAAATCAACGTGAGTGCGCCCAAAAGGGGACGGACCTCAGTTGTTTCCCCCCGCCTACGACCCCGTGATCCGCACCCGGGATCCCGCCATGCAGGGTGCGTTCAGACCGTCATCACGTAGTGCTCGACGCGCGCGCCGATGAAGCGCAGCTCGAGCTCGCCGTGCCGCAGCGCTTCGGGCGTCAGCACCACCGTGATGGTCTGCCCCGGCCTCAGCTCGAAGCGATCGAAGAGGCCCGTCGCGCGACCGTCGACGGTCATGCTGGTGATCCGAACGGGGATGCGCACGCCGCGCTCGAGCACGACCAGGCGCGGCTGTCCCAGCTCGACGCTTCGATCGGTCGGGTTGGTGATGCGGTACGCCAAGCGGCCCGCATCGACGCTGCCGCTGATGGTGAGCGCGACCGGGGCCTCGACGACCATGTCGGCGCGCGCCGGTGCTGCGGGGAGCGCGGCCGTGGTGAAGAGCAGCGCGAGCGAGACGAGCGGGGCGAGCTTGTTCATGGTGGCTTCTCCGATGGCGGTGACGACCCTCGGCTTGGGTGTAGGTGCTACGTCGCCGCGCGCGCGGGCCTTCCCGCCGCGGCGCGGGTGCCCCCTTGCATCCGGCGGGCGCCGTAGTTAACTCGCGCCCCCCATCATGCCCACCTACGAGTACCGATGTGACGGCTGCGGTCACGCCTTCGAGCGTGAGCAGCGCATGAGCGACGACCCGATCAAGACCTGCCCCAAGTGCGGCAAGAAGAAGGTCCAGCGGCTGATCTCCGGCGGCAACTTCATCCTCAAGGGCGGCGGCTGGTACGCGGACCTCTACCACAAGCCCGCGGGTGTCTCGTCGACCAAGGACACCG
>CAYZQM010000266.1:0-1595 GCA_964480175.1 uncultured Sandaracinaceae bacterium
GCTGCGCTGATCGGCGAGGCCGCTCGAGGCCTGCTCGGGCGCCATGTACGAGAGCTTGCCCTTGAACTGCCCGTCGCGCGTCGAGCTCAGCCGCACCTCGGCCTTGGCGACACCGAAGTCGGTGATGCGCGCGACGCCGTCGGAGCCGAGCAGGATGTTGTGCGGAGAGATGTCGCGGTGGACGATCCCCAGCGCGTGTCCGTCTCCGTCTTTGAGTGTGTGCGCCGCGTTCAAGCCCTCGAGCGCGTCGATCACGATGCGCAACGACACGCCGGGCGGCAGCCGCTTGCCGGCCTTGGCCGCCTCGCGAAGCAAGCCCCCGAAGTGATCGCCCTCGATGTACTCCATCACGAGGAAGTAGCCGTCGCCGGCGCTGTCGGAGATGTCGAGCGTCGGCACGACGTTGGGGTGACGGATGCGCGCGGCCAGCCGCGCCTCGTCGAGGAACATCGAGATGAACTCGTCGTCGTGCGCCAGGTGCGGGTGCAGCACCTTGATCGCGACCAAACGCTCGAAGCCGGCCACGCCCTGGGCGCGCGCGACGTAGACCGTCGCCATGCCGCCGGACGCCAGCTGCGCGAGCACTTCGTAGCGACCGAGCTTGCGGCCGACCAAGTCACGCACTGCGTTCGGCGTCGCCATCGTCAGAAGCTCCCCCCGATGCTGAGGACGCCACCTGCGATCTCGTCACCGTCGAACACCGGAGCCAGAGACACGCTGCTCGGCTCGATGCTTGGGTCGCCGGCGGGCTCGCTCTCGTCGCTCGCGCTCGCCGGATCACCGTCCCAGTCGGTCACGATCGCGAAGATGACGGTGGTGAGCGCCAGCCCCGCGGTCACGCCGATCAGCACGTTGGTGCGGGTCTCGCGCATCTGTCCGTCGGCGAGGCCCTCGACCGTCGGCATCATGTTGTACGGGGTCACGCCGTCGAGCGCGTCCATGCCCGACCAGATGAGCACGCCGCCGGCGGCCGCGGTCAGCACCGCGCCGGTGACGAAGAAGGCTGGCGAGATGCCTCCTCCGCCCGCGTCGGTCGTGGTGGGCTCCGTGTCGTCGGTCGCGTCGCCATCGGGCTCGTCCGCGTCGGCGACGACAGGCGCGGCCGGCGCCTCGAGGCTGACGGCGCGGGTCTCGCCCGCCTCACCGCGCACCATCGTCTCCGAGGGGCCCGTGGCGAACGACGCGAGGACTCGGTGATCACTCCCCGGCGTCACGAAGAAGGATGTGTGGCTCTGCACCGTGCCATCGAGCGCGACGGTGCACTCGGTCGAGCAGGTCACGTCGATGCGCACGTAGAGCGGAGTCGCTTGCGCGAGGATCGTCTCGGCCTGGCGGGTGAGCGCCTCGTCGTCGGGGTGGAACGCGAGCGCCCTCAGCGAGAGCGTCGCCGCGCGCATCGTCTCGCCTGCGCGATCGTGCGAGCGGATCGCGCCGAGCAGCGCTTGCGGGTTGGGCGCGAGGCGATACGCGGTCTCGAACCACTGCGCCGCGCGCGGAAAGTCGTGCGACAGATACGACGACGTGCCGCGGTCGTAAGCGGTCGCCGCTGCGTCGCGATCGGCTGCGCTCGGCGTCTGCGCTTCTGCTACCGAAGC
>CAYZQM010000266.1:1605-8773 GCA_964480175.1 uncultured Sandaracinaceae bacterium
GACCGAGATGGCCGCGACGAGGGACACGATGGCGAGGAGCGAAGCGAGCGTGCTCGAGGCGAACGCGTAGCCACCTCGTGGTCGCGAGCTCGGTGCACCCATGGCCTGACGATGGCCTCGCATCAGTGGTCCGCGGATCATGACGAGGTCCGTTCTCGCGCGTCAAGCACGGCACCGTGGATCTGGACACTTGATGACGCGTCGCGTTGATCGTGGACGGAGAGGGGGCCGGCGTAGTTAGATGCGCACATGACCTCGGATCCTGTCGCCTCGAACGCCGACCTCGAGGCCCGCGCGCGCGCGTGGCTCGCGGACGACCCCGACCCCGAGACCCGTGCGGAGCTCGAGGCCTTGCTCGGCGCCGGCGCTTGGGACGAGCTGACCGATCGCTTCCGCATGCGCCTCGAGTTCGGGACCGCGGGCCTGCGTGGCGTGCTGGGCGCCGGGCCCAACCGGATGAACCGAGCCGTGGTGCGCGCCGCGAGCGCTGGCTTCTGCGCATACCTCGTCGAGACGACTCCGAACGCCCGCGAGCGTGGGATCGCGATCGGCTACGACGGCCGCCGCGGATCGGTCGAGTTCGCCGAGGAGACCGCCGAGGTCGCGACCGCCGCGGGCTTCAAGGTGCTCCTGTTCGGCGAGCCACTGCCGACGCCGATCGTCGGCTTCACCTGCTTGCAGCGCAACACCGCGGGCGGCGTCGTGGTCACTGCGAGCCACAACCCGCCCGAGTACAACGGCTACAAGGTCTACTGGGGCAACGGTGCGCAGATCATCCCGCCTCACGACGTCGGCATCGCAGCCGCGATCGAGAGGGTCGGTAAGCTCGCCGACGTGCCGCGCAAGCCGCTCGCGGACGCCGAGCGCGAGGGGCTCTTGGTGCGCCTCGGCAAGGACGCGATCGACGCGTACCACGCGGCCATCGCCGAGCTGGTGCCTCCGATCGGCCCCGGGCGCGATCTCGGGATCGCCTACACCGCGCTGCACGGCGTGGGCGATGTGCACGTGCGATGGGCGCTGTCGAGCGCGGGCTTCGGCAACGTGCACTCGGTCCCGACGCAAGCGAAGCCCGACGGCAGCTTCCCCACCGTTCGCTTCCCCAATCCGGAAGAGAAGGGCGCGATGGATCAGGTGCTCGCGCTCGCGAAGGAGCACGGCGCGCCGCTGGTCATCGCCAACGATCCAGACGCCGATCGCCTCGCCGTCGCGGCGCGCAAAGAGGACGGCAGCTACGTGCAGCTCACGGGCAACGAGGTCGGCAGCCTGCTCGGGCACACGCTGCTCTCGCGCGGCGAAGGCGGCGGCAAGCGCGTGGTGGTGAGCTCGCTGGTGAGCTCGCCGATGCTCGGTGCGATCGCCAGAGCCCACGACGCGCACTGGGAAGAGACCCTCACCGGCTTCAAGTGGATCGCCAACCGCGGCATCGAGCTGGAGCAGGAGGGCTACCGCTTCGTGTTCGGCTACGAGGAGGCGCTCGGTTACACGGTCGGCACGGTGGTGCGCGACAAGGACGGCGTGAGCGCTGCGCTGGTGTTCGCGGAGCTCGCGGCGCGCTGCCATGCCGAGGGACGCTCGGTGCTCGATGAGCTCGATGTGTGCTCGCGCAAGTACGGCCTCTACCTGAGCCGTCAGGTGTCGGTGACCAAGACGGGGCAGGACGGCGCGGCCGCGATCCGCGCGACGATGGACGCCGTGCGCGCATCGCCGCCCTCGCGGGTGGGCGCGCACCAGGTCGTCGGCTTCTCGGATCTGTCGGCCGGCACCAAGACGGTCACCGCGGCCGACGGGAGCAGCTCGACCGAGAAGCTCGCGTTCTTGCCGTCGAACGTCATCTCGATCGACCTGAGCGGCGGCCACCGCGTCATGCTGCGCCCCAGCGGGACCGAGCCGAAGATCAAGTACTACTTCGACATCAAGGAGACGATCGGCGCGCGCGAGCACACGCTCTCGGCACGCGAGCGTGGCGAGCGTGTTCTGAGCGATCTGATAGACGCGTTCCTCCCCCTGGTCGGAGAGAAGACATGAGCCAGCGCAGCATCGTCGCTCTGTTCGCCCTGCTCGCGAGCGCGCTGTGGACCGCGCCCGTCGCGGCGCAGAGCATCACCTCCGAGATCGCCGCCGTGCGCGAGCAGGTGATGTACGCGAACTATCCGGACGCGATCGGCGCCGCGCAGGCGCTCCTGGCGCGCGGGGATCTGAGCGCCGCGGATCGCAACGCGCTGCTCGAGCTCTTGGCCACCGCGCAGATCGCCAACCGCGACGCGGCGGCGGCGCGCGAGACGCTCACCACGCTGTATTCGCGTGATCCGGATCATCGGCTGACCGATCCCGACGCGAGCCCGCCCGTGGTCTCGGCGTTCGCGCGGGCCCGGGAGTCGCGGCCCACGCCCGTGACGGTCGGCATCGAGCACACCTCGCCCGGCACGCTCGCCACCCGCGAGTCGCCGGTGATCACCGCGCGCCTCAGCGGCGCAGCGGACGCCGTGTCGGAGGTGCGCCTCCGCTACCACCACTCCGGCGAGCCCGGCTACACCCAGGTGGTGCTGAACCGGCGCGCGGACGGAACGTGGTCGGGCCGCATCCCCGTGGTCGGCAGCACCGACGCGGCGATCGACGTCGTCTACTACCTCACCGCGGTCGCGCCCTCGGGCACGCAGCTGACTGCGCGCGGATCGGAGGCCGAGCCGCTCTCGCTCCGCATCCCCGCCGACACCCGCGCGCCGAACCTGGCGGTGGGCAGCGTGGACGAGGCGCCCGCAGGCGGCGGCGACGTCGCGAGCGAGCCCTGGTTCTGGATCCTCATGGGCGTGGTCGTGGTCGGCGCAGGCGTGGGCATCGGCGTCGGCGTCGCGGTGGGCGGTCAAGGACCGGATCCCGGAACGCTCGGCATCGTCACCCTCTCGCATTGAGAGGCGCTCGCGCATCGCTCCTGCTCCTCTCGCTGATGCTGGCGGGGTCGGGCTGCGCGCCACCTCCGGAAGAGCTGCTTGCGCCCGACCCGGCGCGGACCCTCGCGCTCGGCGAGGATGGTCCACATGGCGTCGAGCTCGTCGTGCGCCGCATCCGCGCGCGTGTCGATCACGCGATCGATCTGGATGTGCTGGTGCCGCTGGAGCTCGACCGAACCAGGGCGCGCGACTGCCCCGTCGTGCTGCTGGTGCAAGGCGGCCTCGTGGGTCGCGAGCGCTACCGCTGGCTGGGCATCCACCTCGCGAGCCGCGGCTTCGTCGTGATCGCCCCGGGGCATGCGCTCGATCTCGCGTTCTTCGAACAGGGCAACGCACTCGACGCCCTGAGCACCCTGCGCGTCGCGAGCCGTCGTGAGGGAGACGTGCTCTTCTCGGTGCTCGGCGAAGGCCCGGTCGCGATCGTGGGCCACTCGCTCGGAGGCGTGGTCGCAGCCACCGCGTGGGGACAGTCGCCCGAGACGATCACCCACCTCGCGCTGCTCGCGAGCTATCCGCAGGAGGGAGGCTTCGAGGTGCGCGAGCGGGGAAGGGTGCTCTCGCTCCTCGGCACCGAGGACGGGCGCACGTCGTTCGCGAGCGCGAGCGCAGGAGTGCGCGCGCTGGCCACGAGTGGTGTGCCCGTCACCTTCGCCTCGATCGAGGGCATGAACCACATGCAGTTCACCGACGGCGTGACCGAGGCCGAGGCCGCGGACGACGGCGTGGCCACGGTCGACGACGCGACCGCACGCGCGCGCCTCTTGGTGCTGCTCGACGCGCTCTTCGCGGACTTCTCAGGCGCGGACGGGACGCTCCTCGATGATCCCATCCGGTGGCCCGGCGGCGTGACCGAGGCGAGCCCGTGACGCGTGCAGCGCTCTTGCTCGCGCTGGGCGGCGCGCTCGTGCTGGGGTCGCCACCGATCGCTGCGCGTGCGCAGGACGTGTCGCTGCGCGAAGGCGAGCTCGCGCTCTACGGTCGCTATCCGGTCGCAGGCGCGCCGTTCACGATCGGCGCGAGCTTCGTGATGGCACTCGACGCGCTGCCCCTGTCGTTCGCTGCCGAGGTTCGACCGCTGGCCGAAGGCGGTGGCCTGTCGGTGGGACTGCGCCCGTCGCTGGTGCGCTACGTCGACTACGAGCTCGTGTGGGCGAGTGAGCTCGGCGTGGTCGCGTACGGACTCGACGGAGCGTCGGCTGGTGTCGCGGCGAGCACGCGGCTCCTCAACGTGTTGCACGCCGATCCCGTCGGCTTCGCGGTCACGCCGCGCGTCGACTTCGCTGGGGTCGGAGGCGATCAGTCGGGTTGGCGGCTGCGCACCACGCTCGTGCTCGCGCTCGGGCTCGTCCTGCCCGAGGGCGCGGTGTGGCTCGAGGGCGAGGCCGGCTACGTGTTCGGCGGTGAGAGCGCAGGCGCGTTCGTCCTGTCGACGAGTCTGGTGCTCACCCTGCGCCCGGCGACGCTGTGATCGCTACGGGCTGCGCTGCTCGTTGATCTCGTGGACCGCCGATCGCTCGTCCGACGTTCGGAGCGCGCGGTCTTGGTCGGCGCTCGGTAGGCCGAGCGCATGGCGCGTGATCCCGCAGGCGACGTCGAGGTCGAACACCACCTGCTCGCGCTCGACGAGCACCTCTCGCCACGTGCCATCCACGTGGAAGGCCTCCAGCGGCACGAGGTTGGTGGGGAGCGTGAAGTGGCCGTCGAGCGCGCGATCGATCCGCCACGACACCTTCGTGGCCTGCGGCGCGAGGATCGCGTTGACCTTCTCGACGATCATCTGGTCGACCGCGCCGGGGACCAGCGCGAGATCCGCCTTCTCGATCTCGAGGGTGATCCCGAGCGCGGACGCTCCATCGACGCGCTGCACGCTCGGGATGACGAGCAGGGTCGCGGAGCGCAGGCGCAGCCGAGCGGGGATCGGCCCGAGGTCGTAGCGCACCACGCCGGCGCACTCGACACGCAGCCCTCGGCCTTCGACGAGCACGACCGACTGCGGGTCGAAGAGCTCGATCCAGCGCTCGGGCCGCTCGTCGGGCGCATGCGCGTCGTCCCCATCGAGATGGATCCGGATCGGGGCGAACTGATCGAGGAGGAGCCGGAACTCCACGAGCGAGATGTGCGCTTGAAGATGCATGGCGGCGATCCAGCAGCGCACGTGCCAGTGGGAACGTCGCGTCCTGAACCGGGCGAAAAAGGGGTCCTCGTCGCGCAGCCGCGCGAGACCCGCGGGCCAGCGAACGTGCGGCACGATGGCCACACCCGAGCGCACACGACGCACGTGGCGTGCGGAGAGCGAGGGCGACGCACCGCAGAGGACGACCTCGCCGTGCGGCATGGGCATTGCGCTCTACGGAGCGGCCCGCGTGGGTGAACCACTCGCCCACGCGGCGCCTCATCGAACCAGGAGATCCACAGATGAACCGATCCGAACTCTTCGACGCCGGCCGCAAGGCCATCTCCCAGGTGCTGTCCGACACGACGGGCAAGGACGTGGCGAAGGGCCTCCTGAAGAACGGCCCCGCGAAGGCCGCCGGAGCCGCGGTGCTCACGCGCGCAATGAGTTTTGGTGTGATGCCGCTCGCCGCGTCGTTCGCAGTCGGCGCCGTGGTAGGCGCGGGCGCGCTGATCTTCCTGGCGCCTGGCGGCGATGCGATGCGCGCGGCGGTGGGCGAGGAGCTCGAGAAGTGGACCGCGCGCCGTCGCGCCGGCAAGGCCGACGCGCCCGAGACCCGCGCCGAGGACACCGAGAGCAAGCCCGCAGAGAAGCGCGCGACCGCGCGCGGCACGGCGTGAGGCCGAAGCACACCGAGCGATGCGGGCATCGAGCGGTCGTTCCCGCGCCCTCTACGCCCAGGCGGCCAGCGAGTAGGCCGGGGAGGGGCTCGCGCCGCGGATCCGTCCTGGGCGCGGCTGCCGCTGCGGTTTCGGATGCGGCTGCGGCTGCGGGTTCGGCTTCGGGCTCGGTCTCGGTCTCGGGCTCGGGCGCGGGCTCGGGCGCGCGACGCGAGCTCGTCGCGTGCGTCGCGCGTCGCGCTTGCTCCCGCCTCGCTTCGTTCGGCAAACTCCCGCGCATGCCCACCCCCGACAGCCCCGCACCCCCGATCGATACCCTCATCCCCGGCGCCGGCGACCTCTTCGCTCGCTTCGAGACCTCGATGGGCAACATCACCGTCCGCCTCCTCGAGCGCGAGGCGCCGCGCACCGTCGCGAACTTCGTCGCGCTCGCGACCGGGCAGGTCGAGTGGACGGATCCTGCGACCGGACAGAAGACCTCGCGTCCGCTCTATTCGGGCACGCAGTTCCACCGCGTCATCCCCGAGTTCATGATCCAAGGCGGCTGCCCGCTGGGACGGGGCACCGGCAACCCCGGCTGGAAGTTCGGTGACGAGTTCGGACCCGGGCTGCGCCACGATCGCCCCGGCGTGCTCTCGATGGCGAACTCGGGGCCGAACACCAACGGCTCGCAGTTCTTCCTGTGCGAGGTGCCGACGCCGTGGCTCGACGGCAAGCACGCGGTGTTCGGCTACGTGACCGAGGGGGTCGAGCTCATCGCCGACATCGCGCGGGTGCCCGCGAGCAACAGCCGACCGAGCGAGCCGGTCACGCTGAACCAGGTCGCCGTCTTCCGCGGCTGATCATGGCGGCGATCGATCCCGCGGCGCTCCGGGCGCACTACGCGCGCTTTCTGCGCACCGATCGGATCTTGCTCACCGGACACTCGCATCAGGCGTGGCCCGACGTCGCGCGCGAGGGTCAGCTCGAGGCCTTCGACGCGGCGGCGCGCCACGTCGACGACAAGTGGGGCGAGGGGTTCGCCGTCGCCGACGAGGTGCGCAGCTACATCGCCGAGGTGATCGGTGCGGGCGCGGATCAGATCGCGCTGGCCCAGAACACCCACGAGCTGGTGACGCGCGTGCTGTCGGCGGTGCCGCTGCGAACGCGACCGCACGTCGTCACCACGACCGGCGAGTTCCACAGCGCGCACCGCCAGCTCTCGCGTCTCGCGGAGGAAGGGGTCGAGGTCGAGTGGGTGGAGGCATTGCCCGCCGAGACCCTCGCGGAGCGGCTGGCCAGCGCGGTGCGCGACGACACCGCGCTGGTGCTCGTCTCCAGCGTGCTCTTCGAGACGTCATCGATCGTTCCGCACCTCGACGCGCTGGCGACGCGGGTGCGAGAGGTCGGCGCGGAGCTGCTCGTCGACGCGTACCACGCGTTCTCGG
>CAYZQM010000267.1:0-8636 GCA_964480175.1 uncultured Sandaracinaceae bacterium
ACGACACCCTCACGGCCGATCGCGCCATCGGCCGTGAGGGTGTCGTCGATGTCGGTACGCCGCCTCGTAGGCTGCGCGCGAGAGCTCGGCGTAGCCCGCGGTCGGGACCGGGTTGTACGCGTAGAGGTGAACGAAGAGATCGAGCGGCGCTGCGCGCTCGGCGAAGGCGTCGAGCTCGCTCGCCGCGTCGTTGAGGCCGTCGATCAGCAAGTACGCGAGCGCGACCCGCTTCTTGCGCCGCGCCCCGAGCGTCGGGATCACCTCGCGCAGCGTCGCGAAGAGCGCATCGAGCGGCGGTCCGTTCGGGACGGCCTGCGCCCGGACCGCTTCCGTGCCCGCGTGCACCGAGAGCGTGATGCCACGGTGGGGCCGCGCGATGAGGAACTCGCGCAGCCGCGCGATCGGCCCACCGGACGTGGTGAGCGTCGTGCGAATGCCTCGCGCCCGGCAGTGCTCGAGCAGCGCGCTCACGCGCTCGGCGTTGTGCAGCGGCTCGCCCACGCCCGACACGGTGATGCCGGTGATCGTGTGGCCCTGCGCCCGCACCAGCTCGAGCTGCCCGAGCAGCTCGTCGAGCTCGAGGTTCCGCCCGAGCCCGCGGGCGCCCGACGCGCAGAACGGGCAGCGGACCGCGCAGCCGACCTGGCTCGAGACACACAGCGTCTCGCCTCGGTAGAGGACGGACTCGATCTCCGCACCGTCGCCGAGCCGCACGACGAACCGGCGGTTCTGCTCCGAGACGTGCTCGGCGACGATGCTCACGGGACGCGTCATGGGCGAAACGAAGGAGCTACCGCGCCACGCTCGACCGGCAAGGGGGCGTAGGGGCCCCCGCGCAGCGCGAGCGAAGCGAGCGGAGGCGGATGGGGGGCCCCAACGAATTCACTTCGTCGGGGGGAAGGGCTGCTTCAGCCCTTCCAACCAGAACTAGTGCCCGGTGCCTGGGTTGGCGCGGCGGCTGGTTTCGAAGAGGAACCACGCGCGCTGCTCGGTCTCGTCGATCCAGTTCTCGAGGAGCGACGCCGTCGCGATGTCGCGCAGATCGCCGACCAGATCGTGCACGTCGCGCATGCGGGAGGCGAGCGCCCGGTTGTCCTCCGCAAGCTCGGAGAGCATGTCGAGCGGATCGACGTAGTCCGCGTCGTTGTCCAGCACCCGCGACAGGCGCTTGATGTGCCCGATGGAGCGCAGGGTCGTGCCGCCGACCTTGCGGATGCGCTCGGCGATCGGATCGGTCATCGCGTAGATCTGCGTCGCCTGCTCGTCGAGCAGGAGGTGGTAGTCGCGGAAGTGGGGACCGCTGACGTGCCAGTGGAAGTTCTTGGTCTTCAAGTAGAGCGAGAACACGTCCGCGAGGATCGGGTTCATCGCAGCGGCGATGGTATCGGGCGCGTCGGCCGGCAGGTCGGTGGGCGCGACGAGGCGCGCGGTGCGGGACTTCTCGAGCTTCTTCTTCTTCTTCGGAGAGCTATTGGCCATGCTCGCTTCCTCGTGACGTCTCGACGGCGCGTCGAGGCCCGCGAGTGTACGCGCTCGCGACCCGACGTCACCGCAGGCATCGCCTCGACGGATGGGCCGAGCTTCGCTACCACTCGGCCATGATCGGATGGGCGAAGCATGGTGCGGTGCGATGACCCGGGTGCTGCCCGACCGACCCCGCGCCCTGCGCTGGGCCTACCTGTTCCAGACGCTGCGCCGGGCGCTCTTCAGCGTCTTCGCGCTGCTCCTCTCGGGATGGATCTTCGCCGCAGGGCCGGGGACGGCGGTGATGGGTCTGCTCCGAGAGTCCTCGGCGGTCGCGGCCGATCGCGAGGTGCCGTTGCTCGGCGCGCGTGTCGCGCCCAGCGCGTCGATCGTCGGGGTCATCCAGGTCTTCTACGTCTTCGCGACCACCGTCGAGAACGGCATCGAGCGCGAGGAGTACCTCGGGCCCTTCTTCGTCCTGCACGATGCGCCGCCCGACGAGGACGGAGTGCGCGCGGTGCGCGACCCGAGCTCCGGGCTCTTGTCCACCGAGCTCGAGCAAGGGGTGCGCGGCGATCGGATCGCCGCCGCGGCGCTCATGGTCTTCGTGTTCGGGGGCGCCGTGCTCGTGCTGCTCGCGATCCTCGTCCGTCGCGCGAGGGAGCACCTCCTGGTGTGGCGTGCCGCGCGCGTGGGCGAGGAGATCCTGGTCGACGTCGCGGCGGAGCAGGCCGATGCGATCGCCTACCGGGTGACCGAGCGCGTGTCGGGCGACGAAGGCGGCTACCGCACGGCGGCGCGCGGCGTCGGCTTCATCGGACGGCTGCGCAAGCGCGGCGACGAAGAGCTCCCGCTGATCATCGGCGGGCCGCACGGCAAGCGCTTGCTCGCGCTGCGGCTGCCGGGGAGCCGGCACGTCGTCGTCGTGCGCAAGGACTTCTGGCCCTTCGTCGTCGAGGGACGGGCGCGGGATCACGCGGTCAGCCAGCTCGGCGAGCTCGCGCGCTGACCTCAGGGCGCAGGCGCAGGCGGCGCAGCGGGATCGAAGGGATCGAGCAGCAGGGTGACGCGGGTCCCCTCGCGCCCCGGCAGTCCGTCGTCGACGACGAAGCGGCGCGCGGCGAGGTCGAGCTCCATCGCCGGGTCGTAGTCGCCACCCGTGGGCCAAGGATCGAACGCGCGAAGCGAGCCCGACGAGAGATCGCAGACCGTCGCGCCGCTGCCGCTCCCACCGTAGAGGTGACCGCCACCGTCGCAGTCGACGGTGACCGTGCAGTTCAAGCCGCCCACCGCGTCCATGGGCCGCACGACCACGGTGCAGCGCGTGCCCATGGGGGCCGGGCGCGCGCCCGCGGCCCGGACCACCTCACCGGAGACGCGGTACGAGCGTGCGAGGGGCGGTGAGGTGTCGACCCGTGCCCAGTCGCTGCGCCACGCGCCGCGGGCGTTGAGCAGCGTGACGATGTCGGTGAGGCCGTCGCGGGTCGCGGCGTCGAGCGGGGTGGTGCCGCTCGCGAGGGTCACGTTCGGGTTGGCGCCGTGGTCGAGCAAGACGGCCACCCAGTCGGGCCGGCGGCGGTGGATGGCCATGTGCAACCCCGTTCGGTTGCCCGCGTCGCGAAGGTCGACCTCACTGCCGTGGTCGAGCAGGAATGCGAGCACCTCGGGGTGAGGGCCGCTCAGCTCGTTCGAGGACACGAACACGATCGCCGCGTCCCCGCCCTCGTCGTCCACCGCACGCGTGTCCGCGCCGTGGGCCAAGAGCATCTCGAGCGCCGCCAGGTCACTACGCGAGGCCGCCATCATCCACGGGGTGGCCCCGCGATCGTTGCGCGCCTCGATGTTGGCGCCGCGCTCCAGCAGGATGGACGCGGTCTCCAGCCTCGATCCCCGGATCGACTGATAGAACGGCGTGCGCTCCCGGCCGCCGGGCGCCTCGAGCGGCACGCCGTGATCCAAGAACCACACGACGGTCATCGCCGAGCCGAACTGCGCAGCGTGGTGGATGGGCTCGTGGCCCTCGGCGTCGTGGCAGCGCAGCACCTCGGCGGGCGTCGCCTCGAGCGCCGCGTGATCACCGCGCACGGCGGCGTCGATCGCGGCCGCGCACTCGGGCGACGTGGTGGGGCGCGGCGTGAAGCAACAGCCCGAGACGACGACGAGTGCGAGCCATTGCGATGTGCGCCATCCCATGTGCGTGGGCTAACTCGCCGCGCCACCGAGCGCCAGGGTCCGATGGACGAGGCCCATGGGCTCGTTCATCCTCGAGGCTCGTGAAGCTGGCGCCCCGCTGGCGCGTCCTCGGGTCCCAAGCTCGTCCCCTCCCCTCTGCTCGGAGTCCCCATGCCCTCGCCCCGCGCGCTCCTCACCACGCTCTCGTTGGCGGTCGTCGTGGGCGCCGCCGCTTGGGGGAGCCCGGCCTTCGCCGAACCGAGCGCGGTGTGTTCACCCGCGCATCCCATCTCGGCCAACGAGGTCGAGGTGCGGATCTACGGCGCGACGTGGTGCAGCGCGTGCCGCGCCACCGAGTCGTTCTTCAGCTCGATCGGCGCGAGCGACACCACGCCGGTCACCGTCGCAGGCAACCCGGTCACGGTGCGCCTCACCCACCGCGACGTAGACACCCTCTCGCCCGCCGAGCGCGCCGAGATGCGCGGCCGCGGCGTCCCCGAGATCCACCTCGTGGTGCGCGGGCAAGTCGTTCACTACCGGGCGGGCGCGATCACCTCGCGCGGCGAGCTCGACACCTTCGTCGGCGCGGGCCTCAGCACCGGCGGATGCGTGATCGGCGGCGGCCGCGCCCGTCGCTGAGCGCTCGCGCTCACCACGTGAGGAGGAAGTCCGCGTCCGCGTCGGAGCGCGCCCGGATCTGCACGCTCGGCTGCACCTTGCCGTGTCGCAGCACGCCCTCGAAGACGCCGACGTGGTGGCTGTCGAGGAAGTAGTGGATGTCGCGCATGCGCACCACGGCGCGCCGCGCCCCGTCGGGCTCGACCTCGGCCAGGCCTGGCTTGACGTGCAGCCCGTACGAGCGCGCCATCGCAGCGATCAGCTCGAGCGGCCCCTCGACCGATCCGAACACCACCCGGCCGACGTGCGACGCGATGAGCACCCCCGCGCCGCCGCGTCCCATCTTGCGAAGCGACTGCCGCAGCGGAAGCGCGGGCCAGACCTTCGCGGCGCACTCGACCATCAGCTCGGCGTGCTCGCGCAGCGGGTAGTGCTTGAACGCGACGTAGCTCGCGCGCGCTCCCTCGAGCGTGACCTCGCTCGAGCGCGCCAGGTCGCGGACGCCCGAGAGGAACACGCCGGTGATCGTCGCGTCGTCGGGGATGGCGCGCAGGCGCGAGGCCGCGTCCAGCGGGCTGGACCACGGCGGATCTTCCCAGGCGGGTGACGGCACGGCGGGAGCGTAGCGCAGCTCGCTCGTCACGATCGCGAGTTCACGCCGCTCGGTGCGCGGTGCGCTCTCGCTGCGTGGCGATGGTGCCGTGCTAGAGCCGGCCACCGTGTCAGACGAGACCTTGCATGCCTTTCGACCGGTTCCTCGGACCGGCGTCATCTTCGCGACCGCCGAGGCGACCCGCGCCGGCTACCGCCCCGAGGACCCCGCGTGGTGCAACCTCGGGCAAGGGCAGCCGGAGACCGGCCCGCTGCCGGGCGCGCCGGAGCGCCTCACGAGCGTCGGCATCGATCCCGCCGATCACGAGTACTCGCCGGTCGCCGGTCTCTGGGAGCTGCGCGAAGCGGTCGCGTCGCTCTACAACGAGCTCTTCCGCAAGGGGATGCCCTCGCAGTACACCGCGGAGAACGTCGCGATCGGCGGCGGCGGGCGCGTCAGCATCATGCGCGCGTGCGCCGCGATCAACGCGGTGCACGTCGGGCACTTCTTGCCCGACTACACCGCGTACGAAGAGCTGCTCGACGTCTTTCGGCGCTTCACCCCGATCCCGATCCTGCTCGATCCCGAGAGCGGCTACGACTTCAGCGTGCGTCAGCTGCGGCGCGAGGTGCTGGGGCGCGGCCTCGGCGCGCTCTTGATGAGCAACCCCTGCAATCCGACGGGCAAGGTAGTCGGCGGCCAAGAGCTCGCCGCGTGGGTCTCGATGGCGCGCGAGCTCGACTGCGCGCTCTTGTTCGACGAGTTCTATTCGCACTACGTGTGGAAGGGCGCAGGCCAGATCGAGAGCGCCGCCGCGTTCGTCGAGGACGTCGACACCGATCCGGTCGTGCTCTTCGATGGCCTCACCAAGAACTGGCGCTACCCCGGCTTCCGCATCTGCTGGACGGTCGGGCCCAAGCGGGTGATCGAGGCCATCGCGTCCGCGGGATCGTTCCTCGACGGTGGCCCTTCACGTCCCATGCAGCGCGCCGCGATCCCGCTGCTCGACAAGGAAGCGACGCTCGCCGAGACCAAGGCGATCCAAGACGCGTTTCGTCCCAAGCGGCAGGCGATGCTGAGCGGCCTCCGCAAGCTGGGCGTTCGCTTCGACCTCGAGCCCGAAGGGACGTTCTACGCCTGGGGCGACGTCTCGGGGCTGCGCGACGGACTGAACACGGGCGAGCAGTTCTTCCGCGCGGCGCTGGAGCAGAAGATCATCACCGTGCCCGGCCTCTTCTTCGACGTGGATCCGGGCAAGCGCCGCGGACCCAAGCACACCCGCTTCGCGCGGCACCTGCGCTTCTCGTTCGGCCCGAGCATGGACGTGGTCGAGACCGCGCTCGCACGCTTCGAGAAGATGCTCGCGCGCTGAGGGACGCGCGACGCGCGATTGGGATCGGAGTCTCCGCGTTGGGTCCTTCGGATGTAGGGGCGCGATTCATCGCGCCCTCTCGCGTGCGACCACGGTCAAGGATAGTCAGGGCGGGTAAAGTCGCTTGCCGTGCTTGCGGCCCACCAGCACCCTCGCGGCATGCGGTGGATGGTCCTCGGTCTGTTGTGCACGCTGGGCTGCAGCACCTCGCACGGGCTGCAAGACGAAGTGCAGGCGTGGGCCGACGCGGTCGATCGGGCAGCGTGCGAGCGCGAGATGCGCTGCGAGTCGCAGACCCTCGAGCGGCAGCGCTTCCGCTGCTACCCCGGGGTGGGAACGATCTACACGAACGGGGCAGCGGCGCTCGCTGGCGAGGGCGCACTCGAGTTCGACGCGGACGCGGCAGCGGCCTGCCTCGCGGAGCTCGAGGCGCTGCCGTGCCACGGCGATCGGCTCGTCGACGTCGCGCCGTCGTGTCGCGACGCACTGACGCCGACACGTGGGCTCGCTGAGCCGTGCACTCCCTCTCGTGGTGCCGGATGGACCGGGTGTGAGGGTCGCCTGTTCTGCGCGAGCACCGACGGCTGCAACGGGACCTGCGTGGAGGGTGGCGCACCGGGGGAGAGCTGTGAGACCCGCACCTGCGGGTCGTCGAGCTGCTCGTTCGCGGGCCCTCCCCTCGAGGCGACGTGTGGTGGCGGTCCGGCCCCGGGCTCGCCGTGCGTCGACAGCTGCGGAGCTCACCTTTGCCTCGACGGGACCTGCGTCGAAGTTCCAGTCGTCGATGTTGGCGAGCCTTGCGGCTTGGCGGTCGCGAACTGCGCAGAAGGATCGGAATGTCTCGAGCGCACGTGTCGCGCAGATGGCACGGGCAGCGTGGGCGAGCCCTGCAACGGCAGCGGAAGCTGCACCCGTGACCTCTACTGCGACGAGGCACGCCGCTGCGCGCAGCACCTGCCGCTGGGCGCTGCGTGTGAATTCGCCCACGCGTGTGGGCCCGACGCGCCGCACTGCAATCGCGGCGTCTGCTCCGCGGAACCTCCGGCGGAAGTGGTTGGTTGCAGCACCCTCGTTGTCGGCCCGTGGACGCGGGCGACCCCGTGCCCGGACGGGCTCTCGTGTGACGCGGAGAACTACGAGTGCCGACCCACCGCCGCGATCGGCGCCGCGTGCGATCGCTGGACCAACGTCTGCACCGAGGGCGCGCGCTGCGTCGAGGGCCGCTGCCGCACCATCGTGGGCGACGCGGCGGACTGCGACGCCGATCACGTCTGCGCTTCTACGTTCGAGTGCCTCGACGGACGTTGCGCTCCGCTGCCAGAACTGGGTGAGCCGTGCCGCGAGGCGTGCTTCGGCGCGGAGTGCGTCGCGGGGACCTGCACGATCCGCGCGCCAGGCGCAGCGTGCGACGACGGCGCGCAGTGCGAGAGCGGCCTGTGCCGCGACGGGGCGTGCACCCCAGTCGGCAGCGAGGGCGCCCCCTGCGGCGCCACCCGAGGACGCTGCGCCCGCGGTCTCGGCTGCTACGGCGACGCCGACGACGTGGGCCGCTGCCTGCCCCTCGGACGCTGCGGGTAGCAGGCAGTTGAAGGCAGAGACCAGGCCGTCGTGAACCAGACTCAGCCGTCCGACTGGAGCAGAGCAGAACGACAGTCCGCCGCTGCGCAGCGCGACACTCGTGAACGTGATCGTGGTCGTACGTGATCGTGGTCGTGGTCGTGAACGCTCTCATCGACGAGCCACGGCAGAGTCAGCCGCTCCCGTTCGACGCAGAGCGCTCGCCCCGCACTACCCGCTACCCGCATCGGGTAGCGAGGTGCGAGTAGCGAGATGCGCGTAGCGGGTAGCGAGATGCGCGTAGCGGGTAGCGAGATGCGTGTAGCGAGTAGCGAGGGCGCGTAGCGGGTAGCGAGGTGCGCGTAGCGAGATGCGGGTCGCGAATGCGAGGTGCGCTCGCGCGACTCGGCCCCGAGGGTGTAGGGCGCGATTCATCGCGCCCTCCCCGCGTGATGCGAGACCGTCGCGGTGGCCGGCGACGTTTGCCGCCGGCCACCTGGTCTCGTGTCAGCGCGTCAGCAGCACCAGCGCACCGATCACATGATTCAGCTTCGCGCGCGTCTCGGCCTCGAGCGTCGCGTAGCCCATCACCTCGGCGACGTCGCACGCCGCCTCGATCTCCCGCGCGCTCCCGAGCGCGGTCAGCAGACGCTGCCGCCGGTTGCCTCCGCGCACCCCGGCAGCCTCTCCGACGTTCAGCGCGATGGACGCGCCCGCGCGGCGCGCCTGACGCGCGAGATCCGCGTCGTGCTGCGCGATCTTGACGAACACGGAAGCCAGCAAGCGCAGCAGCTCGATGATGACCTGTATCCGATGCACGAGGGCCGTCATGGCGCGCTGATCTCGGGCCAGCGATCGTGC
>CAYZQM010000268.1:0-1342 GCA_964480175.1 uncultured Sandaracinaceae bacterium
CGCACCGAGCACGAGCGCAGCTTCTTGTCGTTCTGTGACATCTGTCGCTCACTGCTCGGCTTCGCTCCCGTGCTTGGAATCGAGCCACCACTCGGCCTCGATGGCCGCGACTTCGATCAGGCGGGATTCTCGCCCGGGCAGCGCGCGCTGCTGCAGCTTGCGGTCGCCTTTCACGCACAGACAGATGTCGTCGCCGACAGGGTCGTGCTTCTGGATGAACCGGAGCAACACCTGCATCCGCGCGCGCTCCGCGAGGTGTTTGACCGGCTGCACCTCGTGACGCGGGAGCACGGACAACTCTGGGTCGCCACACACTCCGTCCACCTCCTCGCGCACGTCGACCCCAAGTCGATCTGGTTCGTCGACAAGGGCACGGTGAGCCGCGCGGGGAGCTCGGTGACCAAGGTGCTCGAAGGTCTGGTCGGCGAGCAGGACGAGATCGAGAAGTTCGCGCGGTTTCTCCTCTTGCCCGCGGAGCACGCGGCGATTTTGTTCGCGACCCAGTGCCTCGGCGCGCCTGGGGTTGCGGGGCCGAGCGGAGACGACCCCCAGACGAAGCAGATCATGGACGCTCTCGAGAGGCTGCGAACCGACCGCGGGGGAAAGCTGCGGGTGCTCGACTACGGCGCGGGCGTGGGCCGCCTGCTCGACCACTTGTATGCCACCGACCCGCAGGCGGCCGAGCACTACGACTACTTCGGCTACGAGCGTGACGACGCCACCCGCGCGGAGCTCGTCAGTTCACTCGAACGGCACGGGATCCCGGCCGCCAACGCCCTCGACTCCGAGCGCACCGACGCGCTCGCGCACGGCGCGGGCAAGTTCGACGTCGTCGTGATGTGCAACGTGGTTCACGAGATCGACCCCGAGGACTGGCTCGAGGTGTTCCCGTCCGTCGCGAAGATCCTCGCGCCGAATGGCTACCTCCTCATCGTCGAGGACCAGTGCCTGCCGACGGGTGAGCGCGCCCATGGAAGCGGTTTCGTCGTCCTCGGGCTGGCGGCGACCGCGGCTCTCTTCGATTGCGAGTGCAAACCCGGCTACCAGTTTGGCTACGAGCCGTACAACGGCGACCCGCGACGGCTCAGCGCGGCCTTGGTGCCGAAGGCGTACGTCTCGACGGTCGACTACGACCGACGAAGCGCAGCCCTCACGGCGGTGCGGAAGGCCGCTAGTGATCGCCTCAAGACGATCGAACAGGCGGCGAAGGACAAGAAGCCCGACCTGAAGGCCGGGCGCGGCTACGCCTTCCACACGTTCCAGTTCGCGAACGCGACGCGTGCTCTGGACAAGTTCCCGCCCCGGACGAGTGGGCCCACCGCGTCGCGTGGCCCGTCCGATG
>CAYZQM010000268.1:1352-8606 GCA_964480175.1 uncultured Sandaracinaceae bacterium
ACGACCCAGGCGACTGGGCCATCGGCGCCGCTAGACGACTGCGGACGCTGCCGGTCGCTCGCCTCGGCGACTCGATGCGGGCTTGGGAGGACGAGGCGGTCGCCATCGACGGGCCCACGCACGCCAGTAGACGGTCGGGCGACGGGATCGGCGCGTCCAGTCGTGTGGAAGGGCGCTCGACGGGCTACGTCGAGCTGTCGATGTTGGTCGACTGCCGCGCAGGTGGCCGCATCGGCTGTTCATCATGCCGCGCCTCGGCGCGTGCTGGTGACGAGCGCGGGCTGGTTTTCGCGACGTGTTCCCCCTGAGGAGCGAAGCGACGATTTGGGGGAACAGCCCGCCCGCAGGCCGAAGGCCGAGGACCGGGCGGATGGGGGCATCCCTGGCTCGAACTCTCGATTCTCGGTCTGAGCTCCGTGTCTCTGGACCCGTGCGGCAGGAGAGGGCGGCCACGAGGGCCGCCCCTACACGACGTGATCCCCGATTGACGTGCGACGGGTCACGCCTTGGCGGTCTCGGGCTGATCGAGCGGGGTGCTCTCGCTCGCGAGCGCCGCTTCGTCGACCTGGATGGCGGCGAGCTCCTTGCCGATGCGGCGCAGCCAGGCCTGCTTCAGGTGGAAGGGCATGAAGGTCGCCTTGAAGCCGTTCAGCACCATGTGCTTGATGTCCGGTAGACCCATCCCCATCTGCGTGTGGCAGAGCCAGAGCTCCTTGGAGACGGTCGTGTCGGTGATCAGGCGGTTGTCGGTGTTGATCGTCACCCGCACCCCGAGGTCGTAGTAGAGCTTGAGCGGGTGGGAGCTCAGGTCGCGCACCGCGCCCGTCTGCACGTTCGAGCTCGGGCAGCACTCGAGCGCGATGCGGTGATCGTTGACGTAGTGGAGGAGATCCCCGTCCTCGCGCAGCCGGCCTCCGTGGCCGCTGCGATGCGCGCCGCACTGGTGGATGGCCTGGTGGATCGACGCAGGGCCGTAGGCCTCGCCGGCGTGGATCGTGACGTTGATGTTGTTGTCGCGGACCAGCTGGAACGACGGCAGGTGGTGCTTCGGCGGGTAGTCGTACTCGGCGCCCGCGAGATCGAAGGCGACGACGCCGCGCCCCTTGTACGCCACCGCGAGCTGCGCCATCTCGAGCGAGCTCTCGGGGGAGATGTTGCGGATGCCGCAGAGGATGAGCGCCGACTCGATCCCGAACTCTTCCTTTGCCTGCCAGAGACCCTCGATGACCGCTTCCACCACCTGCGTCAGCCGCATCCCGCCGCGGGTGTGCAGCATCGGCGCGTAGCGCACCTCCATGTAGCGGACGTTCTCCTTCGCTGCGTCCTCACCGAGCTCGCGCGCCGCGCGCACCAGCGCGTCCTCGCGCTGCAGGACCTTCAGCGTCACGTCGAACGCCTTGAGGTACTCGACGAGCGATCCCGTGTTCTCGCCGAGGTGCATCGCACGCTTCAGCTCGGCGGGCGTCTTGCCCGGCAGCTCGATGCCGTGGGCCTCGGCGAGCTCCAGGATGGTCTCGAGGCGGAGCGACCCGTCGAGGTGGACGTGCAGGTCGGTCTTGGGGAGGCGCTCGAAGAAGGAGAGGGGTAGCGTCATGCGAACGCATAGCACGAAAATCGGAGCGCGAATGCCCCCCTTCGTGCGCTTCAGCTCTCCGGCGGGGGCGGCGGCTCTCGGATCGGGCTCGCGTGCGGCATCCGCTCGCCGCGCGAGGCGCGCTCGTCCATGTCGTAGCGCGACGGGCAACGCGGGATCACCTCGCTCGCGATGAACACGCCGTCTTCCATCCGGCCCTGCACCACGACGCTGATGTCCATGTGATCCCGGAACGTGTCCGGCACGATGCACTGGGCGAAGCGCACGGGGATGACGTGCTCGCCCTCTTCGATGGTGAAGCGCCACTCGCACGGCTCGTCGCGGAAGCGAACCGATCCGTCGGTCAGCGAGCCCTCGACGCGCAGGTCGCGACCCGCGTGACCCTCCGGGTCGGTCGCGACCTCGGTCACGCTCGCCGAGTAGGTGAAGGGGTCGCCTGCGCCGCCGAGGATCAGAAAGGCGACGCCAGCCGACAGACCCAAGAGCGCCAAGCCCAGCGCCCACGCGGGGACGCCGCGGCCCTCGTCCGCGTCGTCGGTGTGACGCTCTTCGGAGGCGCCTTCGGGCGCCTCGGCCGCATCACGGGCACTGCGAACTTCGGGGGCGTCGCCGTCGGGCATGGGGCGAAGTATGCCGGCCGCGCGGCAGAAGGCCAACCGGTGGGACACGACGCGCTCGACCATTCCACCTCCAGCTTGGTAGAACGCACGTCCCGTGGAGGTGCTCGCCCCGCTACCGCTCGCCCTCGATGCCTTGCCGGAGGCGCTGCGGCGCTTCGCGAACCCCGAGGCGCCCGAGCGCGCTCGGCAGGCGGCGGCCAAGGGCTTGGTGCCGCTCAAGGGCGGGGATCTCGTCAGCCTGCTGCTGCAGCTCATGGCCGACCCCGACGAGGTCATCGCCCAAGCGGCGCGCGGGAGCTTCGATGGCCTTCCGCCCGCGGTGCTCGAGGGCGCGCTCGATGCGCCGCTGCATCCGTCCTTCCTCGATCGGCTCGCCGACATCGTCGACGGCGAGAACGTCGAGCGCCTCGTCGCGAACGCCGCCACGCCGGACCAGACCATCGCGCGCATCGCGCGCACCTGCAGCGAGCGGGTGTGCGAGCGCATCGCCGTCAACGAGCAGCGCGTGCTGCGCGCGCCGGAGATCATCGAGGCGCTCTACAAGAACCGATCGACGCGCATGTCGACCGTCGATCGACTCATCGAGCTCGCGGTGCGCAACGGGGTGCGCTGCGAGGGCATCGCGACGTTCGACGCGCACGCCGAGGCCATCCAAGGGCAGCTCATCCCCGAGCCCTCCGAGGAGGCGCTGCCGGGCGACTCGTTCTTCACCACGGCGCTCGAGAGCGACGGGGACGAGGAGGCGATCGATCTCGACAAAGTGGACGGCAGCGAGGCCTTGAAGGACAAGTTCAAGCCCCTCTCGACGCAGATCGCCGACATGAACCTCCAAGAGAAGCTGCGTCTCACGCTGGTCGGCAACGCCGCGGCGCGCGCGATCTTGGTGCGCGACTCCAACAAGATGGTCGCGCAGGCCGCCGTCATGTCGCCGATGGTCACCGAGTCGGAGGCCACCGCGATCGCGCACAGCCGCCAGGTGGGGGAGGACGTGCTGCGCATCATCGGCAACCGGCGCGAGTGGCTCTCCAACTACGAGCTGAAGCGCGCGCTGATCTTCAACCCGAAGACGCCCATCGGAATCTCCATGCGATTTCTGTCGCATCTGCACGTCGCCGATCTACGCAACATCTCTCGCTCACGCGGCATCCCCGCGGCCCTCAAGACGGCGGCCACCCAGCGGGTCATGAAGAAGGAAGGTTGATCCCCGAGCCATGTCGTTCTTCAGCAAGTTGTTCGGGAGCAGCAACCCCGAGAGCGAGAAGAAAGAGGCCGACGCCCACTTCGAGGCAGGTCGCTACTACGAGGCCCGTCAGATCTACGACCGGCTCACGGACAACAAGGGTGCGAGCCAGGCCGACCGGGCCTACGCCGAGGCGGCGGTGGTGCGCTGCCAGGACAAGATGGCCGAGGCGCGCATCGCGGAGGCCGAGCGCCTCTTCGACGAAGGCCAGCCGGCGCTGGGACGCGCCGAGCTGCAGCACGCGATCGACACGGCCCGCAGCCCTGCAGTGATCGAGCGGGCGCGCCGTCGCCTCGACGGCTCGGAGCGTCGCGCGGTGAAGAAGCAGCTGGTGCAGGTCGAGCTCGGTGACGAAGAGCGCTGGGCGCTCATCGCGGGCAACTGGGAAGACGCGCAGATCGAGGAGTACGACGCGTACGGCGAGGATCTCCGGACGGCACTGCTCGCGATGAGCAAGGGCGACGCGGAGACCGCCGGCAAGCTGCTCGAGCCGCTCGGCAAGGCGCACGGCGAAGACGCCGTCTACCTTTGGCTCGAGATCGCGCGGGCGCGCTCCCGCCTCGAGAAGCACGACAACGCGCGCATCGCGCTCAAGCGCTTCCTCAAGCGGGTCCCCGACGAGGATCGCAGCGAGGCGCGCGTCGAGGCGTACGCGTACCTCGCGCAGCTCGCAGAGAAGGCGGGCGAGGAAGAGCAAGCGATCGAGCACCTCGAGCGCGCGATCGAAGAGATGCCCGACGACCCGCGCCCCTTCGTGAACCTCGGCGCGTACCTGCGCGCCAAGGGCCACGCGGTCGAGGCGGTGGACGTGCTCGACGCCGCCATCGCGCTGATGGACGAGGACCGGCCCAGCCCCATCGCGCTGCAGGAGCTCGGGCTGGCGCGCCGCGATGCAGGGCGGGATCACGACGCGATCGAGACGCTCGAGCAAGTGATCCGGCTCTACGTCGCGCGCGCGGCGATCGACGACTTCCCGCCGGGCACCGCGGTGCCGCTCGCCGAGCTGCACGAGAAGACCGGCAACCTCGCGCGCGCGGCCGACCTCTGGGCGTCGCTCACCCGCACCAAGGATCGAGAGAACCTCCTTCGCTACCACCGCGAGGCCGCGCGGGTGCTCGGCCTGCTCGGCGAGCGGGGAGAAGCGCGCCGCTTCTTGGCCCGCGCTGCGGCGCTGGTGGAGGGCGACAACCGCCTCACCGACAGCATCGAGATGCAGCTCGATAAGCTCGACGACGACGACGAGCGCTGACGTCCTGTCCCTGGTCGCTCGCCAGCACCCGGGAAGCGGTGGCCCATGCCTCCCGTCAATGGCTGATGATCAGGTGCTCTCGGCGCGCAGCCAGCGGGCGTAGTCGGCGTCGGCGTCGCTCACCGACACCTCGAGGATCTCGGGCGTCTCGTAGGGATGGTGGGCGCGCACGTGCGCCCGGACGGACTCGAAGGAGGCGGCGGTCTTGATCACCAGCTGCACCTCGCGCGCATCTTCGATCGCGCCCTGCCAGCGGTAGATCGATCGCAGCCCCGGCACGAGCCCCACACACGCGGCGAGGCGGGCCTCGACCAGGCCGCGCGCGAGCGTCTCGGCGACCTCGTCCGGCGCGGTCACCAGCACCACGCGCAGCGCGCTCACGCCTTGCCGACCGCGCGCATCCCGGCGCGGACGTCGAAGACCCCGCGCTGCTTGGCCGCCGCGAGCACCCGGATCGCCTCGCGGTAGCCGCGCGAGAGCAGCTGACGCGCGTTGCGCAGATCGAGGAACGACATGCTCCCGAGATCGGGCGAGACGTTCAGGATCGTCAGGTGCGGATAGAGGCGGTGGATGAGATCGATCCCGCGCCGTTCCTTCTCGGAGAGCACCACGTTCGCGGTCTGGCGCAGCATCGCCGACGCGCCGCCGAACGCGACGGAAGGCTCGCCGGGGCGGGTGAGGTGAGGGCGGTAGACGTTCGAGACGATCACCACGTCGGCTCCCGCCTCGACCGCGAGATCGAGGCTGAGCGTGCGCACCAGCTCCCCATCCACGAAGTAGCGGTCGCCGATCTTGTAGGGCCTGAACAGCAGCGGCATGCACGAGCTGGCGGCGACCGCCTGGCTGATGTTCACGTCGTCGATGTGCCCCTTGCCGAAGACCACGCGGCCGCGCCCATCCACGTCGGTCGCGGTGACGATCAGCGGCCGCTCGAGCTTGCGGAAGTCGTTCTCCGGCAGGCGCGCGGCCAAGAACCGCTCGAAGCGATCGATGGAGAAGAGGCCGCTGGTCAAGAGCCCGGGCGAGCCCCACTGGGCGCGGTTCGGCGCGCCGAAGAAGTAGCGGGTCTTGAGCGCGCTCTGTCCGTCGCGGCGCTGCCAGCTCGGGCGCAGCCAGTCGATCATCTCGTCGGCGCGCGTGCCCTGCGCCGCGAACGCGCCGGCGATGGCGCCGCTCGACGCACCCACGAACACGTCGGGCACGAGCCCGAGCTCTTCCATGGCCTTGAGCACGCCGATGTGCGCGATGCCCTTGGTCGCTCCCCCCGATCCCACGAACGCCACTCTGGGTCGGCTCATCGACTACTACTCCTTACTCACAAACCGAGTCCTGCCAGGTATCGACGGCTACCCAGCGAGAAGGCTGGGGCTGTGCACCGAGGGGCTACCGAGCGAGAGCAAGTGGGGCTGGGGCCCCACGCGCAGCGCATCGCAGGCCGAAGGCCGGTACGCGATGCGGCCGGGGTCTGGGGGCAGCGCCCCCAGGAAAACCGGGCGGAGCCGCCAGGAAACCCAGCGCAGCGCCCCCAGGAGAAGATCACAGCTCGACGTTCTGGGTGAACACCACGAAGTCGCTCGCGGTAGTCACGTTCGCGTTCCGCTCGGCGGTGACGAAGACGGTGAACCGATCGTGGGGGGTGGTCGCGGTCGCGGTGCCCTCGCGGGTGTCCTCGTTGTACTCCAGCTCGCTCGCGAGCGCGGCAGGCGCGCTGCCCGCGCGGATCCACACCATGAACGTGGTGTTGCCGGTACCGAGGCGCGCCGCGGGCGTGAGGTGCCGGACGGTGAGCGTCATCAGGTGATTGCCCCCCGCGATGTTCTCGATCTCGATGCGCGCGTCGGCGCCCGGATCCCGCTGGGTGCCATTCACGCGGTAGGTGCGCGGACCGCCGCAGCCCGCAGCACCGAAGGTGAGGGCGAGGGCGAGGGCAGACGCGAACAGGCTACGAGCGAGCATCATCAGAGGCCTCCTGATTGGGAACCACACCTTCTAAGTGCCCCGGCCCGTTGCCGTCAAGCGTGGGAAACGTACACGCTGGGCGGCAACGCGGCCCCGGCCGCGCTCGGTCGCCAGTTGCCCCACGGGTTCACAGAGGGTAAGCGCCGCACCCCGCATGGCCGACGTCGACGAAGAGATCCGCGAGATCAAGCGCGAGATCATCGAATCGCGCGGGTTGCTCATCAAGTCGAGCAACCTGACCAACTCGCTGGCCGCCGATCTCAAGAGCATCGCCAAGCGCCAGGCTGGCTACGAGCGGCGCTTCACCTGGAACAGCGGCGTGGCGTACGTGCTCTTCGCCGCGCTCTCGTTCTTCGGGCTCTGGTTCGCGTCGGGCTCGCGCTACGACGACCTGACCACCCAGGTCGCGGCGCTCGAGGAGGACGCCGAGGACCTGCGCCGCGAGCTGACCGAGGAGACGGAGCGTGCCGAGCGGCGCGCGCGGGCCGACACCGCGGCCGCGGAGTTCTATCGGCTGATCCGCGAGCGCCGCCGGGCCGAGGCCGTCGAGGCGTATGCCGACATCCGCCGCGAGGAGCTCTCCGCCGCCGAG
>CAYZQM010000269.1:0-5371 GCA_964480175.1 uncultured Sandaracinaceae bacterium
CCTGGCCGACAAGGCGGTCGCTCTGGTGTTCTACCCGTTCACCTTCACCGGCGTCTGCGAGGGTGAGCTGTGCACCGCCACTACCACGTGCACGCAGGGGGTCTGCGCCTCGGCCGAGGTCGCGGGCGAGTCCCTCCCGCTGTTCTCTGGTGAGGTGACGCGCAGCGACGCCGGAGGCGCGATCGCGGACGGGGGCGTCGATGCGAGGATCCCCGATGGCGGCCCCGACGTCCCCTGCGTGGGCACCCCGGGAACGCCGGAGATCTGCGACGGGCTCGATCAGAACTGCAACGGCGCGATCGACGAGGGCGGCGTCTGCATCTGCCCGACGGAGTGCGAGCTTCCCAACGCCACCTCGACCTGCGTCGTCGGCGGCACCTGCGAGATCATCGCGTGCACTGCGCTCTACGGCGACTGCGACGATCGGCCCGAGACCGGCTGCGAGCGGATGCTCGACACGCTCACGGACTGCGGGGACTGCGAGCGACCATGCGCGTCTCCGGCCGGCGAGACGACCTGCGGTGATGGAGTCTGCCGCATCGCCCGGTGCAGCAACGATCGCACGGGGGACTGCAACGGCGAGCTCGGCGACGGCTGCGAGACCAACCTGAACAACGACACGATGCACTGCGGGATGTGTGGCCGGGCGTGTGAGAGCGGGATGCGCTGCATGGGCGGCACCTGCCGTTGACCTTCACGCGGCGCGGGTGCCGGCGCGGGTGAGCACGATCGCGCCTGCGCCGAAGAGCGCGGCGATCATCAGCGCGAGCGTCCCGAAGAAGGGGACCAGCGACGTCACAAAGAGGATCGCCACGCCGGCCGCCAGCTGATGCAGCGGCTTGTCCGCCAGCGCCGCGATCGGCAGGCCTCGGCCCAGGATCATCGCGACCGCCGCGAGGCCCGCGTAGCTCGCGACCGCCGCGACGAGGGCGAGCAGGATGGCGCCGGGGATCCCGATCAGCGTGATCACCAGCACGATGCCGAGCACCAGCGCGGCGGCCGCCGACAGCGCGCCCGTCAGCACCGAGCGGCCGGGCGCCTCGCGCAGCGTGGTGGTCACCATCGTCAAGCGCGCGGGCAGCAGGCCCAAGAGCAAGAGGCCGAAGAGAAAGAGCAGCGTGTGTCGCGCGGCCGAGGCGAGGGTGTCCGTCACCCAGATCACCAGCGCATCGCCCGGGCTCTCCGTCGTCTCGGCCTCGTCCCAGTCCTCCCAGTCTTGCCACTCCTGCCACTCGCCGTCGGTGTGCTCGATGGCGCCCGGGGTGACGTCGGCGCCGGGATCGACCTCTACGGCGCCGCCCATCGCGACGATGTCACCGCGCACCGAGCCGGTGGAGTGCACGTGGATGTCGCCGCCCATGCTCACGACGTCTTGCAGCACCTCGCCTTGGATGTCGGCGTCGCCGCCGAACGTCACCACGCTCGCGACGACCTCGCCCGGACCGACCCGCACGTCGCCACCGAAGCTGGTGCGGTCGCGCGCGTTGCGGCGCGCGGCGTCGTCGATCGCGGGGCGCGCAGGCGGGCTCGCAGCAGGCGGGTTCGCAGCCGGCGGGCTCGCAGCCGGTGGGCTCGCAGCGGGCACGGCGTTCGGCGCGACGTCGCCCGCGCTGGGTGGCGCAGCGCTCGAGGCTGCGCGCACCAAGAGCACTCCGTCCGTGCGCTGGACCACGTAGGGCGCGTCGGGTCCGAGCACCGCGAGCACCACGTCGCGCAGCGACGCGCCTCGCACCCGCAGATGCACCGGCGGGTCCGCGGACAGCACCCCCACGAAGCCCAAGCCGGCGGCCTCCGCGGCGCGCTCGAGCGCGACGCTCGCAGGGACATCCTCGGCGACGACGGTGAGCGCTTCTTCCTCCGGCCACGTGCCATCGAAGTCCAGCGCGCGCGCCGGGGCGGCCGCAGAGAGCGCCGCAGCGAGGAGGAGCGCGGCCGCGCGCATCGCGTGCGACGGTGATCCGAGCAAGCGCCGGAGCGGCGCCACGAGCGAGAGGCCCGCGCCGCCGCCGGGCACGGTGCCCTCGACCAAGCGGATCGCCGCGCCGCCGATGGTCCACGCGCGCGTGAACCCAGACAGCGTCCCGGCGATCGACGGCAGCCCGCCGAGCGAGAGCAGCGCGAGCGCGATCGCGGCGACCGAGCCGAGGGCGAACGCCCACGCCATCGAGCGCCGAGAGAGCAGCGGCGCGCTCGGGGCATCGATCGCCGCGCGCACGTCGAGCGCCCCGAGCTCGGCCTCGATCGCCTGCTCCACCATCATCGAGAGCGCGGCGTCGCCGAGCCCCGCCGCGCTGAGCGCCTCGTCGATCGACGTGCCCAGCGCGCCGTCCGGAAGATGGAACGCCTCGTCGATCGCGACGCGCGCCCGCTTCGCCTCGTCGATCCGTCCGATGCACGAGACGCAATCGGCGACGTGCGCCCGCGCGTCGTCGTCGAGCAGCTCGGGCCGCTCGCTCGCGAGCGCCTCGATCGCTTCGTCGGTCAGGTGACCGTCGCGGCTGAGAAGTGTGTTGCGATGATCCATCACGGCTCCTCGACGGCCGCCCGGAGGCGCGAGCGCCCTCGGTGCAGCCAGGTCATCACGGTTCCCATCGGCACGTCCAGCGCGCCGGCGATCTCTTCGTAGCTGTGCTCGTGCAGATGAAAGAGCAGCAGCGCCTGCCGCATCGGCCCGGGCAAGTCCTCGAGCGCGCGCGAGATCTTGCCGGCGTGCTCGTTGGTGATCGCCTGCCGCTCGGGGTCGGGCGCTGCGGTCGGCGCGACGCTCGCGTGGGGCTCACCGTCGGGCGCGAACGTGGCGCGCTCCAGCGTCCGCTTGCGCAGGCGATCGCGGCACACGTTGCGGGTCACGGTGCTCGACCATCCGAAGAACGAGCCGCGCGTCGCATCGAAGCGGGGCAGCTCGCGCACGATGCGCTCGAACGCCGCCTGGGCTGCGTCCTTGGCTTCGCTCGCGCCGACCAGCGTGTGGCAGAGCGAGGCGATGCGGCGAGCGTGTAGCGAGAGGAGCTCGCGCAGCGCGCCCCGGTCTCCGTTCGCCGCGCGGCTCGCGAGCGCGTCGGAGTGCGCGCCCAGCGCGAGCGCCGGATCCGCCGGCGCGACGGACGACGTCGGCGCGTGCGCCTTCGTCGTCGCGTCGCTCGGCGCTGGCGCCCGTCCGAGCTGCTCTGCCATCAGCACGAGCATGCTCGCTCAGAGCGCCTGAGGATAGGCGGAGTCGCGGTAGCTGCCGTCCTGCTCGAGCCGAGGCGGCACGTCCTTGCTCAGCCGGGTGCGCAGGAGCGCGCCGAGGCCGAGCACCGAGGCGATCGCGAGGGCGATGCCGCCCGCGCCCGGCACGAGCGAGGCGACGTAGAGCGTGAAGACGCCCGCGCCGAGCTGATGCACCGGGCGATCCTTGAGCTGCGGGATGGGGAGCACGAGGCCGATCACCGCGGCGACCGCCGCGAGACCGATGTAGCTCGCGATGCAGCAGGCGATGGCGAGCGCGATGGTGAGCGGGATCCCCACGATGGTGATCGCGAGCAGGATGCCGACGACGACCGCGAGCGCGGCGGCGCCCAGGCCCTTCAGACCGACTTGCACCGGCTCGCGCGCGAGCACGACCTTCAGCGCGGTGAAGCGCTCGGGCGCGCCGCCGCTGAGCGCGAGGCCGAGCAAGAACAGCAGGA
Organism: uncultured Sandaracinaceae bacterium; assembly: GCA_964480175.1. Lineage (GTDB taxonomy): Bacteria > Myxococcota_A > Polyangia > Polyangiales > Sandaracinaceae > CAYZQM01. The sequence continues at coordinate 3,672 of CAYZQM010000269.1, forward strand.
AGAAGGTCACCGCGCCCTCGACGATCGAGAACACCAGCGCGGCGAGATCGTCGAGCGGCGTGCTGGGCGCGACTTCGGCGTGGAAGCTCGAGGCGTCGGCGATCGATCCGACGCGCGCGCCTGCGCTCCGATCGAGGTTGCCGCCCATCGTGGCGACCTCGCCGTCGATCGCGGCGCCGTCGGCCAGCGTCGCGTTGCCGCCGAGGGTGACGAGATCGCCCGTCACGTGACCGCGCACCACGACGTTGCCGCCCATCGTCATCACGTCGCCGAGGACGTCTCCGTCGATGGTCGCGTTGCCGCCCATGGTGACGACGTTGCCGACCTGCTCACCCGCGGCGATCACGACGTTGCTGCCCATCGTGAAGCGGTCGCTCGGCTGGGCGAGCGCGCTGCTCGGCAGGACGGCGAGGATCAGCGCGAGGCTGACGAGGATGGAGGGGAGGGCAGACCGCATGACAGGAGCTCCTTTTCGGCGCGCGAACGTGCGCGGAACCTGCCCTACGGCGCTCGGGGGGCGGTATTTCGCCCGGCCGACGTTTTGGTCTCGTCTGCCTCAGCTGCGCGCGAAGGCGAGCAACGCGAGCAGGGTCATCGCCGCGAACACGAGCCAGACCGTCGCGCCCGTCACCGCGCCGACGATCGCGAACACCTCGGCGATCCACAGGCCCCAGCCGAAGATCGCGCTCAGCCCGAGCCGGTAGGTCTCGACCTCGCTGCGAGGGACACGCTTCTCCGTCAGCAGGTCCTCGAGCGCTTTGCTCCAAAGCGCGACCGCCGTGCTCTCGGGGGCCTTCTCGCCCGAGAAGCGCAGCTCGATGCAGACCTCCTCCTCGGGGCCCGAGGCCATCGAGGTCCAGCCCAGCGTGCTGAAGAGCGCGTGCTTGGCCTCGCCGTTCCGCACCCGCTTCATCAGCTCGGCATCGGCCTTCGGATCGATCCGCTTGGTCCGCTGCTGATGCGCCCGCTCGCGCCACGCGCACCGCAACAGATGCAGCGGCCACATCGCGGGGAAGGCGAGGATCCACACCAGCACGCCGAGGGCGAACTGGGCGCGGCTCGCGGCGGGCGGGGCGTCACGCACGGGATCAGAAGACGGTGCCGTCGCTCTGGATCTGGATCGGCGGTCCGCCGCCGGGGCGCTTCTCTGCGGCGATCTCGCGGCCAGCGAGCCACGTCCCGCCCTCGAGCACGCGCGAGACCGGCAGGCGAGAGACGTCGAGGCCCGCCGCGTCGCGCACCTTCGCCGCGACCCGATCGAGCAGCGCGATGGTGAGCGCGCGCCACTCGACGACCAGCTCGCTTCCCACCTCGTGCACGTCGCGCAGGACGCCGTCGTGCTTGGGCACGAGCACGCCCTCGTCGACGAAGAGCCCGCCGTTGCGGTACTCGGCCAGGCCGGTGAGCTCGTCGACGCCGATGACCTGCAAGCCCGAGCGCTCGAGCGGCTCGAACAGCGAGTACGCGAGCCACTGCGAGAGCTTGTGGAAAGGGACGAGCCCCTCGGTCGGGCTGGTGCCGCCGATCTTGCTGTGCTTCCACACGTCGCCGACGTTCACGCCCATCACCGTCACCCGGCCGGGCCAGATGGGCCCGAGCGCCTCGAGCAGCGTGTGCAGGAGACGACGCGCGGGGAGCTTGCCGTTCTCGGCGCGCGAGGCGAGCGTGTCGTAGAGCCCGCCCAAGCGCGTGGTGCCGCC
>CAYZQM010000269.1:5439-8521 GCA_964480175.1 uncultured Sandaracinaceae bacterium
GCGAGCGACGAGACGGCGAGCTCGCCCAGCACGATCGCATCCACGCGGAGCGGCTGCCCTTGGGGATCGCCCGAGAGCGCGCCGCTGATGAAGAAGTGGTGGCTCGCGACCGCGAGCCCCTCCGAGCGACCGATCGACAGCCCCGTCGATGCCTCCGCGTAGCGCCAGCCGGTGCCCGCGCCCGCGTCGAGCAGGACGCTGATCACGATCCACGCGACGCGCGCGCGCGCGGCCTCCAGCTCGGGCAGCGTGCTCACGCGCTCCTCGAACTGCGCGACGCGATCGACGCCGCCGGCCCGGAAGTGCGCGAGGCGCCCGTGGTGCGGGATCACGAAGTCGGGAAAGCGCGCCTGGGTGATGCGCAGGGTGCGCGCGGCGGCGTCGTCCAAGCGCGCCATGTCGAGCGCGAAGTGATCGAGCTCGCCGTTGCGCGCCAGCTCGAGCATCTCCTCGGCGCGCGCGCGGATGGTGGAGGGCGCGCGCAGAAATCCGATCGGGCTCTGGGCGTCCTGCATCGAGTCGCGCACGCCCGAGCCGAGCTTGCTGCTCATTCGGAGAGGCTCCGTCCCTTCACCGCGGCGAGCTCTTCGGCGGTGGGCGGCGCTTCGCCTGCGGTGAAGTAGCCGGCGGCCATCTTCGCTTCCATCTCGACCTGCGCGTCGGGCGGGATGAGCTCGTCGGGGATGCGCACCCGCTCGAGGATCTCGATGCCGCTCCGGGTGATCGCGTCGTGCTTCATGTTGCTCATCGAGATGAAGCGATCGATGCGGGTGATGCCCAACCAGTGCAGCGGATCGGGCATGAGTTCCTGAAAGCGCATGTCCTGCACGCCCGCGACGCACTCGGTCCGCACGAAGTAGTGCGCCGCCGTGTCGCCGCCCTCTTGGCGCTTGCGCGCGTTGTAGACGAGGAACTTGGTGACCTCGCCGAGCGCGCGGCCTTCCTTGCGGTTGTAGACGATGACGCCCATGCCGCCCTCCTGCGCTTGGCGCACGCACTCTTCGATGCCGTGCGTGAGGTAGGGCCGGCAGGTGCAGATGTCGGAGCCGAACACGTCCGAGCCGTTGCACTCGTCGTGCACCCGGCAGGTGAGCGGGTACTTCGTGTTCCCGAGGTGGCTCGGATCGCCCATCACGTAGATGGTGTTGCCGCCGATCGGCGGCAGGAACACGTCGAGATCGCCGCGGGTCACGAGCTCGGGGAACATGCCGCCGGTCTGCTCGAAGAGCGTCCTTCGGAGCTCCGCGTCGGTGCACCCGAAGCGACGCGCGACGCCGGGTAGGTACCAGACGGGCTCGACCGCGACCTTGGTGACCAGCACGTCGCCCTTGGCGGTCAGGTGGTGTCCGTCGGCCTTCAGCCGACCCTCCTTCATCGCGTCCTTGATCTCGTGCAGCTGCAGGTGCGCCTTGGTCACCGCGATGGTCGGCCGGATGTCGAAACCCTCCTCGAGCCGATCGCCGAAGCACTCTTGGATCGTCGCGCCGAACGGATCGATCGAGACGATCTTGTCCTGCTCGTGCCACTGCGGATGCGGTCCGAACTTGTCGGTGGGCGCGGTGTTCGTGAGGTCCGCGCGGTGCTCGGCCTTGAGCTGACCCGCGGCGATCGCGAGCGCGCGGTAGACGGCGTACGCGCCGGAGTGGGTGCCGATCGCGTTGCGGTGCTCGGGGTTGGTGAGCGTCGCGATGACCGGCCCGCGCACCTTGGGATCCTCGGCGAACCACTGGACCCGAAGTGGAGGACCACCGTCTTGGCCGGGATGCGAGGTGAGCTTGATGTGCGGTCGCCGCTTGCTGTCGGTCATCGGCCCTCCTGGGGCGCTGTCTCTCATCGAACGAATCGACGGAATGGAACGACCAGCTTGCCGAACCCTTCCCCGATAGGCCAGATCCGAGCGATTCTTGGCCTCCATGCGCCCAAATTCATGGCTCGCGCGGGGAAGCGTCACGGAAAGGGCGGCTGAGGCCCATACGGTCCGCGGCGGCGCCGGTCCACGGTGGGTAGGCCCGCCGTAGAGAGAGGTGTCGAAGGATGAAGAAGCTCCCCACTTGGTGGCTCGCGGTGGCCCTGGCCCCGCTGCTGGCGTTCGGAACCTGGCAGCTCGTGAGCAGCTGCCCCTGCGGCGATGCATGCCCCTGCGGCGCCGGCTGCCCCTGCGGATCGCACTGACGCTCGCGCATGGATCGGGGTGCACGCATCGCGCTGACCGCCGCGCTGGTCCGACTGGGCCAGGGCGATCGCTCGGCGATGAACGAGGTCTACCGAGGGCTGCGGCCCGCGGTGCGTGCCCTCGCCCAGCGCATGCTCGGTAGCCCCGACGACGCGGCCGACGTCGCCGAGGAGGTGCTCTTCGAGGTCTTCACCCGCGCGAGCGACTTCGACGCCGAGGGCGACGCGCTCTCGTGGGCCCTCACCATCACCACGTGGCGCTGCCGCACGGAGCGCAAGCGGCGCACGCGCAGGCGGACGGTGCCGATCGAGGGCGCCGTCGAGCTCGCCGAGGTTGGGCCTGGTCCCGACGAGGCGGCCGAAGCGAACGAGCTGAGGGAGGCGCTCGAGCAAGCGGCGCTCGAGCTCACCGATCGCGATCGCGAGGCGCTCGGCATGGTGCTCGCGGGGCTGCCGCTCGATGCCGCGCTCCGCAAGCGCAAGGAGCGGCTGATGGTGCGTCTGAAGCGCGCGCTCTTGGGAGAACCCTCATGAACGATGAACGCGATCACGACGTCCAGGTGCCGCGCGCGCTGCGCTTGGCCTACGAGGTCGCGCGCTTGCGGCGCGCGCTGCTCGAGGCCTCGCCTGCGCTGCTCTTTCTCGCGGTGCTGCTCTTCGAGGGCGCGAGCACCCAGCGCCTCGTCGCGGCGCTGCTCATGTACGTGACCGCCGTGCTCGCGCGCGCGGTCGGGCAGAGCGCGGGCGCGGCGGTGCTCCCGGGGCTGCTCTTTGGTTTGGTGCCGTTCCTGATCGTGCGCATCGCCGAGTCCGCGGGGCACGTGTGCCTCGGGGATCGCTGCATGTCGTGGTGTCTGCCGGCGTGCTTGATCGGAGGTCTGCTGGGCGGCGTGCTCGTCGGGGTGCGCGG
>CAYZQM010000270.1:0-4552 GCA_964480175.1 uncultured Sandaracinaceae bacterium
AGCTCGTGCCGCTGCAAGTCCAGCCGCTCTCGATCGCGCAGCTCGCCGAGCAGCCGTCGTTGCTCGCCGTGTTGCCGTCGTCGCAGGCCTCGCTGCCGCGGATCAGGCCGTCGCCGCAGATCGCCGCGCAGCTCGTGCCGCTGCAGCTCCAGCCCGCTTCCGTGGCGCAGGTGCTCGAGCAGCCGTCGCTGCTGCTGGTGTTGCCGTCGTCGCAGCTCTCGCCGCCGCGCACCAAGCCATCACCGCAGATCGCCGCGCAGCTCGTGCCGCTGCAAGTCCAGCCGCTCTCGATCGCGCAGCTCGCCGAGCAGCCATCGCCGTTCGACGTGTTGCCGTCGTCGCACGCCTCGGTGCCGCGGAGGAGGCCATCGCCGCACACCACGGTGCACACGCTCGGGGTGCCCGAGCAGCTCCAGCCCGTCTCGATGTGGCAGGTCGCGTTGCAGCCGTCGCCGGTGTCGGGATTGCCGTCGTCGCACGCCTCGTCGGCCTGCAGGGTCCCGTTGCCGCAGGGCACGATCTGGCCGCCGCGGACCGAGAACTGAAACACGCCGGCCGAGCCGACGTTCGAGTCCGTGCACAGCTGGTTCACGCTCGTGGTGCGCGAGTGCGGCAGCGTCCGGTAGTTGGTGAAGTCACCGCCGTCGAAGCCCGCCTGCACGCTGCCGCCGTAGACCCAGTCGCAGCGGTTGTAGCGGTACTCGACGTCGAAGTCGCCGCCGGTGCCGGAGGGGGTGAGGATCAGCTGGAACGAGTTCAGGCCCGAGGTCTGGTAGCTGTAGAAGCCGACCAGGTACCAGGTCACCACGATGCGCCCGCCGCTGAGGCTCCAGTACGCGCGGTTGGCACCCGGGGGGCTGCTCACCGTTCCGCGGGTGTCCACGTCGGACCACCACACGGCGAGCATCGGGTTGCTGGAGACCGGGAACGGGGTCGGCGTGAACGAGCCCGTGGGCGCGCCGAACGTCACGTTGCCGTTGTTGTTCACGTACATCGTCGTGTGCGTGGTCCCGAAGAAATTGATCCCACCGGGGAAGACCGACGCGATGTCGATGCTGCCCGAGGAGCCGTCGTCGTTCGCGCCGAGCACGTTGGGGCCGAAGCCCGCGGTGCCGCCCAGGCCGCTCACCAAGGTCGCTTGCGCCGAGGCGCGGGTCGCGCTCATCGACAGAGCCGTCGCGACGGCGACGGAGAGCCAGATCCATCTCTTCGAACATGGGTGCATAGACGTCCTTCCGCTGAGGGTTCGCCGTTACAGCGGACGAGATGCACCAAACCTGTAGCCCTCCGAGCGACGTTCCGTCGCTGCGCGATCCCGAGCGTGCCGTCACTCCTCTTCGTGCGCGATCGCGCCGACGGTCTCGGGGCGGTCCTGCTCGTCGGGCACCGCGCGCAAGCCGTCGACCGCGGGTCCGCAGATCACCCGACCCAGCGCGTCGAAGCGCGAGCCGTGCAGCGGGCAGTCCCACGACTTCTCCGCCGCGTTCCACTTGAGGACGCCGCCCAGATGAGGGCACGCCGCGGAGAACCGATGACAGGCGCCCTGCTCGTCGCGGAACACCGCGAGGCGACGCATCCCGTCCATCACGGTCGCGCCCTCGCCGTACTCGATGCCGATCTCACTCGGCGCGTCGACCGGCACGAGCCAGTCGCCGTAGTGCGCCAGCGTCTGGGCGCCGTCCTTCGCCATGCTCCCCATCGCGCGCAGGCTGATGCGACGCGGGTCGTAGAGCTTCTCCCAGCGGTGGCGCTTGCCGGCGACGAGGTGGCTGAAGAGGATCGCCGCGATCGTGCCGTGGGTCATCCCGTGACCCGAGTCGCCGGTGGCGATGAACACGCCCGGACCGTCCGCGGGGTTCTTGCCGATGAACGCGAGGCCGTCCGCCGGCTCGAAGCACTGACCCGACCAGCGATCGATCACCTCCTCGACGCGCTCGATCTTGCTCCGGGTCCACGCCTCGAGGTGATCCCAGCGCGCCTCGGGGTGATCGCCCTCGCCGGTGCGGTGGTCGGCGCCGCCCACGATGAGCCGCGCACGTCCGTCCGGTAGGCGCTGACCGTCGAGGCGCACGTAGTGGTAGGGCTCGTCCATGTCCCAATAGAGGCCCGGAGGAATCACGTCGCCGCCGACGGCGAAGCTCATCGCATACGTTCGGTAAGCGACCTGCTTGGTGTGCACGACGAAGCGATCGTTGACCGGCGTGTTGGTGCACACGACGAGCGCATCCGCCTCGACGCGCGCGCCCGTGTCGGTGATCGCGACCGCGGGCTTGCCCGCGTGGAACTCGGCGACGTGCGCGTGCTCGTGAATCCGTCCGCCGAGGCGCTCGATCGCGTCGATCAGCCCCTGCAGGTAGCGCAGCGGATCGAGCTGGGCTTGGTTGGGAAAGCGCAGGCAGGGCCCCGCTCCCAGCGGCGGGCCGACGGGGTTCTCCATCAGCTCGACGGTGAGCCCCGCGCGCCGCGCCGCCTGGGCCTCGCGCTCGAGATCGGCGCGGGTCCCCTCGGGTCCGAGGTAGAGGTACCCGTCGAGCCGCGAGAAGTCGCACTCGATCCCTTCGCGCCGGACGATCGCCTCGATGGTGTCGATCGCCTCCGCGTGGCTCTCCGCGGCGAGCCGCGCGCCTTCGGGGCCGTGCACTTGCTCGAGGCGGGCGAAGCGATCGTCTAGCGCGCTCGCGAGGTGCGCGGTCGTGCGGCCGGTCTCGCCCGATCCGAGCGTGCTCGACTCGAGCACCACCACCCGCGCGCCGGCGCGCGCCAAGCAGTACGCGGTGCTCAAGCCCGTGATGCCACCGCCCACGACGCAGACGTCGACCTGGGTGGCCGGGGCCAACGGATGAGCGGTGCAGCGCAGCTGGGTGCGCGCGGTCCAGGTGGACTCGGAGCCGGTGGTCTTGGTGCGCATCACGTACTCCTCTCGTGGGTCGGGCTCGCGCGGGTCGCGAGCGCTTCGCCCCGAAGGTCAATCGTCAGAGGGTCAGAAGGAGAGGCCGCGCCGGTGCTCCGGCAGACGATCGCTCCGCTCGTCCTCGCGCGGCCGGCGGGTGAAGGGACCCGTGGCGTCGAAGAGCGCTTCCAGCACGGCGTGCACGTCGTGATGGTCGAAGGCTCGATCGCAGCGGGGAGTGCGGGTCTGGTTGGGCTCGGGGTGCATGCGGTCGCTCCGGGGTAGGCCGCTCGCCAAAGCACGTGGGGTGCCACCGCCCTCGTCGCTCGATCGCGCCGCGATCCGCGCTGCGACTGATGCAGCGCGGCCCGCGTGTGGCGTCGCCGCGCGATCAGCGCGCGCCAAGCGGGCAGCTCTCCTCGGCGCGTCGACGTACCCCTCGAGAGGGCATGGTGGCGCGCGCGCATCGAACGCTCGCTGGTGCGCCCGTTGCACCCGCGCTCGCTCCCCACTTCGAACCCGGAGACGACGACGATGCAGACCCGCGGCGAGCGCAAGAAGCGCGAGAAGCCCCCCTTTCCTCCCCAGCACCAGGAGCGCCCCGGGATCGAGGCGGACATCGACCCGCGCCCCGCGTTCTTCGGGGCCGAGTACCGCGCCGCGGGCAAGCTGAAGGATCGCGTCGCGCTGATCACCGGCGGCGACTCCGGCATCGGTCGTGCGGTCGCGGTGCTCTACGCGCGCGAGGGCGCGGACGTCGCGATCGTGTACCTGCCCGAGGAGGCGGAGGACGCCGACGAGACCGCGCGCGTGGTGAAGTCGCTCGGACGGCGCTGCGTGCAGATCCCTGGCGACGTGTCCGAGCCCGCGTTCTGCGCGGAGGCGGTCGACCGATGCGTCGCCGAGCTCGGACGGCTCGACGTCCTGGTGAACAACGCGGCCTACCAGAAGCACCAGAAGGACCTCGCGGCGCTCCCGCACGAGCAGCTCGAGTGGACGTTCAAGGTGAACGTGTTCGGCTACTTCGAGATGGCGCGCGCCGCGCTGAAGCACCTGAAGCGCGGTGGCGTGATCCTGAACACGGGATCGATCACCGGGCTCGAGGGGAGCAAGGAGCTGCTCGACTACTCGGCGACCAAGGGCGCGATCCATGCGTTCACCAAGTCGCTGGCGCAGAACCTGGTCGAGCGCGGGATCCGAGTGAACTGCGTCGCGCCCGGGCCCGTGTGGTCGCCGCTGAACGTCGCCGATCGCCCGGCCGACGAGGTCAGCGAGTTCGGCGCGAACACCCCGATGAAGCGCCCGGCGCAGCCCGAGGAGATCGCGCCCGCGTACGTCTTCTTCGCGTCGGCCGCCGACTCGAGCTTCATCACCGGCGAAGTGCTCACCGCGCTCGGCGGCGACACCACCGCCGCCTGACGCCCACCCATCGAGCGCGGAGACCCGACCCATGGCTTCACGACAACCCTCCCGAGCTGCGCTTCGACGCGTGGGGTCGCCCGCGAAGGAAGCCGTGCGCGGCGCCGTCGCCGGCACGGTCGCGACCCTCGCGCACACCGCCGTGATGGCGATCGCGTCGCGTCGCGGCCGACTCGGTGAGCCGCCGCCGAAGAAGATCACCCGCGCCGCGCTCGACGAGGTCGCGCCGACGCTCGCGCGTGC
>CAYZQM010000270.1:4562-8518 GCA_964480175.1 uncultured Sandaracinaceae bacterium
GAACTTCACGACGATCGCGCTGCACGTCGGCTTCGGCGCGGCGATGGGCGCGCTCTATGCGCTCACCCACCGCGCCGAGGGGGACGTGAACGTTCGCAGCGGCGTCTCGTTCGGCTCCGCCGTGTGGGCGGTGAGCTACCTCGGCTGGGTCCCCGCGCTCGGCATCATGCCGACGCCGACGCACGATCGACCGGGGCGCCCGACCGCGATGATCGGCGCGCACTGGGCGTTCGGCGGCGCGCTCGCCCTCACGCTGAAGCGTCTTCGGCGCTGAGCTCGAGACGCACGATCATCGGACGCGGCGCGGCTCCGCGGGTCGGAACGGCGGGCGCAGCGGCTCGTGATCGACGACGCCGACCTTGTAACGATGGGCGAGCGTCAGGCCGATCAGCGCGGAGGTGACGGTGCCGAGCGCCGCGGCCGACGTGAGCACCAACGAGCCGGTCGGATCGAAGCGCGCGAGCGAGTCCAGCGCGCCGTTGCACGCCGCCTGGCCCGCGTCGCGGTAGGCGACGAGGTTGGTCACCAACAGCGTGAGCGCCCCGACGTTGAGCAGCGCATGCGGCCAGGCGGTGCGGCGCGCAGGGTGGCTCTTGGGAATGTCGCGGAAGTCGATGGCGCCGAAGGCCGCCGCGATCAGGGCGAAGAGCACCGCGGCCATGTTCGCTATGAATGCGTAGCGCAGCCACTCGAGCTCGTCGCTCAGCGCGTGGCCGAGGAAGAGCACGGGGGTCGCGATGATGGAGACCGCGGCGAACGGGACCACCCAGCGGTGGATCGAGTGGCCGAGGAACGAGACGCGGGCGAGGACAGGCGGGGGCATCTTCATGATGCTCTGTGCAATGCATCGGGAGTGCCGAGCCGATGCGCGTGCGGCCCGGACATCGATGGGTCCGGGCCGCACTTTTCTCCACGCGTGATCCGTGCTCGATGCGATGCTCAGTTCCAGGGCGGGTTGCGCCGGCGGAAGCGGTCGTTCTCCTCGCGCTCGTCCTCGTCGCTCCACCCCCGCGCGCCCTGCGGCCCACGGTGCTCGCGGGCTGCGTCGGCCCGATCCCACCCGTGGCCCTCGCGCACGCCACGCTCGTCCCGCGCGCGCTCGTCGCGCTCGCTCCAGCTCGAGCCGCGGAACGAATACGCGCGACCGTCGCCAGTCATGAAGCGCTCGTAGTCGTCGCGCTCCCGCGCGCTGCCGCCGTGCCGATCGGGATCGCCGCTCGCGAAGCCGCGATCGTAGTCGCGTCCCCACTCGTCGCGATCGGGATACGCGCGCCCCGTGCTCGCGTAGCCCCGCTCGTAGTCGCGGACGCTCCCACGATCGGGCTCGCGCTCGTAGCGCGGAGCGTGCTCGTAGCGCGCGTCGCCGCGCTCTCGCCCATCGAAGCGGGCGCGCTCGTCCCAGGACCGATCGCGCGGGCCCGGGTCGCGCGAGGCGACCTGCCGGGTCCACACGCCGCGATCGCGATCGTCGCGCGGGCCGCGCCACGAGTCGTCGCGCTCGCCTCGACTCCAATCGTCGCGCGCACCGCGACCCCGCTGCTGGTAGGGCGAGCCTGCGTAGCGCTCGCGCTCGGGCCCGCTCAGGTTCCAGCGGTCCTCGTCGGTGGTGCGAGGGATGCCGCGGTGATCGTCGTAGTGATGACCGCGCGTGTCGTACCCGCGGTGCGGATCGCCGCCGCGCCCCGGTCGGCGTTCGTCGCCGCGCTCCTGGTCGTGGCGCTCGTAGGAGCCCGAGTGCGGGCGGCGCTGGTGCTGTGACATCGTCGTTCTCCTGATCGCTCTCCACCGCGCCCTTCGCGGCGGAGATGACCAGAAGTGCAACGGTCATTCCGACTCGGACCCGCCGCCTTCGTCGTCCGGGGCAACGTCTCCCGTACCGGTGGCGCGGCGCCGACTCGGTCGCGTCGCGTGCGGCGAGATGATCGTCTTGGGGATCGTGCCGCTGATGCGCTTGCGGACCACTTCGCGGTGCGGGCCGATGTCGAAGACGCGACCGCGCGCGTCGGAGACGGTCAGCCATCCCGTCGGGTGCTCCACCACGACGCGATAGATGCGCTGGGTCGCCGGATCGACCACGAGATCACCGGGCTTGGCTCGGGTACGCGGCATGGAGTGGTGGAGGTACCGCCGCGCGATGGGCCCGCCAAGGGGCTTCGCGGACGCGCCACGGGACGCCTCGGTCGCCGTCGCAGCGCGACGCATCGGATGTTGGCAGGGAGTGCGCATGGCGAGGTGCCTCGCGTGAGGCGAGGCTGGGTCGACGCGAGCGCGCGACCGTGCATGCGCGGCCCGTGCAAAAAAGACCCGGCCGTGCCAGCCTCGACGCTCGCATGGAGGTTCGCTGATGCATCGGTCCTTGGCTCGCTTGGTCCTCGCCCTCACGGGCGCCGCGCTCACCCTCGCCACCGCCGCGTGCGGCGATGGACGCCCCGCTGGCTGCGATCAGTACGTGCTCCCCAGCGACGACGACACGACGACGGTGCGCGAGGCGATCGTCGAGCTCGAGGACGGGCAGACCTTCTGCTTCGCCCCCGGCACCTACCGTTTCACCGACGAGCTCGCGTTCAGCATGCTCGACGGCGTCACCGTGCGCGGCAGCGGCGCTGCCCCGGCCGACGTGGTCCTGGACTTCAGCGGCCAAGAGGCGGGCGCCAAGGGCCTGAACTTCACCGCGATGGACGACCTCACGATCGAGAACATGACCGTGCTCGACGCGTCGGCGGACAACATCTTCGTCACCACCTCCAACGGCCTGACCATGCGCGACCTCGTCAGCGGATGGGTGACCCGCCCGATGAGCGCGCGCGGCCGCTACGCGATCTACCCGGTCTCGTCGCGCAACGTGCTCGTCGAGCGCGTCGAGGCGTTCGGCAGCAGCGACGCCGGCATCTACGTCGGCCAGGCGACCAACTGCATCGTCCGCGACAGCCTCGCGCACGACAACGTCGCCGGCATCGAGATCGAGAACAGCATCAACTGCGAGGTGGTGAACAGCGAGGCGCGCGACAACACCGGCGGCATCCTGGTGTTCGAGCTCCCGGGCCTGCCGCTGAGCGGCGCCGGCACGCGGTTGGCGAACAACACGATCGTGAACAACAACACCACGCCAACGACGTGGACATCGCGGACAACACCGTCACCGGCAACGGGACCACCGGCGCGCTGATCGTCAGCTACGACACCGCGGCGGCGGCAGGCGCGCCCTCTCCCTCCGATCCGGACTACGACACCGAGACCGAGTCGATCTGGATCCACGGCAACACGTTCTCGGGCAACGGCGCGAGCCCCGATCCGGTGCATGGCGCGGTGCAGCTCATCCTCGGCGCAGGCATGGTCACCACGCTCGAGGACCTCGTGTGGGACGGCGACATCGCCGATGGCGACACCGCAGAGACCCTCTGCATCGAGGGCGACGCGACCTACCGCAACATCGACGCGCCCGGCAGCTTCGAGTCCCCGAGCACCGATCGCAGCGCCCACGCTTGCACCGGCACCTCGCGCGCCGCCGTCGTGTTCGAGTAGTGCGCGCCGTCCTGCGTTCCAGCCTGCTCCTCGCCCTCGCCCTCGGGCTCGCCTCGTGTGAGCCCGACGACGGCGTGCCGCGCAGCCTCTCGTCGTGGGGGCTCTTCGTCGACGGGGCGAACCAGATCCCCGCCGACGGGGTGATCCCCTACGACATCATCTCGCCGCTCTTCTCCGATCACGCCGTGAAGCACCGCTTCATGCGGATCCCCGAGGGCGAGCAGATCACGTTCGGCGAAGACGGCCGCCTCGTCTTCCCGGAGGGCACCGTGCTGGTGAAGACCTTCGGGTTCTTGGTGGACGCGCGCGATCCCTCGCTGGGGGAGCGCTTGATCGAGACGCGCCTGCTCGTGCTCGAAGAGGGCGAGTGGACCTCCTACGTGTACCTCTGGGACGACGAGGAGAACGACGCGACGCTCTCGCTCGCGGGGCCC
>CAYZQM010000271.1:0-8414 GCA_964480175.1 uncultured Sandaracinaceae bacterium
CGGCAGCGTCGAGGCGACGGATGCGGCGATCGTGGCGCTGCGCTTTCGGCTCGGCGTGCCCGAGCACCTCAACCACGTGCACGCCGCTTCGCAGCCGCCGCCGATGAACGTGAGCTCGCTCTTCTGGGGGTGGTCGGCGGGCTACGACTTCATCCGGGTCGATGGTTCGACGCCCGAGCTCGAATACCTCACGTTCTTGCTCGGCGCGACGGACTGCTCGGGGGACGCGCGCATGGGCACGCGCACCTGCGCCAACGGCAACCGTCCCGAGATCGAGCTGGCGGTGAGCGGCCTCGACGCGCTCGCGTCGGGGCGCGTCGTCGCGGATCTCCGCTCGCTCTTCGCGACGACGGATCTGCGCGCCGACGCGGGCCGGGCCATCGGCTGCCACTCGGAGGAAGACGACCCCGAGTGCCAGACGCTCTTCGGCGCGGTCGGGCTCGGTGAGAGCGAGCAGACCTTCTTCTCGTTTCAGCCCTGACGACGCGTCAGCCCTGACGATCCGATCCGGTCGATCGATCGACGGTGATGGCGTCGGCGGGCGTGAGCGCGATGCGCCTGACTTCGCCAGCGCGCGTGTGCAGCTGGACGACGTCGCCGTGGCGGAGGGGAATCACGCGGACGCGCGCGTCGGCGCCGAGGCGGAGCAGCGGGTGCAGCGACGTCGAGACGAGCGAGAGCGAGCGCTCCTCTGCGTCGAGCGCGAGCCGTGCGAGGGGGATCACGCGTCGCGAGGTGCCGTGCGCGACGGTGAGGGTCGCGCCGAGCCAGCCGCTCTGCACTCGGTCGCGCTCCCACGCGATGAAGCGCGCGGCGGCGGCGTAGATGCCCGCGAGCCAGCGATCGGGCGACACGATCACCGCGCTCCGCGTCGCGTCAGCCCCAGCGATCACGGCGGTCTCCAGATCCCCACAGCTCTTCATGGGGCGCGGTTCTCGTGCGCTGCGGGGCGGCGTTGCGAGCCGCGACGAGGACATGGAAAGGCGAGGTGTGATCCGGATCTCGTTCGGTCGATCTATTGAGGTCCGTCCCCTTTTGGCGGTCGTCGTATTGATTTAACTGAGGAAACTAAAACTCAATTACTGAGGACCGTCCCCTTTTGGATGGGGTGGTCAGCGCTCGATGACGTCGGCGATCGAGGGGTCGCGCTCCAGCTCCCGCACGATGTACGAGCAGCGCGCCTTCACTCGGGTGTTCGACTCGCGCGCCCACGCCACCAGCGCGTCGAGCAGCTTGCGGGCGATGCCCTGTCCCCGGAGCTGGTCCGAGACCCACGTGTGATCGGCGATCACCGTGCGCTCGCCCGTCGGCTCGTACGTGAGCTCGGCGATGCGCTCGCCGTTCTCTTCGATGAAGAACCCTTCGCGCTCGACGTGCTCGATGGTGTGGCTCATCGCGCGAGCGTAGCTCGGGTGCGCGCGTGGGCGCTTACGCATCCTCACCCATCCTGACGGGCGATCGTTGAATCGGCCGGCTACTTCTCCATGCATGGCTGGAACGACCAGGGCCCTCGTGGTCCATGGCAGGGAGACCTGCGCGCTGTTGCTGGGACTGTCGCTGCTCGCGGTGCCCGAGCTGGCCCGCGCGCAATTGCTCGATCGGGCCTCGCGCGCCGTGCGGGGGGCGGACGATCAGGATCACGGCTCGTCGCGCGACGACGACCGCTCGAGCCGCTCGAGCCGCTCGCGCGACGACGACGACTACGACTCCGGCTCGTCGTGGTCCGGTCGAGATCGGCGATCGCGCCGAGGCTCCTCGCGCGGCTCCTACCGAAGCGGCAGTTACTCGAGCGGCGGGTACGTGCGTTCCAGCAGCGCGGGCCCCGCCGTGGACGTGAGCCTTCACTCGCTCTCGCCCTACGGCGAGGGGTGGTGGACCGAGGACGAGCCGAACTCGCGCGCGGGTCTGCGCATCGACGGCGAGGTGGGGTACGCGATCGGTGGGGCTGCACGCGGGGCGATCGGGCTGCGCGCGCACCTGGGCTGGGTCGCGCTCGCGGCGCGCTACTCGGGCTTCCTCGATCCGTCGGGTGAAGAGGTGCGCGGCGCGCTGCTCGGCCGCGTCGCTTTCGAGGTCTTCTTGGTGCAGCAGCCGGGCGGTGAGCTCCGGATCGGCGGCGCGTTCCGCCACTGGGAAGACCCGTTCGGCGCCCAGTTCGGCTTCGATCTCGGCGCGAGCTTCGACGTGTATCCGATCGAGCCGCTGATCGTGTCGGGCGAGGTCGCTGCCGGGATGCTGGGCGAAGCCATCATCGTGCTCGCGCGCTTGGAGATCGGGGTGATGATCGACGCGACCGAGCTCTTCCTCGCCTACCACTACGAGGGGCTGATGACCCAGGCGTCCTACGTCGATCTGGGCGGACCTGCGTTCGGCGTCCGCGCCTGGTTCTGAGTCATGGATGGCTGGCGGCGTAGTCCGTCATCTCTTCCATGGTCACGCTGCCGTCGCAGTTGAGATCCTCGGGGGGATCGCACGCGGGCTCTTCGGGCGCCTCCTCCTCTTCGGACTCGGCGCGCGCGGCGTACTCGGTCATCTCTTCCATGGTGACCGCGCCATCGCAGTTGAGATCCTCGGGGGGATCGCACGCGGGCTCACTGCCACCACCAGCACCGGCGGCGTAGGCGGTCATCTCCTCCATGGTGACCGCGCCATCGCAGTTGAGATCTTCGGGGGGATCACAGGCGGCTGCGGGCGTGGACGGCTCGTCTTCGTCGTCGAGGCCGATCTCGCCGCCGCCCTCTTCCTCGGCGATCTCGGGCGGCGTCCAGGCGGGCGCACCCAAGATCCAGCGCCCGAGATCGCCGGAGATCGGCGGGTAGTAGGTGATGACCAAGAGGCCGCCCGCCATCAGGAGCAAGAACGGCAAGACGGCGCGGGTCATGTACTCGACCGACTCGCCGAAGCGGGTGCTCGCCACGAAGAGGTTCAGGCCGACGGGCGGCGTGAGGTAGCCGATCTCGAGGTTCACGATGAAGATGATCGCGAAGTGCAGCGGATCGATCCCCATCGCGCTCGCCATCGGAGCGAGGAGGGGAACGAAGATGAAGATCGCGCTCATGATGTCCATGACGCAGCCCACCCCGAGCAGCAGCACGTTCACCACGAGCAAGAACTGCCAAGGCTGAAGCTCCATCGACGCGATCCAGTCGCCGGCCATCTGGGGGATGCCGCGCTCGACGAGGAACTCGCCGAAGCAGATCGCGACGACGAGGATCACGAGGAACGAGCCGAGGAGCACCCCGACCTCCTCCATGATCTTGGGGAGCTGCTTCAGCGTGAGCGCGCGGTGCACCCACACCTCCACCGCGATCGCGTACACGACGCTGACCGCCGCCGACTCCACCGCGTTGAAGATGCCGGTGACGATGCCGCCCATGATCAGCACGGGGAACATCACGGCCCAGAAGCCGTCGAGCACCGCGTCGAGCACCTCCTTGGCGACGAAGGGCTGCCGCGGCGTTCCGTCCTTGAGCCCGCGGAATATCGAGTAGCTGATCAAGAGACCGCCGATGACGAGGCCGGGCCCGTAGCCCGCAGCGAAGAGCTCCTCGACCCGGATCGGATCGTGGGTGTTGACGATCTGGTAGACGATCATCGGGATCGACGGCGGGATCAGGATGCCGAGCGATCCGGACGAGGTGACGAGGCCGTGCGCGAACTTGTTGTCGTAGCCGTCCTTGATCAGCGCGGGCGCCATGATGCCGCCGATCGCGATCACGGTCGCCGGGCTCGAGCCCGAGATTGCCGCGAAGATCATGCACGCGAGCACCGTGCTGATCGCGAGGCCTCCCGGCAGCCAGCCCACCATCGCCTGCGCGAAGCGCACCAGCTTCTTGCTGATGTCGCCGTGCGACATGATCGCGCCCGAGCAGATGAAGAGGGGGATCGCGAGCAAGGTCGGGGTGTCGGCCAAGCCCGCGATGCGCTCGACGAGGCCCTCGACCTGATCGAGGTAGGGCTGCGAGCCCGAGCCCCACAGCCAGAAGCACACCAGCACGACCGCGCCGAGCACCACGAAGAGCGGCTGCGCGAGCAGCGCGGCGGTGAGGATCGTGGCGACCAAGATGCCCGCGGGACCGAAGAGCGCGGCCGAGAGCACGATGAGGCCGACGACGATGATGAAGGCCACCGGGGATCGCTTCTGATCGACCTCGGCCTTGGTGGCGCTCGCACCTCTCTTCTCGGCCTCCTCGGCCGCGATGCGCTCGGCCTCCTCCATGCCTTCGGCCTTCGCGGGATCGCCGTACGTCCCTCCGAGCGCCGCCGACACCGCCGACGCGGCGAGGCGGATGGTGGTGAGGCCGAACGCGAGCGGCACCGCGAGCATCTCGAACCAGATCGGGATGCGCGTCTGCTCGAGGCGCATCGGGATGTAGTACATGCCGCCCTCTTCCTTGAAGAGGTAGCGCCAGCTCAAGAACGCCATGAACGCGGTGAAGACCGCGGCGAGCGCGCGCGAGGCGACGGTGAGCGGCTTCTTCAGCGCGTCGGGGTGGGTGCGCTCCAGCGCTTCCAGGCGGATGTGCTTGCCCTCGTGCACGCACACGGACGCGCCGAAGAGGCCCACCCAGAGCGTCATGATCAGCGCGATCTCCTTGGCCCACGAGTAGCCGTCGGGGAACCAGCTGGTCGCGATGTAGACGATGGCCGGCGTGATCAGCAGCCAGGCGACGCCGAGGCGCACCGCGTAGCCCTCGCTCTTGTCGCGCAGCTGCGCGTAGGTGAAGCCGGCGAGCCCCGTGCCCCAGAGCACCAGGTACACGATCCACGAGTCGACCTCGATGATGAGGTACGCGATCAGCACGAGCGCGGCCGCGGTGATCGTCGCGCAGATCCAGGCCGAGCCCGGCACGCTGAGGATGGGCTTGCCCCGCTGCTGCTCCGCGCCGCGGAACGCGAACACGATCACCCCGAACGCCAAGGCGCCGACCAGGATCGGGGCGACGACTTCGACCTGCTCGCGGCTCAAGAAGAAGAGCGGGCCGTCGAGCAGATCGGCGAGCTTGCTGTCGGGCGCGACCAGCCGACGCTCCACGACGTCGACGAAGACCATCAGCGCGATGGCCATCAAGAAGAACGCCACCATCCCCTGCTCGATGGTGAAGACGACGTCGTTGATCCGGTGGAGGATGGTGCGGGGAGCGGGCTTGGGGCTCGCGCTCGTCGCGACCTCCTTCGCGGGCGCCGCGCTCACGACGCCCTCCTCCTCCGTGTCGGTCGTCTCCTTCGACGCAGCCTCCTCCGTGTCGGTCGTCTCCTCCGACGCGGCCTTCTTCGCGTCGGTCGTCTCCTCCGCGTCGACGGTCGCTTCCTTCGGCGCCTCGGGCTCGCTCGTGGCTTCGGTCGTGCTCTCTTCGTCGCTCTTCTTGCTCGGGTCGTCCGACATCGCGCGGGATTGTCACCGCGCCCGGCTTCGCAACACAAGCCCGTGACCAGGTGCACCGCTCCGAGCATCGGCCGCCGCTTCCCAGGCCCGTGGCCAGCATCCTCGTTGTTGCGTCCAGAAGAGAGCGAGGCGACAATGGCGCCCGCTCGGGCAGAACGCTCGTTCTAGGTGCGATGCGCGTGGCCCGTGCGGGTGCGCGCGGCGCGGAACTTCAGTGAGGAACAATGGCTGCGGGCAAGGATGAGATCGTCTGTCACGTCTGTGGCGCGAAGAACAAAGTCGAGACGCTGCGCTGCATGTCGTGTGGCGCGAAGCTCGAGTCGGTCTCCGTGGAGTACACGGCCGAAGAAGAGGCGGCGCGGCAGAACCAGCAGACCGGCTTCAGCCCCGTGTGGATCGCGGTCTCCTTCGTCATCTACCTGGTGCTCCAGGGCATCTTCCTCGTCGGCCTCGATCTGGCGCTCGCGTCCTACGATCCCCAAGGCTTCTGGGGCCTGGTGATCTCGATCCCGATCTGGTTCGTGGGCGGCATCATCGTCGGCCGGCTCTCGCCCGGCCGCACGTTCATCGAGCCGATGATCGGCGCGATCCTCGCGTGCATCCCGACGGTCGCCTACATCATGTGGATCACGGCCGAGGGCTTCATGCCCAGCATGCTCGAGCTGGTCATGCTCGGCGGCATGGGCGTCATGATCTCGCTCTTCGGCGCGTTCCTCGGCGAGAAGCTGCAGGGCAAGGTCAAGCGCTGACACGACGCAGCCAGCGTCGCGACGACGCGAGCACGACGGAAAGCGAAGAGCCTGCCCAGTCCAACCGGGCAGGCTCTCTCGTTGGGAGCGTTCGCGCGGAGCGCCTCGCTCTTCGGCGGGTCAGCTCACTCCGCGGCGGGCGCGGGCTCCGCGGTCTCGACGGGCTGGCCCGCTTCGCGCCAGCCGGAGATGCCCGCGCGCATGACCGACACGTTGGTGTAGCCGAGCTCGATCGCGGTCTCGGCCGCCGTGGGCGCCGCGCCGCAGCTCGGGCCGCCGCAGTAGAAGACGATCGGGGTCGCCTGATCGGCGGGCAGCGTCTCGGTGCTGACCGAGTCGTAGTGGACCCAGGTCGCGCCGGGGACGTGGCCCGACTCGAAGGTCTCGCGCGAGTTCGCGTCGAACACCGCCAGGCGGTTCTCCGCGATGCCAGCGGCGACCTGCTCGACGGTGAGCACGGCGAACGCGTCGGCAGGCGCCGCGGTCTCGGTGGTCTCGGTGCCCGAGGTCTCGTCGTTCGACGCGGTCTCGGTGCTCGCGCTGCCGCCACCGCAGGCGGTGACCAGCACGAACGAAAGAAGCACAGTGAGGGAGAGGAGGGTCTTCATAGGGCGCTCGCTCTAGGGCGGCGGCACCAGCCAGGCAAGCCTCGGCAGGCCTCTTTACCCAACCTCACACGCTTGACGCTCCCTCTCTCGGCGGGGACAGTCGCGCGCGCATGCATCCGATCCTCTTCGAGCTCCCCATCTTCGGTGGCCTGCCCATCTACTCGTACGGGGTGATGCTGGGGACCTCGTTCATCCTCGCTTGGTACATCGTGATGGCGATCGGCGAGCGCGACGGGATGAAGCCCGAGGTGCTCGCCAACGCGTTCATCCTCGCCGCGCTCTCGGCGATCGTCGGCGCGCGCCTCCTCTACATCCTCACCAACCTGAGCGAGTTCGACACGCCCGCGAGCTGGTTCGAGCTGCGTCGCGGTGGGCTCGTCGCGTACGGCGGCTTCCTAGGCGGCTTCTTCGGGGCGCTCTTCTATCTGCGTCGGGTGAACGTCCCCCTGCTGCGCTTCGCGGACGTGGCGGCGCCCACCCTCGCGCTCGGGCTCGGGTTCACGCGCGTCGGCTGCTACCTGTTCGGCTGCGACTTCGGCGCGCCGCTCTCGGAGGACGCGCCCGCGTTCCTCCGCGGTTGGGGCACCTTCCCGCACTGGGACAACGACGAGGGCTCGCCCGCGTGGGCCCACCACGTCGATGCGTACAACCTCGACTTCGATGCCCGCTACTCGCTGCCCGTGCACCCGACGCAGCTCTACGAGTCGCTCGCCGGGCTCTTGATGGTCGGCCTCTGCTTGCTCGTGTGGCGCCGCCGGCAGTTTCACGGGCAGGTGCTCTTCGTGCTGACCGCGACGTACGGCATCTGGCGCTTCTTGATCGAGTTCGTGCGCGACGATCCCGAGCGCGGCGAGGCGTTCGGCTTCTCGACGTCGCAGCTCATCTCGCTCGCGCTCGTGCCCCTCGCCGCGTTCTTCTACTACGAGCGCCTCAAGAAGCACCGGCAGCAGCCGGTCGAGGTCTACCAGCTCGGCGGCCCGCTCGGCACGAAGATGGAGAGCAAGCCCGCCCCCGTGGACGGCTGGACCAAGCTCGCGCGCGAGGACGACGAGGAAGACGCGCCCAAGCCCAAGGCCGAGCGTCCCGCCGCGCGCGTCGCCAAGAAGGGCAAGAAGAAGAAGTAGCCCGCGCGAGTCACGGACGTCGGCGTCGCGCGCGGAGCACACCGAGATCGGTGACCAGGACGACGGGGGCGCCGCTTCGATCGAGACCCCAGTACGACGCGAAGCGGCCGATCGAGCCGGTGCCGAACGCGACGACGTTGCCCGCGCCCGGAAGATCGACGACGGCGTGCGGGCGCTCGAGGTATCCCGCGTCCACCAAGCGCCGCTCGAGGCTCGGCGCCGGCAGGGTCGCCAGCGCGTGCAGGCCCGCGACGTCGAAGAGCGCGGCGGTGGTGGCGCTCACCTCGAAGCCCGCGCCGATGCGCGGCGCATCCTCGAGGCGGTGACCGCGCTCGACCGCTTGCCCGCGATGCAGCGCGATCTCCCAGCGCGTCACTTCCCCTTCGCCGACGAGCACACCGACGTACGCGGCGTCGCCGCCCAGCGCGCCGAGCCGCACGGCGTAGGTGCCTGGCGCCACGCTGCGCGCGAGCGGGCGCGCCCGTCCCAGATGACAGAGCGGATCGCACACGACGAGCTGCCCCGTCGGGAGGACCAGCCGCCCGAG
>CAYZQM010000272.1:0-8328 GCA_964480175.1 uncultured Sandaracinaceae bacterium
GCCCGCGGCTCCGCCGCCCCCGCCGCCGCCTCCGCCGCCCGTCGTGGTGGTCGAGCCGCCGCCCCCGCCTCCCCCGGTCGTGTACACGCCGCCGCCGCCGGTCGTGGTGGTGTCGCCGCCTCCGCCCGTCTACACGCCTCCGCCCAGTGAGCCGGTGACCATCGAGGTCGAGACCCGTCGCACGCGCACCACCACCTACGAGCTGGTGCCGACCTTCGACATGGGCTTCCACCTCCAGGGCAGCGGCATGTTCACGGACCGCATCGCGATGTTCGGCATGGGCGGCGCGGCCCGCATCCGCCCCGATCCCCACTTCGCGATCGACATCGGCCTCGGCGCTTTCTACGGCATCGACTACCAGAACGCCGAGCGCTGGGAGGTGCCGGTCACCGCCGACATGCTCTTCTTCTTCAACCCGCAGCACCGCTTCCAGGTCTACGCGTTGGTCGGCGGCGGCATGTCGTTCGCCGGCACCGGCAGCACCGAGCGCGATGGTCGCTTCCTCACCTCCCGCGACTTCTTCTACCTCGGTGGTGAAGTGGGCCTGGGCGCGGAGATCCGGCTGAGCCGCTTCTTCGCCATCAACGGCGATGTGCGCGGCTTCCTCCGCGAGAACGTCTCGGGCGGTCGCCCCGAGTTCACCGAGGTCGTCGACGGCCTGACCCGCTCGACCAACACCTCGATGGGTCTCTACGGCAACATCGGCATGACCTTCTACTTCTTCGGAAACTGAGTTTGTTGGAGGGTCTGGAGCAGACCCTCCCCCCGACGAAGTGAATTCGTCGGGGCCCCCCACCCGCCTCCGCTCGCTCCGCTCGCGCTGCGCGTGGGCCCCCAGCCCACTTGCGTCGTGACTCGAGCTCTGGAGCAGACCCTCGCCAAACCAAGGAACGGGCCGGGCACGTCAGCGTGCTCGGCCCGTTTGCTTTGGGGGGTTGCTTGTCCCCTAGCCCCTCGCGGATGATGGGGGCCATATGGCCCGGGGGCCCGACGACTCAGCCGATCTCGATGCGGATGCGCTGCGGAGCGAGTTGCGGCGTGCCCGCGCGAGGCTCGAAGAGCAGCGCGCGCTGCTCGGAGAGGCGCATCGTCACGCGCTGGCGACGCAGCGCTTCACCCAGGCGCTGAGCGAGCTGTCGCGGAGCAAGACGCTCGAGCGCAGCGGGCTCACGGCGGCCCTCGTCGAGCTGGTCACCGCAGCGTCGGAGTGCCTCGAGTGCGCCCGGGTCGGCGTGTGGCTGGCGGACGAGCCCTTCGATCGCCTCGAGTGCGCCGTGCTGGTGCACCAAGGCGTCGTCTCGCGGCGGCCCGGGACGGTGATCGATCGGACGCTGTACCCGAGCTACTTCGCGGCGGTCGATCACGCGCGGGTGCTCGCCGCCGACGACGTGATGAAGTCGGATGCGACGCAAGAGCTGATCGGGGGCTACCTCGCGCCGCTCGGGATCACGTCGATGCTCGACGCGCCCGTGCGGGTGTTCGGCAAGATGGTCGGCATCGTCTGCCACGAGCACCTCGGGCCTCCCCGCATCTGGTCCGAAGCCGAGCAGGCGTTCGCGGCGCACCTCGGCGACTTCGTGGCGCTCGCGGTGGAGGCGGTGCGCCGCGAGGACGCGCGCCGCGCCGAGCTCGAAGCCGAGACCCGCTACCGCCACTTGGTGGAGAACCTGCCCGCGACGCTCTACCGACTGGAACCCGGCAAGGGCATCGCGTTCGTGAGCCGAGGGATCGCCGAGCTCACCGGTCGCCCGCCCGACGAGTGGCGCGGCGTCGATGGCCTACGCGCGTGGATCGATCGGGTGCACCCCGCCGATCGGGACCTGGTCCGCGAGCGCTTGCGCGGCGGCGTCGCGCAGCACGACCCCGGCGTCGAGTACCGCATCGTCGGGCCCGAGAACCGCGAGCTGTGGGTCCACGACGTGAGCCACACGCTGCGGGATCGCGCGGGCGAGGTCGTCGCCGTGGAGGGCGTGCTCAGCGACGTCACCGAGCGCGCGGACGCGAGCGCGAAGGCGCACGAGTGGGAGCGCCGCTTCCAGTCGCTCTTCCGCCACGGCGAGCTCGCCATGGTCACGCTCGATCCCCAGGGTCGGGTGACGTTCGCGAGCGCGGGCTTCTTGACGCTCATGCGCAAGACCGAGCTCGAGGTGCTGTCGCGACCGATGGCGGACCTGTTCGGCAACGACCGCGACGCCGAGGTGCTCGAGGCCTCCTTGCGCGACGTGCTGAAGCAGGGCGTGGCCGAGGTGACCACCGACCTCGCCATCCCCTCGGACGCGGAGCTGCGGGCCCTCGGTGCGATGGCCGAGAACCTCGGCGCGAGAGGACGCGCGCTGCGCTTTCACTGGACCCCGCTGCACGAGGGCGCGGCGAGCGCCGCCGCGACGGAGCTGCGCATCATCGGCGCGATCGGGATCGGGATCGACGTGACCCCGCTCGTCGAGCGCGCGGCGCGCACGTTCGATCGGGACAAGGAGGCGTCGCTGAGCCGCCTCGCGGCCGGCGTCGCGCACGACCTCAACAACGTGCTCGCCGCGGTGCGCCTCACGGCGTCGGTGCTCTCGAGCACCGACGAGCCAGCGATCCGCGCGGAGGCATTGGCGAACCTGTCGGAGTGCTCGCGCGAGGCGAGCGAGCTCACGCAGCGCCTGATGGACGTCGCGCGCGCGCGCCCCACCCAGGCTGCGGACCTGGAGATCGACGTCGAGCTCGAGCGCATCGCTCCGCTCCTGCGCGCGCTGCTCGGCGGGAGCAGCGTGACGCTCTCGGTGCAGCTCGACGCGCCGGAAGCGTGGGTGCGCATCGGCGAGACCGAGCTGCGCCAGATCTTGCTGAACCTCGTCGCGAACGCGCGCGACGTCGCGCCGCCCGAGTCGAGCATCACGCTGCGGAGCGCGCGCGTGACGCTGCCGGATCCCAGCGCCGCGGGGTACGCGCTCGCGGGCGGCGAGTTCGTCGCGATCGAGGTGGAGGATCGCGGTCCGGGCTTCGACCCCGCGCTGCGCCATCAGCTCTTCGAGCCCTACTTCACGACGAAGGCGCCCGGCGGCACCGGGCTCGGGCTCGCGAGCAGCCGCGGCCTGGCGCGCCAAGCGGGTGGCGAGCTGCGCGCCGAGTCGATGCCCGAAGGCGCCCGCATGGTGCTGTTGCTCCCGCGCGCGCCGCGCGAAGCGATGAGCGGCGGTCAGCGCGAGTCCAAGTAGAAGAGCACCGCGCGGGCGATGCCTGCGAGCAGCGCGAGCACCACGAACGGAAGCGCGCGCGCCAGCATCTGCTCGCGCCGCGCGTCGGTGCGCTTGCGGGCGCGCAGACCGGGGCCGACGATCGCGCCGGCGACGATGGAGAACGCAAGCGCCGCGACGATCACGGCGAACGTCGCCGCGTCGTCCGCGGCCTCGCCGAAGCGCTGGACCGCCGCGGCCCGCCCGTCCCAGAACGGCAGGATCGCGATCCCGGACCAGCCGAACGCGAGCGCGAGCCCCAGCACCAAGCGCCCGTTCCGCGTGTGATCGGAGAGGTGCCGCTGCGCCTCGAGCGGCAGCGGCTGCGGGCTGGCCGCGCGAAGCAACGGGGGCGCGGCGACCCGGACCATCGCCAGCGCCACGTAGCCCATCGCCGACGCCGCCAGGAGCGCGGTGGTGAGCGGGCCCCAGGCGTCGCGCTCGGTCAGATCGGTGCGCGCGGCGACCGTCGCGGCGAGGGTGACCGGGAACGCCAGGAGCAAGGCCACGACCTGCGCCCGCGAGGCCTGCGTACCGAGCGCACCGGCCGCCAAGAACGCCAGGGGCAGCGCCGCGAGGAGACCGTCGAGGGGGGAGGAGAGCCCGTAGCGCAGCCGGGGCACCAGCGCCGCGAGCACCCAGCACTCGAGGCCCAGCGCGACCAGCGCGATGGCCCATGGGGTGCTTCCGGCGCGATCCGCCCCGGTGTGGCCGTAGGGGTACCATCCCGGCATCTTCATGGGTACACTCGCGGCCCGTGACACGCTGCCATCAATGCGGAACCTCGGCCGACGAAGGCGACCGCTTCTGTGCTGCGTGTGGCGCGACGCTCCAGGTCCAGGACGAGCCGTCGAGCCCCGGTGATCCGCTGATCGGTCGCACGGTCGGCGGAGCGTACCTCATCCAAGAGCTGATCGGCGTCGGCGGCATGGGCCGGGTGTATCGAGGCATCCAGAACGCGCTCGGTCGCACCGTCGCGATCAAGGTGGTGCACCCGCACTTGCTCGGCGACGAGCAGACCGTCGCGCGCTTCTACAACGAGGCGCGCGCCGCGAGCCGCCTGAACCACCCGGCGTCGGTCGGCGTGATCGACTTCGGTCGAACCGAGGACGGCAACCTCTACCTCGTGATGGAGTTCCTCTCGGGCAAGGATCTCGGGACCGTCATGGCGGAGGAGGGACCGCTCCCCTTCACGCGGATCATCCCGGTCGTCCGCAAGATCCTCTCGGGCCTCTCCGAAGCGCACGCGCTCGGCGTGGTGCACCGGGATCTGAAGCCCGAGAACGTGATCCTGCAGCGCTCGCGCAAGGGCGACGAGTCGGTGAAGGTCGTCGACTTCGGCCTCGCGACGATCACGGGCGCGCAGGCGACCTCGATCACCACGCCTGGCCTGGTGTGCGGCACGCCAGACTACATGAGCCCCGAGCAGGCGCGGGGCGATCAGCTCGATCACCGCTCCGACATCTACTCGATGGGCGTCGTCCTCTTCGAGCTGCTCGCCGATCGCCTGCCCTTCATCGACGACACGCCGACGAAGGTCGTGCTTCGGCACATCCACGATCCCATCCCCGATCCCCGTCAGGTCGCGCCGCACCGCGGCGTGCCCGCCGCGCTCGCCGAGATCTCGATGCGCGCGCTCAGCAAGGACGCCGCGAGCCGCTACCAGACCGCGGACGAGATGGACGACGCGCTCAAGCGCGCGCTCGAGATGGAGGCGCGTGGCGCCGAGATCCGCTGCAGCGCGTGCGGCGCGGTCAACCAAGGCGCGCGCTTCTGCGCCGAGTGCGGCAACCGCCTCACCGGCAAGTCCGCGTTGCTCGACACCGGCCCGCGTCCGGTCGTCGACTCGGACTCGTCGCCCGGCATGCGGTCCTCGCAGGCGCCGCCGCTCGGTCGTCGTCCGCTCTTGGGTCGCGACGCCGACCTGCGCCGCATCGAGATGTTGCGCGAGCAGCGCGCGAGCCGAGGCGTGTGGGCCCGCATCGTCGGCGAGGCGGGGATGGGCAAGACGCGGCTGCTCACCGAGATCGCGTCGCGCACCCGCGCGCAGGGCGACGTGGTGGTGCTGGTCGGTCCCCACGCGAGCTGGGCGCCGGTGCCGTACTTCGCGGTGCGCGCGCTCCTCGCGGGGCTCTTCGACGTGGACGAGGCCTCGCTCGGTGAGCTCGCCGAGGGCGCGATGGTGCAGGACCCGTTGGTGCGCGCGGGCCTCGCCGAGGTGATGAACCCGCGCGGCCTGGTGGGTGTGCCGGGTGGCTCGCGTGCGGGCGCGGTGGGCGAGGCGCTCAAGGCCGCGGTGCGGGTCGCGGTGAGCCGCGCCGAGAGCGGCGGGGTCGTGCTGCTCGTCGACGACGTCGCGCGCATCGACGGCCTGTCGCGCCAGGCGATCCTCAGCGCCTTCGGCGATCCGGCCTCGGTGCCCGGCGCGCTCTTGGTGACCGCGCTCAGCAACCCGCGCGAGGTGCCCACGTCCAAGGACGCGGTGAACATGATCTTGCGCGGCCTGGACGAGACCGAGTCCGCGCAGTTCTTGAGCGGCGCGCTCGGCACCCCGCAAGTGCTCACGGATCTGACGCCCGCGCCCCAGCGGCTGTACTTGCCTCTCTACCTCGAGCAGCTCCAGGCGATCGGCATCACCAGCCTGGGCGACGAGGGCATGCCGCCGCGCCTGGCCGACGCCGTCACCGCGCGCCTCGAGCGCCTCGATCGCCCGGCGCGCCGCACGTTGCAGGCCGCGGCGACGCTGGGCGAGCGCTGCGACCTCCGCGAGCTGCGCGCGCTGACCGGCGAGCAGGACATCACGGGCTTCGACACCCTGCTCAAGCACGGGCTCGTGCGGATGCACGAGGGCTCGGTCGAGATCGCCCACCCGTTCTTGCGCGAGCTGGTCGAGGCGTCGATTCCTGCGGAGGCGAGGCGCGACCTGCACGCGCGCGCGCTCTCGATCGCCTCCGACGCCGAAGCACCCCTCGAGATCCGCGCCGAGCACGCAGCGAAGACGGGCGAGACGATGAGCGCGCTCCTGCTCCTCGAGCGCATGGGCGACATCGCGCTCTCGCGCGGGGATGCCATCGCGTCCGTGCTCGCGTTCCGGCGTGGCCTCGAGCTCGCGCGGCGCGAGCTGCTCGAGACCGGCGAGCTCTCGCTCGATCGCGCGATCATCACCTTCAGCCGCAAGCTGGGCATCGCGCTCGACGGAGCGGGGGATCTCACCGGCGCCGATGGGGTGCTGCGCGAGGCGCTCGAGCTGACCGGGCCGACGCACAAGGAGCGGCCGCGCATGCTCCTGCAGCTCGGACGCGTGGCCTCGCGCCGCGATCGGGGCCGCGACGCGATGCGCTTCCTCGGCCAGGCGATCGAGACCGCGGGCAAGCTGAAGGACGCCGTGACGGAGGCGGAGGCGCAGCTCGAGCTCGGCCTCTTGCGCCGCGCCGACGGAGATCTGGTCGCCGCCGCCAACACCCTGCGCCGCGCGTGCGAGCTGCTCGCGCTGGTGGACGGCGCCGACGCCAGCCTCGCCGCGGCGAGCCTCGAGTACACCGAGACGTTGATGGAGCTGGGCGACGCCGAGCTCGCCGAGGAGCACCTCCTCGTGGCGCACTCGCGGGCGCGCGCCGCCGGATCGGGCGCGCTCGCCGCGAAGGTCTCCGGTCTGCGCGCGGCGGGTCGCGCGGCCGCGGGCGACGCGAACGGCGCCCTCACCCTCTACCGCGAAGCCGAGAAGCTCGCGTCCGAGGCCGGCGACGCGGCGACCGCCGAGCGCTACCGGCGCGCGGCGCGCGACGCCGCCTGAGCGCTCGTGAGCAGCTCCGACGCTACACCTGCCGCCGGGGGCAAGGGAGACGACCCGAAGAAGGACGCGACGCTCGAGGTCGAGGCGATCCCTGCGTGGCCGGTGCGCGTCGCGGACGTGGTGCTGGCGATCCCGATGCGGCTGTTGGCCGAGGTCGGCGTGCTCGCGCGCCTCTTGATGGAGACGGTGCTCTGGGGGATCCGACCGCCGTACCGGAGCCGCGTCGTGATCGAGTCGATGGAGTTCATCGGCGTGCAGTCGATCTTCCTCGTCACGCTCACCGGCTTCTTCGTGGGCGCGGTCTTCGGCCTGCAGATCATCGACGGCTTCCGCCGCTTCTCCGCAGAGAACTACGTCGGCACCGTGGTGGGTCTCTCGTTCGCGCGCGAGATGGCGCCCGTGTTCGCGGCGCTGATGGTGTCCGCCCGCGCGGGCAGCGCGATCGCGACCGAGCTCGGCTCGATGCGGGTCAGCTCGCAGATCGACGCGCTCACGACGATGAGCGTCGCGCCGGTGCAGTACCTGGTCTTCCCCCGGGTGCTCGCGGGGCTGACGATGCTCCCGGCGATGGCGTTGATCTTCAACCTCGTCGGGCTGTTCGGCGCGTACTGCGTCTCGGTCTTTCTGTTCGGGCTCGACGGCGGCGTGTTCCAGGAGCGCGTCCGTTGGTACGTGGACCCCGGCGACCTCTTTCAAGGCGTGGTGAAGGCCGCCGTGTTCGGCGTCGCGATCACGCTCATCGCGTGTCGCCAGGGCTTCTACGCGTCGGGCGGTGCGGCGGGCGTGGGCCTCGCCACCAACCGCGCGGTGGTGCACAGCGCGATCGCCGTGCTGGTGCTCGACTACGTCGTCACGACCTTCTTCGTCTGATGAGCGAGCGAACGAAAGCGGCCCCGGAGAGCGACGATCCCATCCACGTGAAGGTGATCGACCTGAAGAAGTCGTACGACGGTCAGCCCGTGCTGCGCGGGGTGACGTTCGACATCCACCGCGGGTTCATCAACGTGATCATCGGCGGATCGGGCGCGGGCAAGAGCGTGCTCACCCGGCAGATCCTCCGCCTCGAGAACCCCGACTCCGGCCGCATCGAGGTCGACGGGCTCGACATCGTCCCTCTCGACGACTGGCAGCTGGTGCCGGTGCGGAAGAAGTTCGGGATGGTCTTTCAGTTCGGCGCGCTCTTCGACTCGATGAGCGTGTTCGACAACGTGGCGTTCCCCCTGCGCGAGCACACCAAGATGAGCCGCGCGGAGGTGCGCGATCGCGCGATGCAGCGCCTCGCGGACCTGAGGGTCGATCACGCCGCGCAGAAGC
>CAYZQM010000273.1:0-2556 GCA_964480175.1 uncultured Sandaracinaceae bacterium
AGCCGGTGTTCAGGTGGAACGCGAAGAGCGCCCACACGAAGTCGAAGCCCTCGACGCCGGCGAGCACCGCGTCGGACATGTCGGACGCGAGCTCGATGCGCGCCTCGGCCGCCACTCCGTCGCGCGCCCCGCGCAGCGTGGACGCCTGGTTGGGGATCCCGTAGCGCTCGAAGTACGGCGTCCGCGCGAACGCGATCGGCCTCATCACGTACGTCGCGTCCCCCGAGAGGCGGTGGTCTTGCGGGGCTTTCTTGGGCACGGCTCGGATGGTGCGCGTATCTCTCTCGTGGCGCATCTGCTACCAGAGCGATCGCATGACCGCCTCCGAGGATGCGAGTGCGAAGGTCCCGACGGACGAGCCCAAGAGCGCGCGCTGGCCCTGGCTGCGGTCGTTGGGCTACTCGCTGATGACGCTGCTCTCCCCTGCGGTCTGGGTGATCGACACCTCCAGCTGCGAGGGCGCCTCCGCGGAGGCGACGCCGCTCACGGGCGTCCAGCTGGTCCAGGGAATGGACGTGAGCGGGGTGCCCGACATCTTGCTCGTCATCGCGATGATCGCCGTCACGCTGGGCGCTCCTTGGCTCGCATGGCGGGCCCGAAAGCCGCTCGCGCGGCTCGGCTGGCACACGCTCGGGCTGCTCGGCGCGGTCGCGGGCATGCTGGCGACGGGGCTCGTCGTCTACTTCACCATCTTCCACGTCCGGGAGGTGCAGGCAGCGGGCTACCTCGTGCTCGCGCTCGGGGGAGCGCCCGTGATCGAGTCCGTCGTGCGCATCGGCCTCGGCATCGGCGAGCTCCGCGCGCACCGAGCGCGTGCAGGCCCTTCGGTGGCGGGCGAGGGCGTAGTGCGATAGCAACGCCCCGCTGTGCATTGGGACTTCGACTGGTCGATCGGCGAGTTCTCCATCGGGCCCTTCGGTCCGATCGAGCTGCGCTGGTATGGCGTGCTCTTCGCGCTCGGGCTCTTGCTCTGCGCCTACTGGGGGCCGCGCTACTTCGAGCGCTGGGGCATGCCCCGCGCCCACGCGGAGCGGCTGACGCTCTGGGTGCCGATCGCGATGCTGCTCGGCGCCCACTACATCCACCTGATCTTCTACGAGACCCACAACCTCTTCGACATGCCGCGCTTCGACGAGGACGGGCACTTCGTCCTCGGGCGCTTCTTCGGGCTGGGCTCGGGTCTCGCGAGCCACGGCGGAGGCCTCGGCTGTCTGCTCGGTGTGCTCGCGTTCTGGTACTTCCACGGACGTCACGCTCGCTCGGCCGATGGCAAGGCGCCGGGGCTGATGCGCTACACCGATCCCGTGATGGTGGCCTCGGTGTGGGTGTACCCGTGGGTACGCCTGGGCAACTTCGCCAACTCCGAGATCTGGGGTCGCGTCACCGACGGACCCTTCGGCGTGATCTTCGATCGTCGCTGGGAGATCGGCGGGCCCGATGGACCGCCGCGTCACCCGGTGCAGCTCTACGAGGCCGCGCTCTACTTCGGTGAGCTCGTGTTCGCCCTGTGGCTGCAGGACAAGTACGCGCGCAAGTGGCGCCCGGGCGTGATGATGCTCGTGCTCCTGATGACCCACTTCTCCCTCCGCTTCTTCGCGGAGTTCTTCAAGGAGTCGCAGGGCGTCGACGAGGGCTGGGCCCTCAACATGGGGCACTACCTCAGCATGCCGATCGTGCTGGTGTGCGCGGGCCTGCTCTTCTTCACCAAGCGCTTCAACCTGCTCGCGCCGCTCGATGCGGACGAGCTCGCGGAGAACGCTCGGACCTACGTGGCGAAGGAGAACCTCGAGAGCGGCGCGACCTCGACGCCCGCCGAGACCGACGCCGAGGACGAGGGCGCGGCGTCGCACGCCGAGGCGGCCATGGTCGCCCCCGCCAAGAAGGCCAAGAAGAAGAAGCGAAAGACGTGAGCGCCGTCCTGCCTCTCACCATCGGGATCGCCACCGTCGCGGCGGGCGCCGATCAAGGCGGCGCGGGCGCGGAGCGACTGGCGCAGCTGCTCGCTCTCGACGGTCACGTCATCTACTCGCAGATCGATCTCTCGTCGCCCGCTGGGTCGCTCGCGACCGATCGAGACGCGCTCGACGTGCAGCTCGGCGCGTGGTGCAACCACCCGGAGATCGACACGGTGATGGTCCTCGGGGGCATCGGCCTCGGACCCCGCGACATCACCACCGACGCCGTGAGCCAGCGGGTGACCCGCGAGGCCGTCGGCTTCGGCGAGACGGTGCGGCGCTTGTCGAGCAGCGTGATGCCGCTCGGTGCGCTCTCGCTGCGCGCGATGGCGGGCGTCGGCCCGAGCACGCTGCTCTTCGCGCTGCCGGATCACGTCGCGCTGATCGAGCTCCTGTACCCCGCGCTCTTGGGCCCGCTGTGCGACGCGGGCCAGCCAGGCTCGCTCGCCGCGCTCGTTCCCTCGCTGCGCGCCGTCGGCTGAAACGCAGCGGACCGCAGGGCGAAGCCCCGCGGTCCGGCGGTGTGTCGAGTGTTGGAGCGGGTCGGCTCAGCGACCGCGGAGCGCTGCGAGCAGCGCGCGTCCCGGGGCGCCTGCCTCGG
>CAYZQM010000273.1:2566-8327 GCA_964480175.1 uncultured Sandaracinaceae bacterium
CGGCGGCGGCGTCCTGCACCGGGCGGCCGATCGCGGCGAACGCCGCGCGCTCCGACGCGGAGAGGCGGTGCACCGTCACGCCCGCGCGCTCGAGGTTCGAGATCAGCAGCGGGTCCATGCGGCGTACACCCGCGCGGCCATCCGTGGTGATCGAGGCGGGCAGGCTGGTGAGCATCGTCTGCAGGTCCGCAGGCAGACCGTCGAACCACGTGCCCGAGTAGACCATGATGCCCGGCTGGTAGCTGTGCTCGCTCAGCGTCACGTGGCTCACGGCTTGGTACCAAGACGTGGCGAACGCGAAGAGCGGCGTGTTGTCGAAGCCATCGACCACGCTGGTCTGCAAGCTGGTCAAGACGTTGGTGACGTCGATGGGCACCGGTGTCGCGCCGAACGCTCGGTATGTCGCGAGGTGCACCGAGGCCTCTTGCGATCGCATCCGCAAGCCTCGGAGATCCCCCGGCGCCGCGATGGGCCGCTCGCGGGTGAACCACGATCGGAAGCCGTTCTCCGCCCACAGCGCGAATCGGAAGCCACCGCGGCGCACCGCGGTCTCGACGAGCGGGCGCGCGGCGCCGTCGAGCACCCGGTCGGCCTCGCCGGCGTTGTTGACGAGGTAGGGGGACTCGATGACGTTCAGCTCGTCGACGACGCTGCCCAGGGCGGCGGTCGAGCCGGCGAAGCACTGGATCGAGCCCGACGCCGTGCGCCGCACCAGCGTCTTCTCGCCGCCGAGCGAGCCGCCCATGAAGAGACGGACCTTGATGCGTCCGCCGGACTCGGTCTCGATGTGGCGCTTGAGGCCGCGGAGCTGCTTCTCCCAGGGCGTGCCTTCCGGCGCGACCGTCGCGATCTTCAGCTCGATCGGCTCGGCGTCCTGCGCGCCGGCGAAGGTGGGCATCGAGCCCACGAGCATCGAGCAGAGCACCGCGGAGACGGCGGTGAGCGAGAGCACGAGGCGGGTGCGGCGCGTCAGCTTCGAGTTCTTCATGTCGCTTCCTTGTCGGGTCCCGAGCCGGAGGCTCGCAAGAGGTGAACGGGGGTCGAGGCAGACACGGCCACGCGGCGTGGGCCGTCGGACGGGCAGGCGCGGGGCGCTATTCAGGCGCCCCGCGGGACCGGCTCACTCGAAGAGCTCGTCGATGCGCGCGAGGCCCTCGGTCGCCTTGCGGATCTCGACCAGCTGCTCGGGGCGCACCTCCGGCATCACGTCGGGGTCGCCGTTGATCACGAGGTTGAGCTCGCGCGTGAACAGCTCACGGTCCTGCGCCTTCACCGCGTACTCCATCGCGAAGAGGACGTGGGTACCGAAGAAGTTCGGCTCGACGCCGATCGCGTACTCGAAGTGCTGGCGCGAGAGCTCGGGGTCGCCACCGGCGTAGCTCGGCGCGACCGAGTAGAAGGCGCCGAAGTAGCGATCGGGGCCGGCGTGGTAGTAGTGCCGATCGTTGTTCAGGCAGTACGTCATGATCGAGCGGATCTCGTCCTTGTACGCCAGGACGGTGGCGAAGCCGTCGCGGCGCGCCCAGCGGCCGAGCGCGGACGCGCGCCAGTAGAGCGCGGGCACCGCGGCGGCGTCGAGCAGACCGAGGGCGGTCTCGTCGAACTGCGCGCCGTTGCGCATGTGCTCGGCGAACGCCGGGTAGTGCTCCGTCAGCGAGCGCTCGGTCGAGGTGAGCGCGGTCTGGTACATCGCGGTCGTCTCCGCCTCGAGCGCGGGATCGAACTGCATCGTCCCGTCGGCCAGGAAGTACTGGGCGCGGCCCAGGCGCTGCCACAGCTCCCAGTCGGAGGGCACGGCCTCCACGGCGCGGGTCCACGCAGCGATCGCAGCGCGCAGGCGCTCGGGATCTTCACGCTCGCCCCACGCGGCGTCGCCTTCGGCGAGCGCAGCGTCGTGTGTCGCCTGCGCGTCGGCGGTGACCTCGCCGCTCGAGCTCGAGTTGTCTTCCCAGGCCGCCGTCCGGCTTCCGCCACAGCCCACGCCGGTCAGCGCGAGGACGATCCCTCCGAGCATTCCGAGCACCAACCAGCCACGCTTCGTCGCGATCCGCATTCGCTCCTCCATCGGCCGACTCCGTGGGTGGAGGTCCGGCTGCGGACACTCCGGTACCATCGCCGCGCGCGGGGTGTCAACGGCGGCTGTCCCGTTCTGCCCCGATGCTGCGCTGCGTCAGCTGCCGGTCATGCGGAGCGGCTGGCCCACGCGCTGCGCGTAGCGGTCGCGGAGCCAGGTCTCGGCGCCGGCCTTGGTCGCGAACTGCTGGCACGGCCACTTGTTCGCGCCGGTGAGCCAGTCGAACGCGGTCAGCACGTTGCGGGTCACGAAGCTCTCGATGATCCGCGCCTCGGCGATCGAGACCGACATCAGCGCGTCGCGGTGCAGCTCGAAGACATCGGCCGCGGCCTTGCGCGTCGCGGCGTCGACCGTGAGGGGATCGAAGCGCCGCATGTCGATCAACCACACGAGCTTCTCCCCTCGCTGCGCGAGCTCCGCGTAGCGGGCGAACGCGCTGCGGTAGTCGTCCTTGGCGACGGATCCCTCGAAGTGGACGTCGATGAGCGGCCAGCGCGCGTCGTCGATCAGGATCGCTCCGTGGTTGGTCTGCATGAGGTGCCCGCCCGTGCCCGCCGTGCGAGCGGACTCCGAGTCTTGCGGCAACCGCCCACGGGCGCAATGGCCCTCGCATCGTTTCAGCGTGCCTGTTCGTCCCCGCGATCCAGGTCCGCGAAGTCCGGCAGCCCGAGCAGGCTGCGGGCGCGATCGACGGCGAGCCCGATGGTGAGCACGCACGGGTCGCAGCAGCTGCCGCAGCAGCTCATCCAGTCGTCGGGGTGCTGCTCGAGGTAGCGCTCGATCAAGCCGCGCTGGCTCGGCCTCAGGCCCGCGTAGGCGAGGGCCTGCTCGATCGCGTCGCGGCGCTCGCCGCTGGGATCCGGGGTGTCCAAGGTGACGCGAGCTTGGGGCCCGGGTGCGTCGTGCGCCATGGTTGCTCGCTTCGAGGTGCCGCAGCACGCTCGCCGCATGTCGGAGCCCGGCCGAGCGAGCGCAGCCGTCGCGTCGAGCGATGCAGCGCACGACTGCGCGGATCACGACCACGCCCACGATCACGGCGATCACGACCACCGCGATCACGATCACGGCGCACATCACGGTCACCACCATGGCGGCGGTCACCACGATCACGCGGCGCACGCATCGAGGCGCGCGCTCGGCATCGCGCTCGCGATCACCGCGACGTTCCTGATCGTCGAGGCCGTCGCGGGGTGGATCACGGGGAGCCTCGCGCTGCTCGCGGACGCGGGCCACATGCTCTCGGACGCGCTCGCGCTCGGCGCGTCGCTCTTCGTCGCGCAGATCGCGCGGCGCCCTCGCACGGCGCGCAACACGTACGGCTTCCGGCGCGCAGAGGTCCTCGCTGCGCTCTTCAACGCGGCGCTGCTCGCCTTCAGCGTGCTCGAGATCCTGCGCGAGTCGGTCGGGCGCTTGATGGATCCGCCGGCGATCGAGGGGACGGGGATGCTCGCGGTGGCGAGCGCGGGCCTCGTCGCCAACCTGGTCGCGGCGTGGATCCTCCACCGCGACGGCGGCGACAGCATGAACGTGCGCGGCGCGCTGCTGCACGTGATGGGCGACGCGCTCGGATCGATCGCGGCGATGGTCGCCGGCGGACTGATGCTCGCGTTCGGCTGGCGGCTCGCGGACCCCATCGCGTCGCTCGCGATCTCGCTCCTCTTGATCTGGGGGATCTGGCTGCTGCTCCGCGACGCGAGCGCGGTGCTGATGGAGTCCGCGCCCGAAGGCATGGACGCGACCGCCGTGCAGGCGACCATCGCGGCGACGCCTGGCGTGGCGAGCGTGCACGACGTGCACCTCTGGTCGGTGGTGCGCGGCACGCCGATCCTGACGGCGCACGTGGTGCTCGCGCCGGGCGCGCACGGCACCGACGTCGCGCGCCGCGTGGGCGTCGCGTTGAAAGAGAAGCACCACATCGATCACGCGACGATCCAGCCCGAGGCGCCCGAGGCGCCGCTGGTATCGCTGCGCCGCAAGTGAGCCGTTTCGCTGCGACGGATGTCCGATCATGTCAGGTGAGGGCACCGACGGCGCCGCGTAGCTTCGGGGATGCGGACATCCTCCCTGCTCTTCGCCGTGCTCCTCGCGGCCTGTGGACCATCGGCGCCCCATCCGGACGCGGGCCGTGATGCGGGCGCGCCGCCCCTCGACTGCCTCGGCCTCATCGAGTGCCTCGGGGGATGCGGAGCGGACGACACGCCGTGCGACGACGCGTGCGTGGCGCGCGCGACCCCGGACGCGATCCGCGAGGCCACCGAGCTCGCGGTGTGCTTGGACGGCTCGGGCTGCGCGGACGACGCGTGCTTCGCGGAGACGTGCCGCGCGGAGATCCTCGCGTGCGATCCCGAGCCGATGATCCACGAGGACGCGGGCGTGCCCCCGGACGCGCCGGGTACGGACGCGCCGAGCCTCGCGCTGCCCGTGCGCATCGAAGGCACGACCCGCGACCAAATGGACGCGGGCGGGATCATCACGGAGTCGGTCGGCGAGGTCGTCTTCGTGCGCGACGACGCGGCCGGCGAGGCCAACGGCTATCCGATCGACGTCGTGGCGTTCTACCGGGTCGAGTCGCTCGCCTACACGGTGACCGTGAGCGGCGGCCACGCGGGGTGCACGACGACCGCGAGCGAGAGCCACACCCCGTCGGTCAACGATCCCTTCGAGAACTACCTCCTCATCGAGCGCACCCCGGCCGCGGGTGGCTTGCATCCATATGGGCTCGCGACCGCGGCGCACGACACCCGACCCGACGCGATCGCCACCGCGTGCCCTGGCGTCGGGACGGGCTACTCGGACCTGAGCGTGGACCACTACGTCTCGCATGGGACGGAGCAGCCGCACAGCGATCTGCGGACCTTCGTCGGGAGCTACCCCCGGGGCGGTCGCGTGTCGTCCTGGGATCTGCGCGCCGTGCCGTGACCTTGACGCTGCGGACCCTCCACCCTAGCCAGGGGGAGTGCCGACGTTCGAGGTCTTCTTCGATGGGGAGTGTCCCCTCTGCGTGCGTGAGATCCGGATGCTGAGGCGCCTCGATCGCCGCGGACGCATTCGCTTCACGGACATCGCGGAGCCGACGTTCGATGCCGCCGCGATCGGGGTGCCGCACGAGCTGCTCATGGCGCGGATCCACGGGCGCGATCTCGCGGAGGCGGACGCGCCGCTGATCGAGGGCGTCGAGGTGTTCCGAAGGCTCTACGCGGCGGTGGGCCTGGGGCCGCTGGTGCGCCTCACCCGCGCGCCGGGGGTGCGACACGCGCTCGATCGCGGCTACGACCTCTTCGCCAAGCACCGGCTGTGGCTCACGGGACGGAGCAGCGAGGACGCCGAGTGCACCGACGGACGCTGCGCCGTGCCTCGCTCGGCGGCGCGCCCCTCGGCAGGCTGAGGTCCGGTCGCTCGCTTTTGTCGCCCGCGCGTCGCGGGCGGTCCGCTAGATTGCGCCGCATGAAGACGAAGGCAGCGGTCGCATACGAAGCAGGCAAGCCCTTGGTGGTCGAGGAGGTCGATCTCGAGGGCCCGAAGGCCGGCGAGGTGATGGTGGAGATCAAGGCCACGGGCCTCTGTCACACCGACGAGTTCACCCGCTCGGGCGCCGATCCCGAGGGCCTCTTCCCCGCCATCTTCGGCCACGAAGGGGCGGGCATCGTGCGCGAGGTGGGCGCGGGCGTGACCAGCGTGCAGCCCGGC
>CAYZQM010000274.1:0-8157 GCA_964480175.1 uncultured Sandaracinaceae bacterium
GCCTTCTTGGCGGGCGCCTTCTTGGGCGCGGGCTTCTTGGCGGGTGCCTTCTTGGGGGCGGCCTTCTTGGCGGGCGCCTTCTTGGGGGCGGCCTTCTTGGCGGGCGCCTTCTTGGCGGGTGCTTTCTTCGCGGTCTTGGCGGCCTTCGCTGCCTTCTCCGGCTTGGCGGGCTTGGCTGCCTTCTCCGGCTTCGCCGCCTTCTCCGGCTTGGTGGGCTTGGCTGCCTTCTCCGGCTTGGCGGGCTTGGCTGCCTTCTCCGGCTTGGCGGGCTTGGCTGCCTTGCTGGGCTTGGCCTCCGCCTTCGCGACCTTCGCGGCCTTCTCCGGCTTCTCGGATGCAGGCGCGGGCACGGCGATCGGCAGCTTCATCAGCGGCTCCCGGTTGGGGGCCGAGGACTTGGACACGAACGCCTTGGGCAGCGGACCGGACGTCTTGGGCACGATCGGGCCCGTGCGTCGGGGCTTGGCGCTCGCGCGCAGGAGCGGCCGGGGCACGCGCGGCGGCGGCGGCTTGGTCGACACCGGACGCGGCTTGGGCCGGGGGATCTTCTTGGGCGGCGGCGGGGGAGGCGGCGGAAGGGCGGCTTCGTGCCGGTCTCCATCGAGCTCACCAGCGCCTCGCGCACGACGTTCGCCAGCGCGTTGTCGTTGGTCTTGAGCGCGTCGTAGTAGCGCTGGCGCTCCGTCGAGTGGATGACCGCCGGCGGGTAGTCGTCGTGCAGCAAGATCAGGTTCATGACCAGCCGCGCGATCCGCCCGCTGTGCTTGGGGAACGGGTAGATGTGCAGGAGGTTGAAGTGGGCCTTCGCCGCCAGGCGCACCACGTGGGTCGACTTCTTGGTGTCGGCCGCGTTCATCCACTGGAAGAAGGCCTTGAGCTTCGGGACGATCTTGTCCGGCGTGGCGATCTCGTGGAAGTACAGCCGGTGGATCGGCATGTCCTTGCGGTAGATGGGGACCTTCTTGCCCTCCATCTCGTCGGGCGCGAGCTTCTCGTAGATCGCGGTGATCGTGTCGAAGTCGATGCGCAGCTTGTCCTGCTTCGCCATCTCCTTCACCAGCTCGACCGCGGCGCGGTTCTGCCGGATCTCGTCGAACGTGGAGACCAAGGTCGGGTCCGGCGCCGCGTCCCCGCGCATCGCGAGGATCAGCTCCGAGTTCTGGTACACCACGCCTTCCAGCGCCGAGTCGTGATAAATCCACGACAAGTCGAGGCGCTGCAGGTACTCCCGCTTGAAGCGCTCGGCGGCGGGGAGCTCGGTGAGGCGGCGCAGGTTCGCGCGCATCTGATCGAGCTGTTGGGCCTGCTGCTGCTGGAGAAGGAGGCCTCCCGGCAATGCCAGGAGTCGCTCTGCTGTCGCTTCGGCTCCGCGATCTTCCACGCGTATCGTCCTCGGCTGGAATCGTCGCCCCGGAGCAATCCCCCGGAGCTTGCACTTCGCACTCGACCCCCCTCGTCGCGTGCAGTGCGAGTCGGACGAGGCCCAGAGACAGAGACCGGCCCTGCCTGGGGCAAGGATGCTAAGCGACCGGACCGCGACGGGTCAACGACGAATCCAGGGGGTGACGGAAATCAGTCAGCCTCACGCTCCAGCGCGGTCACTCGCTCCTCGAGCCAGTCTTCGTCTGGCACCCCCGACTCGACCTCACGAACGATACCTTGGCGGTCCACCACGATGAGGGTCGGGTAGCCGTCCACGCCGAAGCGCCGCTGCAGGTCCCCGTCGACGTCCTGCACCGAGGGGAACTCGGCGCGGAAGAGCGCGTGCGCTCGGGCCACCCGCATCGGCGTGAGGTTGGGTTCAACGTTGACACCGATTCCGACCACCTCGGGGTGCTCGCGCAGGACCCGGTTGAGGATCGGGATCGACGCTCGGCAGGGGGGACACCAGCTCGCCCAGAAGTCCAGGAGCACCACGCGGCCGCGCAGGGCATCGAGATCCACCCGGTCCCGACTGCTGGCGCCGTCGCCCGCGACGATGTCGGCGCTCAAGCTCGGCACCGGCTCACCCACCAGCGCGCTGCTGCTGCCCATCCAGTTCGGCCCGGCGAGCGCGCCCACCACGACGGCGCCGATCGCCACCATGCCACCGAAGCGCCAGAGCGATCGGTCGTCGCGGGCGCGCTCGCGTGCGCGGTCCGTGGGGCGGGCACTCATCGCGGGGCTCTGCGGCCTTCGCGTCGCAACGGCAAGCGAATCACGAACGCGGCCCCTCCGAGCTCGCTCGAGGTGCAGGCGATGCTGCCGCCGTGCTCGAGGACCAGCTTCTTGACGATCGCCAGGCCCAGGCCGGTCCCTTCGACCTTGGTGGTGAAGTAGGGGCCGAAGATCGCCTCGCGATCGTTGGGCTCGATGCCCGGCCCGTCGTCGTGCACCTCGAGCGAGGCTTCGTCACCGACGCGCCGGGCGCGGAGCAAGATCCGGCCGGGCGCCTCGCGCGCGGCGTCGTCGAGCGCGTGGACGGCGTTGCGGACCAGGTTGTCGATGGCGCGGCGGACCATCGGGGGATCGATGGCGACGGGCAGCTCGACGTCGGCCTCGAACGCGAGGCTCGGCGCCGGCCCTGCGGGGTGGCTCTCGGCGCGCAGCTTCTCGGGATCGAGCGTGCGCTCCAGCTCGCGTACGAACGCGCCCAGGTCGGTCGGCGCGAGCGTCGGCTCCGGCAGGCGCGCGAACTCGGAGAACTCGCTGACCAGCCGCCGCAGCGTGCGGATCTCTTCCTCGACCATCTCCTTGGCGTCGTCGAGCTTGGTGGCGAAGCGCGGATCGCCCTTCTGGTAGGCCCCGTGGACCTCCTGCATCGCGAGCTGGATGGGCGTCAGCGGGTTCTTGATCTCGTGCGCGAGGCGCTTGGCCATCTCCTGCCACGCCGCCGTCCGCTCGAGGTACTCGATGCGATCGCGCGAGCGGCGCACGTCGCGCACCATCGCGTTGAAGGCGTGGGTGAGCTCGGCCACCTCGTCGTCGCCTTCGATCGGGAGCTCGACCGAGAGATCGCCGCCACCGACCTTCGTCGTGGCCTCCGCGAGGCGGCTGACCCGTCGGGTCATGCGCCGGGCCATCAGGGTCGCCAGGGTGATCGCGACCACGATCGAGCTCAGGACCAGCACCAGGTAGAGCAGGAGGAAGAACGACGAGACGTAGTCGGTCGCCGCGTCCAGGCGCCGGTACACCTCCGCCGTCTCGCCGGCGCGCAGGTACGCCGCGAACGGCGCCTCCGGGGTGGTGAGCGTGACCTCGAGCGCGTGACCGCCCACCGGCTCGACGAAGGTCCGGCGCCGCACCTCGCCCTCGATCGTCCGCTCGCGCCGTCGACCGGCGACCGCGAGCGCCTCCACGCTCGCATCGGCGTCGAGCAGGCGCCTCAATGCGTCGTCGATGCGTCCGTCG
Organism: uncultured Sandaracinaceae bacterium; assembly: GCA_964480175.1. Taxonomy (GTDB): domain Bacteria; phylum Myxococcota_A; class Polyangia; order Polyangiales; family Sandaracinaceae; genus CAYZQM01. The sequence continues at coordinate 3,391 of CAYZQM010000274.1, forward strand.
CGCTCGTCCTCGGGTGCGACGATCGCGGCGCGCAGCCCGTCGTCGCGCGCGATGCGCGCCGCGCTCGCGGCCGCCGCCTGCCGGATCCCCACCAAGCGCGCGCGGTAGCTCTCGAGCGATCCGTCGAGCTCGGTGCCCACCCGCGGGTTCACCCCCACGCTGTAGGCTTCGCGCAGCGCCTGTCGCCCGAAGACCAGCGCGCCGGCCAGCGGGAGCGACGCGGCCACCGCGATCGCGAGCACGATGCGCCGCTCGAAGCGGCCCATGCGCTGCGGCTTCACTCGTCGCCCTCCGACGGGACCGCGATGGCCTCGCTGCGGAACGACATCGACGCGTCCGCCGAGGTCACGCTGCGGTTGACGAAGAGACCGACGAACGAGCCGAAGAACGTGTCCCCCTCGGACGCCGCGCCGCCCGGCCGCGCGAGCCAGCGCCGGATGCGGTGGATGGCCTCGGGGGTCGGCGGGTTGAGCTGCGCGGTGGAGCGCACGTGGATGCGCTCGCCTCGGTGGGCACCGAACGTCGTCGGGTCCCCGACGCAGAGGCCGTCGGTCGTCAGCGTGGCCTCGAGCACTTCGTCCAGCGTCGCGAGGGTCAGGGTCCGCTGGTGGGCGCCGAGCTGCTCTTCGATGCGGTAGTGCTCCTGCCACAGATCGAAGATCACCCGATCGGTCCGCACGACGCGCGCGATCGGCACCCCGCGCGGATCGTCCACCTCGATCGCGAGCTCGACGACCTGCGGCAGGCCGCTCCCGAGGCGCGCGCGCACCGCGTCGTCCGCGAGCTCGAGCGCGGAAAGCCCGACGCGCAGCTCGCCGTCGCGCCACCGCGCCTCGATCGGGTGGGCGCGCGGCTGGGCGAGCAGCGAGAGTGGCGCTGCGAGCAACGCCACCAGCGCGAGCCAACGCGAGACGGCGCGGTGCGGAGCACGAGCGACGCGCGCCCCCACCGGATCCTCAGGTCGCCAGCTGCGCCAGCGCCGCGAGCACGCCGAAGCCCAGCACGAACACGGCGAGCACCCAGAGCAGCGTCTCGCCCAAGCGCTCGGGCGCCTCCGCGCTCGGCTTCGCGGGCGTCTCGGCGGCGGGCTTCTTGGCAGCCGGATCGGCCTTCACGGCTTCGGGCTTCGAGCTGGCCTCGGCAGGCTCGGGGTCCTTCTTCTCGGCCTTCGCCGCCTCCTCCTTCGCGGCTTCCTTCGCCTCGACCTTTTCCTTCGCCGCTTCCTTCGCCTCTACCTTCGCTCGCGAGGCGTCGGACTTGGTGACGTCGGCCTTGGTCTTCGGCTCGGTCTCGATGGCGCTCGCCTCGGCGGGCTTGGGCTTCTTGGTCTCGTTGGGCTTCTTCGCCATCGCTGCTTCTCGTGAGGGTTGTTCGCGGCCCAGCTTCTGATCGATCACGCGCGCCGCGGCGTCGTCGTCGTTGCCCAAGATCACCACGCGCACCGTCGCGTCGCGGCGCGGCTTGCGCTCGCGGGGCGGCGACAGGGTCGGGGGCCGCGGCCGCACGCTGGGCTTGGGCGCGCTGCTCTGTTGTCCGCGGCCCTTGTGCTGTGCGCGCTCGCGCCGATCGACGATGTCGGTCAGCGCGACCTCGAGGACCTTGAGGAAGTGCTGACCGGTGTCGTTCGCGCCGGGCCGCACGAACTGGGTGGTCGGCTCGCGATCCGATGGGTCCTCGGGCGCCGCGCCCGGCACCAGCGAGCGAACGTCGCGCCCGACACCGATCTCGAAGCGTCCGTCTTCCCAGGAGAACACGTGCGAGAGATCCGCGTTGTCCTGCCCGTCGACGCGGATGCCGAGCAGCTCGCCCGCCTCGTAGATCATGTCGACGAGGCTGCCCGCGTTGATCAGGCGGAGCGTCCCGGTGAGCCCGGCGTTCTCGCAGTACGTCATGAGGTCGCTCGGCGCGTGCACCGCGAGCGAGCCGCGCTTGTTCTGCTCGTCCCCCTGCGAGACCGCGAGCGGCGGCAGGCGCTGGTGCACCACGAAGATCCCGCCCCGCAGCTCGAGCAGGCGCTCGACGGGATCGGTCCCGTCGGGCAGGGGGTCCTGACTGAGCGCGAGCTGTCCCGCGACCAGCTCGACCTCGCCGGTCTCGCCTCGACCCTTGTCGTTCTTGACGGTGAAGCGCAGCCGTCCGCTGATGCGCCGCTCCTCGATCTGGCGGAGCACATCCAGCATCCCCTCGAGGGGGACCTCACCCGACATCGCCGGCTCGTACGCCATCGGCGCCGGAGCATACCGGATCGAGCGCGGCGAGCGCGCCTCGTTCGCGCGCCGGCCCGGCCCGCGCTTTCGGTCCATGCTCGGCGCCCGCATGAGCCCGTGGCTGCGCACGCTCCTTCTCCTCGCGTGGCCCATCGTGGTCTCGCGGGCCACCCAGACCGTCGTCGGCCTGGCCGACGCGTTGATGGTCGCGCACCTCGGACCGACCGCGCTCGCGGCCACCACGACCGGCGCGCTCAACAGCTTCCTGATCCTCCTGCTCCCGATGGGCACCGCGTTCATCGTCGGCAGCTTCGCCTCGCAGCTCGCGGGCAAAGGCGACGCGCTCGGGGCCCGCCGCTTCGCGCTCTATGGGCTGGTGCTCGCGGTGCTCACCGAGGTCGTGGGGCTCGCGGTGATCCCCGCGCTCGGTGCGATCTTCGACGCACTGATGGTGCGGGAGGGCAACGCGCTCGGGCTCCTCGAGTACGAGCCAGCGATGCAGGCGCAGATGGTGAGCTACCTCGGCTACCGCTTGCTCGGCGTCGGTCCCGCGCTGGGGCTCGAGGCGCTCGCGAGCTACTACGGCGGCCTGGGCCAGACGCGCGTGCCCATGATCGCGAACCTCGGCGCGATGGCTTCGAACGTGGGGCTCAACTACCTGCTCATCGACGGACACCTCGGCGCGCCGCGGCTCGGCGTGGACGGCGCCGCGATCGCGAGCGCGATCTCCTCGAGCGTCGCGTTCCTGGGGCTGCTCGCGTACTTCGTGCGCGGCGGCGCCTGGCCTCGCTTCGTGCGCGCGGAGTTCGTCCGCACCCTCCGCTTCGGGCTGCCCTCGGGCTTCAACTGGTTCCTCGAGTTCCTCGCGTTCGCGTACTTCGCCAACGTCGTGATCGCGCGCCTGGGCACCACCCAGCTCGCGGCGCTCAACGCGGTGATGCAGATCAACTCGGTGTCGTTCATGCCGGCGTTCGGCATCGCGAGCGCGGGCGCCATCCTGGTGGGGCAAGCGATCGGCAAGAACGAGCACGATCGGGTGCCGTCGCTGGTGCGCCTGACGTTTCAGGTCACCGCGTGCTGGCAGCTCTTGGTGGGCCTGCTCTACGTCGCGTTCCCGTCGGCGATCTTCTCCCCGTTCGCGCCGGAGCCCGCCTCGCGCGAGGCGCTCATGGTGATCGGGGTGCGCATGCTCGCGCTCTCGGCGGCGTGGCAGCTCTTCGACTCGGCGGCAGGCGTGCTGTCGGAGGCCCTGCGCGCCGCGGGCGACACGCTGTGGCCGCTCGCCGTGCGCATCGCGATCGCGTGGCTGATCTTCGTGCCAGGCACGAGCCTCACCGTCGTCGACGGCGGGGCGTTCGCAGGCGACGTGATCGGGGTGTTCTGGCTGGTCGTCTACCTCGGCCTGCTCGCGCTCGCGCTCTACGTGCGCTTTCGCGGCGGCCGGTGGCGGACCCTCGAGCTCATCGAGCCGAGCGTGGAAGAGATCGTCGCGAGCTGAGGGCGTGCAGTCCATCGCCGTGCCAGCATCCCGCGCATGCTGATGTACAGCCCTCAGTACGAGGGCTTCTACGGATCGATCGAGCGGGTGGGCGAGTCGTCGGTGCAGACGCTCTTCTACCAGTTCATGGGCCTGCCGATCTTTCCTCAGGGCACCTACTGGGTCACCGGCAACGGCCTGTTCGGCAACGACCTGAAGGTGCTCGAGCTGCGTCGCAGCGTGCCGTCGATCGTCATCGGGTACGCGCGCGGCTGGCTCACGGTGGGATCGATCTGGGCGCTCTGCCTCGGCCTCTTCTTGGCGATCGTGGTGCAGGAGCCGCTCTTTCCTCAGGACCCGATGCTGATGGGCCGCACGATCGTCGGCGCGATCGTGGTGGTGCTGGCCGCGATGGGGTTGAGCGCGGCGCTCGTGGTGTGGTTCGTCACCCGTCGCCCCCTCTCGTCCGACGAGCTCGCGCGCCGCGCGGTGTTCGCGAGCACGATCGGCACGACGTGCGATCCCGCGATGCTCCGCAACCCGTGGTCGGAGCGGGACGATCTGAAGCGCAAGATGGCCAGCATCGCGGAGTCGATGGGCCTAGGTCGAGCCTTCGATGCGTGGCCCTCGCTGGTCCAGCGCTTCGATCTCCCGCTGCCCGCCGCGTACCTGCGCATGGCGATGACCGTCGCCCGACTCGAGCGCGCAGCCCCCGCCGAGGGCAGCGACGTCGCGGCCCTGCCGCGGCTCGAGGAGGGGACGTGGCAGCGGTTGTGCGCGATGGGCGGGTGAGTGCGAGCGTGAGGGTGAGCGTGAGGGTGAGGGCGAGCGTGAGGGTGAGGGCGCGCGTGAGGGTGAGGGCGAGGGCGCGCGTGAGGGTGAGGGCGGGGGCTGCGCGGTTCCGTTCTGCCGCTCGCCTACTCGCTTTGCAGCGCTCATTGATCGCCGCTGCTTCGCGCGAGCGTCCGTACGTCGATCGCTCGCCTCCTCGCGCGCAGTGCTCGTCGATCTCGAGCGTGCGCAAGACTTCGAGCGTTCGGCGCTGCGTTGGCGCCCGTGCGTCTCCACCTGCGCTCGGAGGGC
>CAYZQM010000275.1:0-6481 GCA_964480175.1 uncultured Sandaracinaceae bacterium
CGAATTATGGGCGCCTGCCCCCGTCGTGAAAAGCCCTGGATCGAAAAGCGCGGTGCACCCGCTCGCCGAGCGCATCGAGACCGTGGCCGGCGAGCGGAGGCTCGATGGAGGTCGTGCCCGCGCGGTGCACGACGAGCACGCAGATCCGATCGTGATCGAGCTCGATGCGCTCGACGTCGGTCCATCGCACGAGCACACGGCCCTCGCCGTCGTCGTACGACAAGCCGTCCTCGGCGAGCACCAGCTCGCGGCGCGTGCCGCGCAGCACGCCGCGCTCGACCGACGAGAAGCGCCGCCACCAGAACCACGCGGCCGCGAGCACCGCCGCCAGCAAGACGAACGAGAGCGGCGCGCCGTCGCTCAGGGCGATCACCCACAGCGCGCCGATCACGCTCGCGACCGCGGCGATCAAGCGCAGCCGACCGACGGGGCGCTCGGCCTCGGGCGCGTCCGCGAGGACCTCGAGCACCGCCCCGAGCTCGTCGGTCCTCGTCAGTACGCCACCACGCGCGCGAAGTAGTTGCCGTTCGTGTCGTTCCACACGGTGATCGTCGTGTCGGTCACCTCGATGACCCGCGCGAGATCGCCTGCAGCCAGCGCCGGCGGCGCCTCGACATCGCCCCCGAGGGGGACCTCGCGGAACGTGAGGTACACCAGCACCACGCGCGGCACGCGCCCCAGGCCGTGCGCGACCCGCAGCTGGACCTGACCCGGGAACGGGAGCCACGACGCGCCCTCCCACGGCGCGCTCTCCCACACGCCCGAGACGGGATCGAAGCTCGCTTGCGCGAGCTCGGGTGCATCCGCCGGGAAGTCGAAGAGCATGCCAGGCGGCGGGCGACCACAGCCGGTCCCCGCGACGGAGACGCTGAGGGTCGCGGCCAGGACGAAGGCGAGCGGGAGCGAGAGGTGCCTCATGGAGCGGCGCCGAATGTGGCACGGATGCGGGCCCGCCGCCTCGCGGGGTCTTGCCAGGGGCGCGAGCTGGCCTGCGCGTGCGCCAGCAAGGCATCGAAGAGGCCGGCCTCGGTGTACTGCGAGGCGGTGACGTCGACGCGCACCCCGCGCTCGGCCGCGGCCTCCGAAGTGACCGGACCGATCGAGGCGACGCACACACCCTCGAGGGCGCGCGCGTCACCGTCGAGCGCATCGAGCACGCTGCGCAGGGTCGAGGGCGCGGTCAGCGTGAGCACGTCGATCTCGTCGCTCTTCAGGAGGCGCGCGATCTCGGCGCGGTCCTCGGGGGCCGTCACGTTGCGGTAGGCCGTCACCACCTCCACGTGCGCGCCCTGCGCGGTGAGCATGTCGGGGAGCGCGTCGCGCGCGATCTCCGCGCGCGGGAGCGCGATCCGCGCCGCGGATCTCGTCGCCGAGCGCATCGATCAACGCCTCCGCCGCGGCCTCGCCGCGGAACTCGTCGGGCACGAGATCGGCGCGGACTCCGCGTCGCTCCAGCGCGGCCGCAGTCGCCGATCCGATCGCGAGCACCTTGCTGCGCCCGAACGCGCGCGCGTCGAGCGCTTGGTCGTGCAGCGCGTCGAAGAGCGCGTTCACGCCGTTGCTGCTGGTGAGCACGATCCAGCGGAACGCATCGAGGGACCGCGCGAGCGCGGCGAGCGGCTCGGGATCCAGCGGAGGAGCGATGCGGATCGCCGGCACACAGATCGGCTCGGCGCCCGCGTCGCGCAGGCGTCGCGCGAGGCCTTCCGCTTGGTGGGCGGGCCGCGTCACCAGCACCCGCGCGCCGAAGAGCGGGCCTCGGTCGTACCAGCGCAGCTGATCGCGCAACGTGACGACCGCCCCCACCACGATGAGCGCTGGCGACGCGAGCGACTCGCGGTCGGCCGCATCCGCGAGCGTGCCGACCGTGCCGACGAGCGTGCGCTGATCGGGGGTGGAGGCGCGGGACAGGATCGCGGCGGGCGTCTCTTTCGATCGCCCGTGCTCGACGAGCAACTCCATCAGGGTGCGCGCCCGGGCGAGCCCCATGAAGATCACCAGCGTCTCGGTCGCGGTCGCGAGCTTCGTCCAGTCGTGGCTCGATCGATCCTTCTCGGGCGACTCGCTCGCGGTGAGGTACGCGACGCTCGATCCGAGCGAGCGGTGCGTCAGCGAGATGCCCGCGTACGCCGTCGCCGCCAGGGGCGAGGGCACACCGGGCACGACCTCGAACGCGATGCCCGCAGCGGCGAGCGCCTCGGCCTCCTCCGAACCGCGCCCGAACAAGTAAGGATCGCCGCCCTTGAGGCGCACGACGGTCTTGCCCGCGCGCGCCGCCTCGATCATCCGCGCGTTGATCGCTTGCTGGCGCTCGCTGTGGCGATGGCCGCGCTTGCCGACGAACGCGTGCTCTGCGCGCGGGGCGTGCGCGAGCAGCGCGGGATGAACGAGCGCGTCGTAGAGCACGAGATCCGCTTCGCCGAGCCGACGTTTGCCGCGCTCGGTGATGAGCTCCGGATCCCCCGGGCCTGCGCCCACCAGATACACACGCGCAGCCATCGGCGCCCGAGCTTAGCCTCCCCGTGCTCGGGTGCGAGCATCGTCGTCCACGACGAAGGCCGCCCGAGCCAGGGCTCGGACGGCCTCCTTCGATCGCCAGACCAGCGTGCGGCAGGTCCGACGATGCTGCCGATCACTCGGCGAGCTCGGGACTACGCGCTCATGGATTGGGCGCGGCGGTCGACGGGAACACGCCCGCGGTCTCGTTGAACGTCAGGTTGTAGCTCGCCCAGGTGTCGCCGAGCGCGTAGCCGCCCACGAAGATCTGGTACTCGCCGGGCGCCGCGTTCTCGATCTCGACCAGCGGGTTCAGGCCGTTGCCGGGATCACCCGAGTCGTCGTTGCACGCGTAGGTGCCGTCGGGGCGACGGACCGCGAGCGTGGTGTCGTTGTCCGGGCCCGCGTTCACGAGCACGCGGAGCATCGGGATCGCCGCACCGACGGTGACGGTGTGCTGCGCGGAGAGCGGGTAGTTGCCGATGCAGCCCTCGCCCATGGTCTCACCGGGCGTCGGACCGCCCGCGGTACCTGCGACCGGCGTCGCGGTGAAGCCAGGACCCGCGAGCGCGATCGGGGCGCCGGCGGCGGCAGGCGCAGCGGCCGGAGCAGCAGCGGGCGCAGCGGCCGGAGCAGCCGCGGGGGCCTCGGTGGTCGTGGCGGCGGCGGGGGCCTCTTCGGTGGAGCCGCAGGCCATCGCGAACGCGCAGGCCATCACGAGAAGTGCAGAACGAGTCGTCATATCGCTGTCTCCTTGGTCGCGCCCTCGAGCGCTGGTTGGCGCCGCCCACGAGCAACCCCTGTGCCCTCAGGCGGTTCTCGCGTACCGCATACCCCGTTTCTGCGGCCCCACGCAAGGTTTGCCTCTTCGTGCCGCTTCGTCGCGATCGCGAGGCAACGCGAAGGCTGGGACGCGAGCGCGCAGGTGAGGCGACGATGCTGTGCACGCTCCGCACGATCCGAGGCAGCGTCATGGTAGGGTCGCGCCCCTATGCGATTGGTCTGGGCTCGCTTCGTCGCTCGCACGCTCTGCTCGCTGGCGCTCACGCTGGCGTTCTTCTTCTCCCTCACGCCGCCCTCGCGGTGCGAGGCGCAGAGCAACCCGCTGATCGAGCGCGGCGTCGGTGAGTACGAAGACGTGCGATTCGAAGAGGCGCTCCAGACGTTCTCTGCGGCGCTCGTTCGATCGGGCAACACCAGCGCGGACCTCGCGACCATCTACCGCTACCTCGCGCTCACCTACCTCGCGCTCGGACGCCAAGAGGAAGCGACGGGCGCGTACCGCAGCCTCCTCGGCATCCAGCCGGAGTACCAGCCCGGCTCCGACGTCTCGCCCCGCTTCCGCGAGTTCTTCGCGGGGGTGCGCACCACGTGGGAGGCCGATGGCCGACCGGGTCTTCCTGCGCCTGCGCCCGTCTCGATCGCGCATCGCTCGCCGCCGCAGGCCGATCGCGGCACCGAGGTCGAGCTCGAGGCCACGCTCGAGGATCCCGATCATCGCGTCGCGTCGCTCGTGCTCGCGTATCGCCAGGGCACCAACGCGGTCTTCACCCGCATCGACATGAACCTCGCGTCGAACGGCACGTACGTGGCGACGATCCCCGCAGAGGCCGTCGCGCCGCCGCTGGTCGAGTACTACTTCGAGGCGATCGACGCCGCGGGTCTCCCGGTCGCCGCGCGCGGCGACGTCGCAGCGCCGCTGCGCATCGCGGTCCCCGCGCCCGGCGGCGACATCGCCGAAGAGCCCGGCTTCTGGGTCGCCATCGGCGGCGGCGTCCTCTTGGTCGCGGGCGCGATCATCCTCGGCGTGGTGCTCGGCAGCGAGGGCGGGACCCAACAGGGCACGCTCGTCTTCACCATCGGCGACTGACGCGCGCAACGCCTAGCCATGGCTCGACGTGCACGCTAGCTCTGGCGCGATGAGCACTTCGAGCAGCGAGCCGCGCTACCCCACCCTGCACGTTCGCGTCCCCGACGAGGAGATCGACGAGGCCTCCGCCGAGCTCTTCGAGTTGGGCGCGACCGGCGTCGAAGAGCGCGACGCGACCACGCTCGACAAGAGCTTCGATGGCGGGACCGTGCTCGTCGCGCACTTCGACACCGAGGATCAGGCGCGCATCGCCAAGGGCGTGATCGCGTGGGCCAGCAAGCTGGTCGACATCGTGGGCGACGAGTGGCGCCACAAGTGGCGCGAGTACTTCAAGCCCTCGCGCGTGGGAGAGCGCATCGTGGTGCGGCCTCCGTGGGAAGAGGCCGTCACAAAGCCCGGCGACGTCGTCGTCGAGATCGACCCGGGCATCGCGTTCGGGACGGGCACGCACGAATCGACCCGGCTCTCGCTCGCGGCGCTCGAGCAGGTGATCGCGGGCGGAGAGCGGATGCTCGACGTCGGGACCGGCAGCGGCATCCTCGCGATCGCGGCGCGCAAGCTGGGCGCCAAGACGGTGCTGGCGATCGACATCGACCCCGAGGCGATCAAGGCGACGAAGGAGAACGCGCAGCGCAACCGGGTGAAGGGGATCGAGACGAGCACCGATCGCGTGAGCGAGGTGCGCGAGCAGTTCCCGCTGGTGATGGCGAACGTCGAGAGCCGGGTGCTCATCCCGCACGCGGCCGAGATCACCGCCCGGGTCGCACCAGGGGGACGCCTCCTGCTCGCAGGCCTCTTGGTGATCGAGATCGACGAGATCAGGACGACGTACGAGGCGCTCGGCCTAGCGTTCGAGCGCTCGGCCACCGAGCGCGACTGGCTGCTCATGTCGTTCGTCGCCCCGGCCAACGCGACGAAGACATCGAAGCAGAGCGCGACGAAGAAGAGCGCGACGAAGAAGAGGGCGACGAAGAAGAGCGCAGCGAAGAAGAGCGCGACGAAGAAGAGCGCGACGAAGAAGAGCGCGACGAAGAAGAGGGCGACAAAGAAGAGCGCAGCGAAGCAGAGCGCAGTGAAGCAGAGCGCGACGAAGAAGAGCGCAGCGAAGCAGACCGCAGCGAAGAAGACCGCAGCGAAGAAGAAGGCGCGCGCGCGTCGCTGATGCGCCGCCTCGCGTTCACCGGGTCGCTGGTCGCTGGCGCACGCGTCGAGCTCGACGCAGAGGCTGCGCGCCACGCGAAGGTCTTGCGCCTCCGGGACGGTGAAGCCCTCGAGCTGTTCGATGGTTCCGGCACGCTCGCGCGGGGGGTGCTGGTCGTCGGAGGCCGCACGTGCTCGGTGGACGTCGAGCGCGTCGAGCGCGCGCCCTCGCCGCCTGATGTCGTGCTCATCCAGGCGCTCGCGAAGGGCGACAAGATCGATCTCGTCATCCGGATGGCGACGGAGATCGGGGTCCGCGCGATCCACCTCGTCGAGACCGAACACACGGTCCCCCACCCCGACGCGCGCCGCTTCGAGCGTTGGCGCCGCATCGCACAGCAAGCTGCGCGGCAGAGCGAGCAGCTCTGGACGCCGAGCATCGAAGGACCGTCGGCGCTCTTGGACGTGGCCGCGCGCGCACCATCGACCGCGGACCGCCGCATGCTCGCTGCGCGGGGCGACGGGCGCTCCCCGATCACGCGATCGACGTCGCAGTGGCTGGTGATCGGCCCCGAGGGTGGGCTCAGCGCGGACGAGGAGAGCGCGCTCGGCTCGCTCGGATTTCGCGCCTGGACGCTGCCCACCGGGATCCTGCGGACCGAGACCGCCGCGGCCGTGGCGCTCGGCGCGCTGCTCGCGGATCGGGTCGCGGGATCCCACACCCCCTGACGCGACCCTGAGGGTCCGGGGCCCACAACGTGCCCCCAATGCGCTGATTTCATGCTGGTTTTTCGGTGTCGGGCCGAGGCACTGCAATTGCTGAGGGCCTCGAACCGTGACCCGTCGAAGCTCCCGACTCACCCAGAGTGACGCTTGGTGGAAGACGCCCCACATGGGCGTCGCCCGGCCCTCGCTTCCCGACGGCGTTCCGTCGCTCGTGCCGCGACCGATGGATCTCGGCGTCGAGACCCCGAC
>CAYZQM010000275.1:6491-7302 GCA_964480175.1 uncultured Sandaracinaceae bacterium
GGTACCGAGATCGAGGGCTACGAGGTCCGCAGCGTGATCGGCAAGGGCAGCGGGCTCGTGGTCTTCGCTGCCGAGAACGCCGCCGGCCAGAAGGTGGCGATCAAGGTGCGTCGTGAGGGCTTCGGAGAGGAGCCGCTCGGCATCGGCGAGGTGCAGCACCCGTCGCTCGTTCGGAAGATCGCGACAGGCACCCTGCCCAGCGGCGAGTCGTACTTGATCATGGAGCGGGTCGCGGGCCGCACCCTCAGGCGCCGGCTCGAGGTCAGCGGTCCTCTCGCACCCCAGCAGGCGGTCGTGGTGCTGCGGCCCATCGCGCAGGCGCTGCACGCGCTCCACCGCGACGGAGTCCAGCACAAGTGGGTGCGGCCCGATCAGGTGAACGTCACGAACCTCAACGGCGCCGCACCCCGCTTCGTCGATCTCGAGATCGGCAGGCGCGCCCCGAAGGCGAGCGGCGCGCGCGCCTCCGCGGGGAGCCTGCGCTACCAGGCCTACGGCCTCGCGGCGCTCGCGTTCGAGCTGATGGCAGGGCAGCCGCCGTTCGACGAGTCGGTGATCGAGGCCGCGAAGTTCTCGACGCGCGCGCCCTACCTCAGCACGGTGAGCCGTCGGCTCTTCTCCGTGCAGATCGAGCGCGCGATGGCGGCCTGCCTCAGCCTCGATCCCGACGAGCGACCAGAGACCCCGATCGCCGTCGTGCACCTGCTCGAGGCCGCGCTGCGCGAGCCGCCGAGCGACGAGTAGCGCTCACACCAGACCCGAGATGTGCTGGCTGCGCTGGGTGAAGAGCAGGTGCTCCGCCCGGCTCGGC
>CAYZQM010000275.1:7312-8091 GCA_964480175.1 uncultured Sandaracinaceae bacterium
CAGGCCCTCAACGGGCTGCTGCGTACCTTCGATGCCCGGCTCGGCGGGTTCGGCGTGTGATCGCTCAGGTCCTCGCCGGCCCGGCGAGGCTCGATCGCGTCCTTTCGCTCGAGCCCCGAGAGATCCTTCTCGCACGCCACCAAGACCGGCAGGCGCGCCATGCCGACCAGGCGCTCGGCGACCGAGCCGGCGACGAGCTTCGCGACGCCCGTGCGCTGGTGGGTGCCCACCACGATCAGCTCGGCGTCGACGTCGACGGCCACCTGATGGATGGCCTCGGCCGGCTCGCCGCGGCGGACGTGGAAGACCGCCTGCTGCGTCCACTCGCTGTCGCGTGTGCCCGCGTGCGCCGTGATGCGCGCCGCGTGATCGAGGACGTACGTGCGGACGGCGGCATACGCGGCTTCGATGCGCTCGTTCTCTTCCTTCAGGTGGTCGCGAAGCCGGGCTTCGCCCGCGGGCAGCACGTGCACCACGTGCAGTACGTCGACGTGAACCCTCCTCGAGAGCTCGAGCGCCTTGCGCAGCGCGACCTCGGAGGCGTCGGTGAAATCGATCCCGACCACGATCGGATAGGCGTGACTCATGGGGACTCCTTCTTTCCTGGGCGCCGGACGCGCCCCTGATGCTCTTCCAGCAAGCGCGATGCCGTCCGGCTCGAGCGCGACCACGGCGCGCGCAGCACCTCGATTGGGGCATGGCGGCGCGGCGGTGGGTCGGTGCGCCCCACCCGTGTGGCGATCGAGCGAACGAGGATTGCTCCAGTGGGTGTGCGTGCC
>CAYZQM010000276.1:0-5522 GCA_964480175.1 uncultured Sandaracinaceae bacterium
CACCGAGACCACCGAGAAACCCACCGTCAGGATCGGCAGCAGCGTCCCGGCGATCCACCGGAACGAGATGAAGAGCAGGATCACGCAGACGAGCAGCGAGAGCGGGACGAGGATGATCTGGTCTTCGATCATCGCGTCGGAGATCGACGCGCGCAGGTGGGGCAAGCCCGCGATGTGCACCTCGACGCCCTCGGGGGGCGGGTGCGCGGCGACCCAGTCGTCGATCACGTGCACCATCTCGACGCGGCGATCGCCCACGCCCAGCGCGGGATCGAGCACCAGCGCGACCGCCGCCAGCTCGTGATCCTCGCTCACCAAGCGCCCGCGCAGCATCGGCGCGTGCTCGACCGCCAGCGCGATGCGCTCGACGTCGCCTTCGGTGACGGGCGCCCCCGGCGCGACGAGCGGCGCGATCGTCGAGAGCCCTCCGGTGCGCTCGGCGACCGTCATGAGGCCGAGGGGAAAGCGCTCTGGATGAGCCTGCACGAGCGTCTCGACCGCGCGCTCGAAGCGCGGGTCGGCTTCGGGCAGTCCGCCGTCGTCCCCCTCGATCGCGTCGAGATCCTCGAGGTCGTCGAGACCGCCGCCATCCTCCAGATCGTCCAGACCGCCCGTGTCGGCGTCGTCGGACACCGGCAGCGGGGTGTTCGTGAGGCTGCGAACGCGAACCACCCGTTCGTCGGCCTCGAACGCCGACGTGACCGTGTGCACGTAGTCGAGCGGCGCCTGGGTGAGCACGTCGTCCGCGAGCACGAGGATCGCGACCACGCTGTCGGTGTCGCCGAAGCGCGAGCGGAACGCCTCCACGCGCTGGTCGTAGTCGCCGTACGAGATGAGGAGGTTCTCGGGCGCCGTGTCCGTCGCGAGGAACGGGAGGTTCGCTCCGAGGAACGCGACGACGGCGACGGTGATCCCGAGCACCACCGCGCGGTGTCGGGTGACCATCGTCGCCCAGAGATCGAGGAGCCGCATCAGCACAGGGGGCCGCATCCTAGCGGATTTCGGTCGCGCGGCCGGCCTTTCCGATGCTTGAAATTCAGACGCGAAAGCGCCTTCGCACCGCGACGCGATCGAGCGGATCAACGACGGCACCAGGTGCGTTTCTCCTTGCGACCCCGACCTCGGGCAGTGACCCTCCGCGCGTGATCGAGTCGCCCGACCCCGAGCGGACGTCCCTGCCCGACGGGCCGCGGGCGCAAGCGCTGGCTTCGCGCACCGAGAACGCCGCGATGCCGATCGACGACGAGGCCGCGAAGGCGCTGGGACGGACGCTGGGGATCTCGAGCACGCTCGGCCACTTGCTGCTGGCGCGTGGGCTGGGCGACCCGGCAGAAGCAGCTCCGTGGCTCGAGCCGAAGCTCGCGGCGCTCAGCTCGCCGCTCGCGATGGCGGACCGCGACGCCGCGGCGGAGCGGATCGCACGCGCATGTCGCGCCGGCGAGACCGTCGCGATCTTCGGCGACTACGACGTCGATGGGACCACTTCGACGGCGCTCTTGGCCGATGCGCTCGAGCAGCTCGGCGCGACCGTGCACGCGCTCTGCGCCAACCGCTTCGCCGGCGGCTACGGTCTCTCGGATCCCGGCCTCGATCGTGTCCTTCTGACCGGCGCGAGCCTCCTCATCACCTGCGACTGCGGCTCCTCCGATCACGAGCGCATCGCGCGGGCCAAGCAGCGTGGGCTCGACGTGATCGTCGTCGACCATCACCTCGTGCCCAAGGAGCCGCTGCCCGCGCTCGCCTTCTTGAACCCCCACCGACCCGACTGCGGCTTTCCCTACAAGGGGCTCGCGAGCGTCGGCTTGGTCTTCACGCTCGTCGCCGCGATCCGTGCCCGCCTGGGACAGAAGGTCGACATCCGGCCGCTCTTGGACCTCGTCGCGCTCGGGACGATCGCCGACGTCGCCCCGCTCGATGGCGACAACCGCGCGCTCGTTCGGTTCGGCCTCGGTTTGGTGTCGCGCTTCGATCGCCCGGGGATCGCCGCGCTCGGCGAGGCCGCGAAGATCAAGCGCGGCAACCTGGTGGGCGGCATCGACGTCTCGTTTCGGCTCGCGCCGCGCCTGAACGCGTCGGGCCGGCTCGGCTCGCCGGATCTCACGCTCGCGCTGCTTCGCGCCAAGAACCTCAGCGAGGCGCGCTCGATCGCGGCCCGCATCGAGGCGATCAACACCGAGCGCAAGGCGCTGCAGAACCGCATCGCCGAAGAGGCGGTGCTCGCGGCGCGCACGCTTCAGAGCGAGCTGGGCCACGCGCCGCGCGGCGTCGTCGTGGGCAGCGAGCGGTGGCACCGCGGCGTGGTGGGCATCGTCGCGGCCCGCATGGTCGAGGTCACCGAGGCGCCTTCGATCGTATTCGCGTTCGACGGCGACGGAACCCACGGTCACGGCTCGGGGCGCGCGCCCGCGGGCTTCCCGCTCTACGACGCGATCGCCAGGTGCAAGGACCTGCTCGACAAGTTCGGCGGCCACAGCGCCGCATGCGGCGCCACCATCCGTCGCGAGCGCCTCGAGACGTTCGCGCACGCGTTCGACGAGGCGTGCGCCGCCATCTACGCGGAGCGCGACATCCCGAAGGTGACGCGCTCGGTCGATCTGGTGCTCGACGGAGATCGCCTGCCGATCCCCAGCGGCCGCGAGCTGGCGCTCCTCGAGCCGCTCGGTCATCGCAACCCAGAGCCGCGCTTCGGCCTCGAGGACGCGAAGATCGAGGACGCGTCCACGGTGGGCGACGGCCACCTCAAGCTCGCGCTGCGGGTGGGCAAGACCCGCCTTCCCTGCTTCGGGATGGGCATGGGCGCCGAGCTGGATCAGCTCGGGAGCACCGTGTCGCTCGTCGGCAGCCTGCGCCCCGACAGCTACCGCGGCGGCGAGAGCGTGGAGCTGCGCATCGATCGGATCCTGAAGAGCGAGCCCCAAGCAGGCCCCGAAGTGCTCGTCCCCAGCCGCGGCTGAGGCGCTATTCGCCTCCGAGGATCCCGTACTCCTTGAGGCGTCGGTAGAACGTGCGGCGCGGCATGTTGAGCTTCTGTGCCGCCTTCACCCGGTTCCACGAGACGGCTTCCAGCGCCTCGAGGATGCGGCGGCGCTCCTCGGTCTTCCACGCCTCGACGTTCTCCGGCAGCTCCGGGCCGATGGGCGACGCCTCGGGCGGCGCTTCGTCCACCTCCGCGGCCGCCTCGAGCTCGAGCTCGTCGTCGCTGGGCACGAAGCCGTCGTCGAGCGACAGGTGCACCGCCTCGATCACCGCGGCGTCGGTCATGACGCACGCGTTCATCAGCACGTGCTCGAGCTGCCGCACGTTGCCTGGGAAGCTCGCCGCGCTCAGGCGCGCCAGGGCGCGCGGGGACAGGCGCTTCTTGGGCTTGCCCTCGCGCTCGGCGATCTGTCCGAGCAGGTGCTCGCTCAAGAGCGCGACGTCGCCACGTCGATCGCGCAGCGGTGGGATCGTCAGCTCGACCACCGCGAGCCGATAGAAGAGATCCTCGCGAAAGAGCCCCTGCTTCACCAGCTCGCGGAGCGACTTGTTCGACGCGGCGACGACGCGCACGTCGACCTGGCGCTCGATCTCACCGCCCACCGGTCGGACCTTGCCGTCGGCGAGCACCCGCAAGAGCTCGACCTGCATCTTGGCGGGCATGTCGCCGATCTCGTCGAGGAAGAGCGTGCCGCCATCGGCCTGCGCGAAGACGCCGGTGCGCGCCCGATCGGCGCCGGTGAACGCGCCCTTCTCGTGCCCGAAGAGCTCGGACTCGAGCAGGGTCTCGGGGACGGCCGCGCAGTTCAGCGCGACGAAGGGCGCCTTCTTGCGGGCGCCCGCGAAGTGGATCGCGCGCGCCACCAGCTCCTTGCCCGTGCCGCTCTCGCCGTGGATGACGACGGGGATCGACACGTCGCGGACCCGCTCGATCACCGAGAGCACCCGGCGCATGCCCTCGCTCTGTCCGATGATCCCCATCCGGCTCTTGTGCGAGAGCGCCTCGCGCACACGGCCCAGCTCGTCGCGCGCCCGATCGCGCTCCTCGGTGGTCGTCGAGAGCAAGCGCTCGATCTCGGATCGCGCGGCGCTCAGATCGTCGCGCTGCCTCGCGAGCTCGGCGTTCTGCGACTGGATCTCCGCGAGCATGCGCGCGTTCGCGAGCGCGATCGCCGCTTGATCCGCGAAGGCGAGCAAGAGCTCGACGTCGCCCTCGCCGAAGCGCCCGCGGCGGACCCGGTTCTCGACGTAGAGCACACCCAGCGTGACGGCCGACTCGCCGAGCCTCCCCACCCGGATGGGGAGACACGCGACCGACTGCAGCATCAGCCGGTGCACGCTCATGTAGTCGTTCACCCGTCCGTCGGCGCGCGCGTCGACGGTGACGATCGGCTCGCCGTCGATCAGCACGGCCTCGGCGATCGACTGGCTGAACGCGACGTGGGGATCGTCGGGTTGCGCCGCGTCGCGCACCGCGTGCGGCACCAGCTTGCCGTCCTCGTCGAGCACCAGCACGAAGCCGCGCTCGGCGCCCGAGAGCTCGACGGCAGAGTCGGTGATCCGCTCGAGCAGACGCGCGACGTCGCGCTCGCTCGCGAGGCGCTTGGTGATCTCGAGCAGCCGAAGCCAGCGGCCGTCGCGCGACAGATCCGAGCCCGCCGCGCGGGTCCCCTCGGCGCGCCCAGAAGAGCGGGCCCGCGCCAGCGCGCGCGAGGGCTCGGCGAAGAACGTCGCCCGCAGCGCCTTGGGCAGCTGCGTCGCGATCTCTTCGGCGATCTCGGTCGCGTGCTCCCAGCTGCGACGCGCGGCGAGCTCTTGGCCCGAGAGCTCGTGCAGACGCGCCAACGCGCCGTGCAGCTGGTAGCCCTGCCAGCGGCTCGCCGTGGCATCGGTCGCACGAGCGAGCTCGCCGAGCGCACCGTCGACGTCCCCCGTCGCGGCGCGCGCGCGGTTCAAGAGCACCGCGAGGCGCGCAGGCGGCTCCTTGTGCTTCCCCTCGGCGAAGAGCGAGCGCGCAGACGCGAGCCGCGACACCGCGGCGGACACGTCCGCCGGGCCATCGCGATCGAGCAGCGCCTCGGCCGCGTCGCAGAGGATCTCGGCGGCCCGCTCCTTCCGATCGCCGGCGAGCAAGCGCGCGCCCGCCTCGTCCCAGCGCCCGATCGCGCGCTCGAGATCGCCTTGCTGACCATCGATGGTCGCCAGCACGGCGAGGCCCTCTGCGGCGAGCAGCGCATCGCCACCGAGCACGTCGTCGGCGAGCATGCCTTCGCCGAGCTCGCGCGCGGTCTCGATGGCGCCGAGCCAAGCCCATGCCCGCGCCGCCGCGATCGCCGGAGCCTGATCCGTTGCGGGCACGACCGCACCGACGCGCTCGGCGACCTCGAGCAGCGCCGCAGTGAGCTCGGCGCTCACGCGCACCTCGCGCGCCGCGCGATCGCCCACCCAGCGCCGGAGGTCACGTGGCCCCGTCCGGATCGTCGCCCGCATCACCCTCCTCGAAGTCCTCGATCAACTTGCGCTCGAGCTCGTCGACGAAACTGACG
>CAYZQM010000276.1:5532-5841 GCA_964480175.1 uncultured Sandaracinaceae bacterium
CGCGACGCCCGCTGCGCGGACCGGAGTCGCTGGCCGACGGCGCAGGCGCGACCGAGGCCTTCTTCGGCGCGTCGAGCAAGAGCACCGGCCGCTCGACGTCGTGCTCGTCGAAGCCGTCCAGCGTGAGCGGCGTCTCGTCCGAGCGCGAGAGATCGTAGCCCTGGGGCGCGGGCTCGGGCGGAGGCTGCGAGAGCAGATCGTCGACGCCAGCGTCCAGATCGCCGTCGAAGTCGACGTCGACGGGATCGACGAGCTGCTCGCCGTAGTACGGCTGCTCGGGCGGCAGCTCACCGAGCACGTCCGCGAGCT
>CAYZQM010000276.1:5851-8078 GCA_964480175.1 uncultured Sandaracinaceae bacterium
CAGGAGGGGCTGCGGCGCTGGGTGTCGCACGAGCCGCGGGAACCGGTGGAGCGGGGGCCGCGGGGAGCTCCTCCTCGAAGTCGGGAAAGTCGAGCGGCTCGGGCGGGAGGCTGAGCAGACGCAGGTCCTCCATCATCCCCTCGTCGTCGGGGACCTCGTGCGCGGCGGCGTGCGCTTGCGGGTAGCCGCCGTGGTCCGAGCCCATGTCGGGCGGCTGCACCATCGCGAGCTCCTCCTCGCGAAGGGGCTCGGCCGGGAGCACCTGCCCCACCCAGCGCGCGACGGCGCGCGGACCGACCAGCACCCCGTAGCGCTGGGCGAGCTCTTCGAGCCGCAGCGCGAGGTGTGCGGTCGAGGGCATGCGACGGCTGCGATCGCGCGCGAGCGCGGAGAGCACGACTTCCTCGAGGTCGGGCGGGTAGTTGGGATCGCGGCTCGACGGGGGCGCGACGTCCTGCTCGACGACCTGGGTCATGACCTGCACGTCGCTGCCACGGAACAACCGCGTACCCGTGGTGAGCTCGTACAGGATCACGCCGAGCGCGAAGACGTCGGCGCGCTTGTCGAGCGGGCGCGCGCGGATCTGCTCGGGCGCCATGTACGCGAACGTCCCGCGCACCGCCCCCGCCTCGGTGTCCTTGCGCGCCGCGGTCGACGCGACGCCGAAGTCCATCAGCTTCGCGACACCATCGCGCGTGAGCATCACGTTCTGCGGGGTGACGTCGCGATGCACGATCCGCAGCGGGCGACGCGCGCGATCGGCGCGCTCGTGCGCGTGGTGCAGCGCTTCGCACGTCTGCATCACGATGCCGAGCGCCACGGGCAGCGGCATCGGCAGGCCGTTGCGCACCCCGAGCTGAAACGCGTCGGCCAGCGTGTAGCCCTCGACGTGCTCCATCGCGATGTACCAGTACCCGTCCGCGTGCCCCACGTCGTAGACCTGCGGGATGTTCGCGTGGGAGAGGGCCGCGAGCAGGCGGCCTTCGTCTTGGAACATGCGGAGCTGCGCGGGGTGCTCCGCGAGGTGGCGGAACAGGCGCTTGATCACCACCTCGTGGAAGAAGCCCGCCGAGCCCCACTGCCGCGCGAGGAAGATCTCCGCCATGCCGCCGGCGGCGATCTTGCGCACGAGCTCGTAGCGTCCGAGGCGCCCTAGGGTCGACATGGAATGCGAGAGGCCAATGAGATGAGGTGAGTCGAGGGCACTCGTTCGAAGGGGCGCCTGTGCCAATCCGTGACGCGGGCCGAAGCATCGTAGCTGCACCGGGCGGTCCCCGTATACTCCGTTCGGTGTCCACCCCGACTTCGCGGCGTACGCCGCTCTTCGCTTGCTCTCCTTCGGTGCGCGCGGCCCTCACGTTCGCGTTCGCGCTCGCGCTCTCCGCGTGCAGCAGCGCCGCGGAGTACGGCGCGCCGTGCACGGACTCCTGCGCAGGGGGCCTGCTCTGCGTCCCTTCGTTTCCGGGAGGCTACTGCTCGAGCCGCTGCGGAAGCGGCGCCGCGTGCGGCACCGGCGGCGTCTGCGATCCCGATCTGGTAGGCGGCCTCTGCCTCGCGCCGTGCGACGGACCCTCCGACTGTCGCGAGGGCTACCAGTGCTTCCACGGCGGCTGCCAGCCGAGCTGCACCGACGCCTCGCAGTGCGACGCCGACATGGCGTGCATCGAGGGCCAGTGCATCGCGAGCGAGTGCACCACGCCCGCCGAGTGCGCCGCGGGCGAGACCTGCGCGCTGGGACGCTGCGTGCCGCTCGGGGACGCGGGCCCCGGGCCCGACGCCGCAGGCACGTTGCTCGACGGCGAGCCCTGCACGTCATCGGCCTCGTGCTTCAGCGGCCTGTGCCTGCCGCCCGCCCGCGGCGGCGTGTGCAGTCGACCGTGCGTCGACGCGTCGTCGTGCTTCTCGGCGGTCACCTTCGGATCCGCGTGCGGACCGGCCGACGTCGACGGCGCGCGCGTGACCGCGTGCCTTCCCATCGACGTGACCGGGCGCGTGAACGGCACCGCCTGCACCAGCGACGTCGAGTGCGCAGGGCTCACCTGCTCCGACGGCCTGTGCACCGAGGTGTGCGACGACGACGGCGACTGTCTCGCGGGCGAGCGCTGCCAGGCGAGCCAGCCCTGGAGCGGAGGGACGTTCTCCGGGTGCGGCTATCCCCCGCGCAGCGGCGCGATCGAGATCCTCGAGCTCGATCTCGGCACCCGCACGCTGACCGGCGGCGGGGGCT
>CAYZQM010000277.1:0-8061 GCA_964480175.1 uncultured Sandaracinaceae bacterium
GGCAACGCGGCGGATCACCCCGAGCTGTTGCTGCAGCCCTACGACCTGCTCGAGCTCTTCCCCCTGCTCGGGCGCCTGCAGACCCGCTGCAAGGAGGCCGGCGTGCGCCTCTGGCCGGGCAACAACGTGGGCTACTTCGGTCCGTACGAGACCCAGCTGCGCGGCACGATGCCGCTCGGGCACATGTACAGCTGCGGCGCGGGTCGCTCGACGCTCGGCATCGAGGCGGACGGCGCGATCAAGGGCTGCCCTTCGTTGCCGACCGAGGCCTGGACCGGCGGCAACATCCGCGACGCGTCGCTGCGCGACATCTGGGAGCGCGCGGCGCCGCTGCGCTACACCCGCGATCGCACGGTCGAGGATCTCTGGGGCTTCTGCCGCAGCTGCTACTACGCCGACGAGTGCCGCGCGGGCTGCACCTGGACGTCGTTCGTGCTCTTCGGCAAGGCGGGCAACAACCCGTACTGCCACCACCGCGCGCTCGAGCACGAGCGCAACCGCACACGCGAGCGGGTGGTGAAGGTCGCCGACGCGCCGGGCCTTCCTTTCGATCACGGGCTCTTCGACGTCGTCGTCGAGCCGATCCCATCCCGCACGAAGGAGCCCGATCGATGAGCCTCGTCCTCTGCAGCGCATGCACGCGTCACGTCCGCAACACCGAGCCCGCGTGCCCGTTCTGCGGGGCTGCGATCACGAACCGCGCGCCTCGACGCGTGCGTCCGGTCGCCGGCACGTCGCGCGCGGCGATCCTCGCGATCTCGAGCACCGTGTGGGTCGCGTGCGGGAACGCCGAGGAGCCGCGCGACGAGGACACCAGCGGGGACGAGCGCTCGGGCAGCGATCCGATGGATGGCAGTGGCCGCGGCACGGCCGGTCCGCAGCCGGGGGACGAGGGCACCGTGGTCGCGCTCTACGGCGCGCCCGCGCCCGAAGAGTGAACGACCTCGATGATCAGCTCTCCGGCGGGCCGCCGTAGAGCGGGGTCACGCCGCCGCCGACG
Organism: uncultured Sandaracinaceae bacterium; assembly: GCA_964480175.1. Classification (GTDB taxonomy): domain Bacteria; phylum Myxococcota_A; class Polyangia; order Polyangiales; family Sandaracinaceae; genus CAYZQM01. Next base: position 1,001 of record CAYZQM010000277.1, read on the forward strand.
TCGATGCCTGCGTCGATCGGTGCGGGGCCACCGTAGAGCGGGCCCACCCCACCGGCGTCCATGCCAGCGTCCTCGTCGTCGACGCCCGTGTCCTCGACCGCCGTGGGCGCGTCCGTCCCCGCATCGAACGGGCTCGGCGCGTCGGGTCCGCCGTAGACCGCGACGTCGTTGAAGCCGCCGTCGTCCACCTCGGTGCCGGTGTCGATGGGCGCGTCGGTGGCTTCCGTCGGCGCCGAGCACCCCGCGCTCGCGAGCGCGGCGGCACCGAACGCGAACGTCGCCGTGCGTCCCAAGCGCGCAGGGACCACCACGCGCGGTGCATCGGGGAGCGCGAGCGCGACGCCACAGAAGGGGCAGGCAGGCTCGGTGCGGCGGACGTGACGGGCACAGGAAGGGCAAGCAGCGAGACGCATGGCATCCTCCTCGGAAGACGCCAAGCATGGCTCACGCGCGGTTCGCCTCGCAAGGGGACCTCCCCCACCGACGTCGGTCCGATGCGCGCGATGCGCTGCTGTGCGGGGCGCTGCAGATGGTGCCGCGCGCTCCCGGGTGCCGCCGCGCGCTCCTCCACCTTGATCCCCCGCCGTCCACGCCCCAAACCTCCGCCCCCCGATGTTGGGCCTCCTCACACCGACCGATCCCGCGTGGGTCGCGCACGCCGAGCGCGATCTCGATGGGCTCCTGGCCGATCACGCGCACTGCGAGCTCAAGGCCGCGCAGAGCGCGCTCTCGCTCTTGGCGCGCTTCGGCGGGGAGATGGCGGACATCAGCGCACCGCTGGTCGCGCTCGCACACGAAGAGACGGAGCACTTCGCGGAGGTGATGGCCCGGCTGTCGGCGCGCGGCGCGCAGCTCACGCTGCCCGGCACCGACCCCTACGTCGCGGAGCTCCGTCGCGCCTCCAACGAAGATCGAGGGCAGGGATTTCCTGCGCTGCTCGACCGCTTGCTGGTGAGCTCCCTTATCGAGGCCCGGAGCTGCGAGCGCTTCAAGCTGCTCTCCGAGCACCTGAGCGACGGCTCGCTCCGCGCGTTCTACCGCGACCTGATGGCGTCCGAGGCGCGGCACTTCCAGCTCTTCCGAGATCTGGCGGCGCAGCGCTTCGGTGAAGACGATGCCCGCGCGCGCCTGCGCACCCTCGCCGAGCGCGAGGGTCGCCTGGCCGCGCGCTTGCCGCTGGGACCCACCGTCCATGGCTGAGGCGCGCAGGCCTGCGGGGCGAAAGACCCCAGCGCCCCCGATTCCGGGCGTCCCTGCACCCGACCGCGTAGGATGCGCGCCGGAGCCTCGAGCATGAGCGGCAAGACGAAGGAAGCGCTGAACGAAGCGCTGGATCGAGACGAGAGCGAGGCCAAGACGGACAGCTCCGAGACCCGCCTCGGTCGCGAGAGCAAGCCCGAAGAGCCGCCGGCGTCGGCCACCCGCGACACCCACGCTGCGAAGGGCAAGAGCAGCGACAAGAAGAGCGACGTCGAGACCGAAGAAGAGGCCGCCGATCGCCGCACCTCCAACTTCAAGACGATCGCGGGCGCCGTGGCGCTCGCCATCTTCATCCGCGTCGTGCTCTTCGAGGCGTTCATGATCGACGGCCCGTCGATGGAGCCGACGCTGCAGGACGGCGATCGCGTCGTCGTCGCGAAGTACGCCTACGGTCTGTTCCTGCCGGGCATGCACGAGGCGGTGATCAACTGGGGCGGACCGAACCCGGGCGACGTGATCATCCTGAACTCGCCGATGGACGGAGTGGACATCGTCAAGCGCGTGATCGGCGTCGCTGGAGACCGTGTGGAGATCCGCGAGGACGAGGTCTTCGTGAACGGGGAGTCGATCCGGCGCGAGATCCTCGGGCCCTGCCCCGAGGACGAGACCTCCGACGAGGTCACCGAGTGCATGCTCTGGGAGGAAGGCCTCGGCGAGCGCACCTGGCGCTCCAGCCACGACCCGCACGACACCGCGTCCATGTCGGTGCGCGAGGTCCCTCCCGGCCACGTGCTCGTGCTCGGCGATCACAGGAACCGCAGCAACGACAGCCGCAACATCGGCATGATCCCGCTGAACCGGATCAAGGGTCACGCGCTCTCGATCTACTGGTCGAGCGGCCCCGAGGGCATGCGCTGGGGTCGCATGTTCTCGAACATCCGCTGATGCCGTGAGCGCGAGCCGGCACACGCTCAAGGACGACGTTCGCCGGCTGCTGCGGGACGAGGTCGGCACCCACTGCCCCGTCGGCCCCGCCGAGCGCGTCGCGCTCGTCTACCCGAGCCCCTACCGCACCGGGATGAGCTCGCTCGGGTTCTTGTCGATCTACCGCGAGCTCACCGAGGCGGGCCGCGGGGTCGAGCGCGCGTTTCTGCCCGACGATCCGTCGAGCTACGAGCGCACCCGCACCCCGCTCTTCACCTACGAGTCGGAGACGCCGGTCGGCGACTTCCCGGTCGTGGCGCTCTCGGTGGCGTACGAGATCGAGCTCGCGGGGATGATCCAGTGCCTCACGCTCGCCGGCATCCCGCCGCTCGCGGCCGATCGCACCACGCGCCACCCGTTCATCCTGATGGGCGGCCCTCTGACGTTCTCGAATCCGCTGCCGCTCGCGCCGTTCGCGGACGCGATCGTGATGGGCGAGGCCGACGAGCTGATCCACACGGTGCTCGACGAGATCTTCGACATCGCCGATCGCGAGGCGCGCCTCGATCGGCTCGCCGCGATCGACGGAGTGTTCGTGCCCGAGCGCCACGGTGATTCGATGCCGGCGATCGCCAAAGCGAACCTCGACGTGCTGCCCGCACACGCGCCGCTGCGCACGCCGCACACCGAGCTGTCGAACATGTTCCTGCTCGAGGCGGAGCGGGGCTGCTCGCGCGGCTGCACCTACTGCGTGATGCGCCGCTCCACCAACGGCGGCATGCGCATCGTTCCGAAGGAGACGATCCTCGGCCTCGTCCCCGACGACGCCAAGCGCGTGGGCTTGGTGGGCGCCGCCGTCTCCGATCATCCGAAGATCGCAGAGATCGTCGAGACGCTGGCCGACTCGGGGCGCGAGGTGGGCCTGAGCTCGCTGCGTCCCGATCGCCTCAACGATCGCTTCGTCGCCGCGCTCAAGCGCGCGGGCTACCGCACCCTCACGACCGCGAGCGACGGTGCGTCGGATCGACTGCGCGACATGGTCAACCGCAAGGCGCGCGAGAACCACCTGCTCAAGGCCGCCGAGCTCGCGCGCACCCACGCGATGAAGCGCATGAAGCTCTACATGATGGTGGGCCTACCGGGCGAGGGCGACGACGACATCGACGAGCTCATCCGCTTCTCCACCGAGCTGTCCAAGATCACCCCGCTCTCGCTCGGCATCGCGCCGTTCGTGAGCAAGCGGAACACCCCGATGGATGGGCTGCCCTTCGCGGGGATCGACGTGGTCGAGCAGCGACTGTCGCGGCTGCGCGCGGGCGTGAAGGGCAAGGTCGATCTCCGCGCGACGAGCGCCAAGTGGGCGTGGATCGAGTGGGTGCTCGCCCAAGGCGGTCGCGCCGAAGGCAAGGCGGTGCTCGCCGCCGTCGAGGGCGGAGGCAGCTACGGCGCGTGGAAGCGCGCGTTCGAGGCGCTGCCCAAGTCCGCCCGGCGCCGCGCCCTCGCGATCGTCTCCTGAGCGACCGTGTCCTGAGCTCGACTCCGGCGAAACGGGAGACTCAGCGCGGCAGCTCCATCGCCATCACCGCGGGGCGGTTCGTCGCGACGATCAGCCGCCCCTCCGCGATCGCGGCGGAGCCCACCGGGACCCCGAGCTCCACACGGAAGCGCAGCGCGCCGCCCGGATCGAGGATCGTCATGCGTCCTCGGCGATCGACGGTGAGCGCGTTGCCTTCGTCGTCGACCGCGACGGTCCCGTAGAACGGCGCGTCCGTGGTGAACGTCCAGCGCGGCGTCCCGTCCTCGGACAGCGACGTCACGCCCACCGTGGGGATCGCGACGCGCAGTGTTCCGTCGGATGCGAGCGCCATCGCGGTGCCGTCGTACGCGCGTCCGCCCAGCGCTTGCTGCCAGCGCACACCGTCCTCGTCGAACGCGACCACGGTGCCGTCGACCAAGAGCTGAAAGAGCGTGCCGTCGCTCCCCGCGATCGCGGGCCCGACCACGCGCGCGCTGACGACGAGGCGCGAAGTCACGACGCCGCGCGCGGGATCGAGGAAGAAGATCGACGTGCCCGCGCCGAGCACCACCCGACCGCTCGCCGTCAGCGAGGGCGACGTCGGGCTGCCCTCGTCGAGCACCACGCGGAAGCGCTCGCTCAGCGACGTGTCGTAGACGCTCACCGCGCGATCGAGCGCGGCGATCAGCACCGCGCCGTCGGCGAGCACCAGCGGCGCCGCCCGCACCGACGCGGGGAGCTCGACGCGGGCGCGCTCTTCGCCGTCGGGGTGGAGCACGACGAGCGCGCGGTCGCGGGTGATCACGAGCAGCTCGCCGCTGGGCAGCAGCGCCGGCACGACGTCGATCGGACCGACGCGCTGATCGAAGCGCACCGCGCCGTCGCGCGAGAGCGAGAGCACGCCCTGGCTGGTGCCAACGAAGATGCGGCCCTCGCGATCGACGATCGGCCCGACCGGATGCGCGCCATCGAGCGCCAGATCCCAGAGCACCCGCGGCTCGGCGCTCGGGAGCACCCCGCGCAGCCTCCCGGTGCGCTCGACGCCGCCCCGATCGGCGGGCATCGGATGGCGCGGATCGATCCCGAGATGGAGATGCGTCCCGACGCGACCGACCGGGACGGGCAGGGCGCGCGCGCTCGACGCGACGAGCGCGACGAGCCCGACCGTGATGAGCGCGCGGGCCCGGGTCATCGCCGCACGCCCTCGTGCGGCGGTCGCGGTCGCCGCGGTCCGAACCGCTGCGCGCTGAAGCCCGCGTCGTGCAGCACCCGGATCAGGCGCATGCGCTGGGGACGAAACGGCGACAGGTACCCGAGCATCTCTTCGTCGCTCGCGCGCGCCTTGCCGTGCAGCGCCCTCGCGACCATGTGCGGCAGCCAGTAGTCGCCCGTGGGCACCGCGTCCGGATCGCCATGCGCGAGACCGATGAACGACTCGATCGTCCAGGGCCCGAAGCCGGGCAGCGGCGCGAGCGCCTCGCGCGCCCGGGCGGCATCGGGCGCATCGATCGCGTCCGCGGCCTCTGCGATCACGCGCAGCGCGCGCTCGCGCTGTCCATCGATCCCGATCGCCCGGAAGGCATGGGAGGGAAGCGCCGCGAGCGACTCGGGACGCGGCGCGAGCATCAGGCGCGAGGCGCCTGGCGCGCGCTCGCCGTGGTGCTTCAGGAGCGCCGCGTACGAGCGCGCCGCGCCGTCGAAGTCGACGCGCTGCTGGATCACGGTGCCCACCAGCAGCTCCCAGCGCCACGGCACCCTCGGAAACCGCACCAAGCGGGTGCGTCGCGCGAGCGAGTGCAGGCGGGGCAGGTGCGCCGTCAGCGGCAAGAGCGCTTCGGGATCGTCGTGGGCGCCGCAGATCGCGGCGAGCTCGTCCTCGACCGAGGCAGCGCCGTCGCCTTCGAGGTGGGCCTCGACCTCCGTCCGACTCTTCGGCGTCAGCGTGAGCGTGCACGGACCCATGCGGGTGTGGAACGCGACGGCGTAGCGCTCGCGATCGAGCGACACCCCGGGATCGGGGAAGCCGACCCGATGCCAGCGCAGCGACGCGAGCACATCGGTCGGCGGAATCGTGAGTGCGACGCGCACCGGGCCCGAGTGTACGGCACAGGGCGTAGAGGCGGGTCGCGCACGGGTCCGCTGGCCGCTGCATGGGAGCCGGCTAGTCTCGCGCCGATGCGCCCCTCGCTCCCCTCGCTCCTCCTCGCCCTCGGCTCCCTCTCCCTCTCCGTCTCGGCGGGATGCGACGAAGGTCCGCCGCCCGAGCCGGCGACGGCGTTCGGGATCTACGACATCGACGCGGCCGGCACGTGCGTGGTGACGCCGATGGGCGCGCCCGACGAGCCCTTCACGATCCGCGGTGTGGTCGAGGTCGCGGAGCCGAGCGACGACGCCGATCCGAGCTGCGAGCGGGTGCTCGATCTGCGCATCGAGACCTGCGCCGGGTGCGCGGCCGCCGCGTGCCGCATGTGCCTGAGCGGCGTCACCGACGTCGAAGGCGCGCTGAGCGCGTCGCTGATCGGCGATCCCGCGCTCGTCGGCGTGGCGCCCGCATGCCAGCTGCAGGACAGCGGCGGCGAGGCGACCACCCGCATCTACGTCGATGGGCTCGCGGTCTCGGGCACCGTCTCGACGAGCGAGGACGGCACGGGCGAGGTGATGCTCTCGCTGAACGGCACCTCGGCGCGCGGGATCTCCGGCGCCAACCGCCCGAGCACCATCGCGTGCGCCGTCGACATCACCAAGCGCGACGCGCCTTGACCCCGGGTTTCGAGACCGCGCACCATCGCTGCACACGCGAACCTCGAATGCAGCCGATGGCGGTGGAGTCCGCCGAGAACCGCGATCTTCTCCGTCGCTGATGACTCCTACGATCCCGCCTTCCCCCAGGAGGCGTCGTAGGACCGCGCGCGTGGGCCCTCCGGCGCCGAGACGAGTCGCCGCATGCAACCGTTGATAGCCTTCGTCCGCGCCGCCGCGCAGTGGACCGCCCTGGGCGCTGCCGTCGGCGTCGCGTGCGGCCTCGGCTCCGCGCTCTTTCTCTTCTTGCTCGAGCTCGCGACCGAGACCCGCACCGACCACGAGGTGCTGGTCTTCTTGCTGCCGATCGCGGGTCTCTCGATCGGCTGGTTCTACGAGCGCTACGGTCAGCCCATCGCGGGGGGCAACAACCTGGTGATCGACACGGTGCACGAAGGGGGCGCGAGCATCCCGCTGCGCATGGCCCCGATGGTGCTCGTCGGGACGGTGCTCACCCACCTCTTCGGCGGCAGCGCGGGTCGCGAGGGCACCGCCGTCCAGATGGGCGCGAGCTTCGCCGACGCGATCGCCTCGCGCCTGAAGGTGAGCCCCGAGATGCGCCGCCTGCTCATCGTCGCGGGCATCGCGGGCGGCTTCGGCAGCGTCTTCGGGACGCCGATCG
>CAYZQM010000278.1:0-8044 GCA_964480175.1 uncultured Sandaracinaceae bacterium
CGCGCGATCCGCGAGAAGGTCGGCTTCATGGAGCTCTGCAAGCGCAGCGATCTCTGCGCCGAGGTCGCGCTGCGGGCGGTCGACGATCTCGGCGTCGATGCCGCCATCGTCTTCTCCGACATCCTCGTGGTGCTCGAGCCACTCGGCGTGGGCTTCGAGTTCACCAAGAGCGACGGGCCGCACATCGCGCAGCCCATCCGCAGCGCAGCGGACGTCGAGCGCGTCAGCAGCGACATCGACGTCGCGCAGCTCGACTACGTGATGGCCGCGATCACCGAGACCAAGCGCGCGCTGAACGGCAGCGTGCCCTTGCTCGGCTTCGCCGGCGCGCCCTTCACCTTGGCCTCGTACATCATCGAGGGCGGCGGCTCACGCGAGTACGCGGAGACCAAGAAGCTCATGCGCAGCGACGAGGGCGCGTGGCACGCGCTGCTCGGCAAGATCAGCGACGCGCTGATCCGCTACGTGGGCAAGCAGATCGACGCGGGCATCGACGCGTTCCAGCTCTTCGACTCGTGGGCCGGCGCGCTCTCGCCCCGCGACTACCAGCGCTTCGTGATGCCGCACAGCAAGCGGGTGCTGGACGCCGTGAAGGGACGGGTGCCCACCATCCACTTCGGCACCGGCAACCCCGCGCTCTTGCCCTCGATCGCGCGCGCCGGCGGCGACGTGATCGGGCTCGATCACCGCGCGCCGCTGCGCGAGAGCTGGGCACAGCTCGGTGAGCGCGCCATCCAGGGCAACCTCGATCCCACCACGCTGCTCGGCCCCGAAGCCGCGATGCTCGCGGAAGCCGGCATCGTGCTCGACGAGGCCGAGGGACGCCCCGGTCACATCTTCAACCTCGGGCACGGCGTCTTGCCCGGCGCGAACGTCGCGCAGACCCGCGCGCTCGTGACGTACGTGAAGGAAGAGAGCGAGCGCCGCCGCAGCGCGGAGCAGCGTCGATGATCGCGGAGGCCGCGCGTCGCTCGCCCGCGCACGGCGAAAGGCCTGCGCTTGGTTGAGGCCCGCGCACGCGTGATCGTGATCGGCGCCGGCGTGAGCGGCCTGGCCGCCGCGGAGCGCATTCGCAGCGCGGCGCCCGCCGTCGCGCTCACGGTGCTGGAGGCGGGCGACCGCGCAGGCGGCTGGATCGGCAGCGTCGAGAAGGAAGGCTTCGTGATCGAGCGCGGCGCGGACGCGATCCTCGCGCAGGCGCCCGGCTTCGATGCCTTCATCGACGCGATCGGCCTGCGCCCTCGGGTGGTGCGGACGCGGACCGATCGGCGCGGCGCCTACGTGCTGCGCGCAGGGAAGATGGAGCGCATCCCCGACGGCTGGTCGTTGCTCGCGCCCATGGGCGCCTCGGCGATCGCGAATGCGACCCTGCTCTCTCCGGCCGCGCGCCTTCGGTTGCTCGGTGATCTCGTGATCCCCAAGCGCGCGGGCGGCGAGTCGCTCGCGGCGTTCGCACGGCGTCGCCTGGGCTGGGAGGCACTCGAGCGCCTCGGGCAGCCGCTGGCCGGCGGCATCTACGGCTCGGACGCGGAAGTGCTCGATCTGCAGGCGACGCTGCCTCGCTTCGCCAAGCTCGAGGACGATCACGGCAGCGTCATGCGCGGCCTGTCGCACGAGCAAGCGCTCGCCGCGTCGAGCGCAGCGGCCGGCGCGGCGGCGGCGGCGGGCGGTGCGGTCGCAGGCGCGGCTCCGGTGAGCGGCGCGCGCTACGGCCTCTTCTGCGCGTTCGATCGCGGCATGCAGGTGCTGATCGACGCGCTCGCCCAGCCGCTCGGTGAGCGCCTGCACCTCGGCGAGCGCGCGATCTCGCTGCACCGCACCGATCGCGGCTACGAGGTCACGACGGAGCGCGCGCGCCACGCCTGCCATGCGGTCGTCGTCGCGCTCCCGGGTCCCGCGTCGAGCGCGCTTCTCGGCGAGCTCGATGGTCCGATCGCGGACGCGCTCGAAGGGGTGCCGCATGGATCGGCGGCGACGGTGACGTTCGCGCTCGACCGCGCGGCGATCGCGCACCCACTCGATGCATACGGGCTCGTGGTGCCCGCAGTCGAGCGCCGACGCGTCCTCGCGATGACCTGGGCGAGCGAGAAGTGGCCCGGCCGCGCGCCCGAGGGGGCGGCGCTGATCCGGGTCTTCGTCGCAGGGCCCGGAGACGGCGCCGGCCCGACGACGATCGAGCTCGACGAGCGCAGCGACGACGAGCTCACCCGCACGGCGCTTCGCGAGATGCGCGCGTTGCTCGGCGTGCGACGCGATCCGCGCTTCGCCGTGGTCTCGCGCTTCCCCCGCGCGATGCCTCGCTACCGGCTCGATCACGCCGCCCGACGAGAGCGCATCGAGCGGCGGCTCGACGCGCATCCAGGGCTCGCGCTCGCGGGCAACGCGCTGCACGGCGTGGGCATCCCCGCCGCGATCGCGAGCGGACAGCGCGCCGCCGATCGCGCGCTCGCGGCGCTGAAGGTCGCCTTCGAGCGAGGTGCCGCGTGACGACCAGCTCGGGGCGCCCCCGCCTTCAGCGCGCGCTCCTCGATCGCAACGGTCACTACGTCGTGACGGTCGGCCCGGTCTTCGTGCAGGTGCGCGCGGGCGTGCTCACGCCCGCGGACGTGCGGGAGATCGGGACGCACGCGCACGCGTTCCTGGCGCAGCACAAGGGGAAGGTGGGCGCGCTCGCGGTGCTCGAAGACACGGCGGCGATGCCCGACACGGCGACGCGTGAGGCGCAGCAGACCTCGCTCGCGAGCCTCCTCGACGAGGACCGCGTCGTGCTGGCGGGCGTGGTGATGGGCCAAGACACGGACGCGCTCTTGCGACGAGCGGTCGCGCGGGGACTCTTGCCGGGCCACCGTCGCAAGCGAACCTTCACCGACACGCTCGAGGCGGTGCAGTGGATGGCCAAGGAGCTCGCGATCGACGTGGGGCCGGTGAGCGACGTGCTGGAGCACGCACGGCGCGCGGCCCGCGCGTCCAGAAAGGCCTGAGCCCGCCCGTCGATCGAGGCGCGAGATGGAGGCTCAGTCTTCGTGCTCGCGGTCGCGGCGCTGCTCGAGGATCGCCTTCGCGAGCTCGCCGCCTTCGCGCAGCACCGCGTCGCGCGCTCGCGCCGCGCGCTCGGAGACGTCGGCGAGGCCCTCGAGCGCAGCGGCGATCGACTCGAGCTCCACGCCGCGCGGCTTGGCGACGAACGCGAGCACTTCGCTCTCCAGCTCCACCAACCCGAGCGCCCCGACCACGCCGAGCACGTAGTCGCGCAGCTCGCCGCGAAACCCCGTGAGGTAGCCGCGCAGGAGCGTGGCGCCGCGGGGATCGCCCAAGCGCGCGAGCGCTGCAGCCGCCGCGGCCTTCGCGGGGCGCGAGCGCAGCATCGCGGTCGCGAGCTGATGGCACGCCGCGATGGCGTCGCGGTGCTTCAGGCGCCCGATGGCGTCGAGCACCGCGAAGGTGAGCTCGTCCTCCATCCGACTGTCGTCGAGCGCGCGCACCAGCTCGGGCCCGGCCGCTGCCTCGCCCCACTCGGCCAGCGTCAGCGCGGTCTCGATGCGGACCTCGCGGTCCGCGTCCTCGAGCAGCCGGCGCATGCGGGTGAGCGTCGGCGGGTGCTCGGGCATCTCGCGGAGCGCGCGCACCGCGTTCGCGCGGACCGTGCTGCGCTCGTCGGCGAGCAGCACCACCACGTCGGCGCGCGCCTCCTCGCCGCAGAGCTCGAGCAGCGCGGGCGGGACCTGAAAGCGCACCTCTCCGTGCTCGCTCTGCGCCGCCCTGCGAAGGGCCGCGTGCGCGTTCGGACCACCGATGCGACCGACGGCGATCACCGCCGCCTCGCGCACCATCGGATCGGCGTCGTCGATCCCCGCGATGATCTCGGTCATCACGGTCTCGTCGCCGATGCGGCCGAGGCCGGCCATCGCCGCGAAGCGCACGTCGTGCTCCGTGTCCTTCACGAGCGCAGCGAGCGCCAGACGCGCCTCGCGCTCCCTGCCGGTCGGCGGCTGCGCGAGCACCAACGCCGCGACCGCGCGTCCCTTGGGGCTCGCCTCGCGCGCATCGCGAAGGGCGGCATCGAAGTGGGGCGCGCGGGGCGGGAGCAGCATCGCGCCGAGTGTTTCGCACGACGAGCGGCGCGAGGCACCCCGAGCTTCGCGCTACGACTCCTTCGGGGGCGGCGCGCTCGCGCTCGCCTGACCCAAGCGTGAGTGGCGGTAGCCGTACGAGAAGTACACGACGAGGCCGATGCCCATCCAGATGCCGAAGCGCACCCAAGCGGCCGGCGGCAGGTACGCGATGGTCCCCACGCACGCGACCACGCCGAGCGGCGCGACCACCCAGACGAAGGGCACCTTGAACGGACGCGGGCGCTTGGGATCGACGCGGCGGAGCACCATCACGCCGAGGCACACGAGCAGGAACGCGAAGAGGGTCCCGATGTTGGTGAGGTCGTACGTGGCGTCGTCGTCGGCGACGAGCGCCCCGAGCGCCACCACCAGCCCGACCAGCCAGGTGAGGGTGAACGGCGTCTTGTACTTTGGGTGGATGGTGGCCGCGCGCTTGGGCAGAAGGCCATCGCGCGCCATCGCCAACAGGATGCGCGGCTGACCGTACTGAAAGACGAGGAGCACGGCGCCCATCGAGACGACTGCACCGAAGGCCACGAGCCACTGCACGACGGGCAGGCCCGCGCGCTCTAGCGCGAACGCCAGCGGGTCGGGCACGCGGAGCTCTTGCCAGGGCACCAGACCCGTCATCACCAAGCCGACGATCACGTAGATGACGGTGCAGATCCCGAGGCCCGCGAGGATCCCGATCGGCATGTTGCGCTGGGGGTTCTTGGTCTCCTCGGACGCGGTCGAGATCGCGTCGAAGCCGATGTACGCGAAGAACACGATGGCCGCGCCCTGCCCGATGCCGCGGAAGCCGTTCGGCGCGAAGGGCGTGTAGAGCGACGTGTCGATGTGCATCGCGCCGACGCCGATGAAGAGCGCGAGCACCAAGAGCTTCAGGATCACCAGCCCCGCGTTCACCCGCGCGCTCTCGCGCACCCCGACGAGCAAGAGCCCCGTGACCAGCGCGACCACGAGGAACGCCGGCACGTTCAGCAGGATGGGGATGCCCGCGACGTGCGGCGCGCTCGCCATCACCTCGCGCAGCGGCGAGTCGGGCGCGGACGCGGCGCAGTCGAAGTAGCCGTGGATGAGCCACTCGGGCAGCGCGATGCCGACCGCGCGCAAGAGGTTGTCGAGGTAGCCGGCCCACGCGATCGCGACGGCGACGTTGCCCACCGCGTACTCGAGGATGAGGTCCCAGCCGATCATCCAGGCGACCAGCTCGCCGAGCGTGGCGTACGCGTAGGTGTACGCGCTGCCGGCCTGCGGGATCATCGAGGCGAGCTCGGCGTAGCAGAGCGCGCACAGGCCGCAGACCACGCCGAGCAGGAGGAACGAGACGACGACGCCGGGGCCCGCGCCGAAGCGAACGACCTCGCCGTCCGGGCCGATCTCGCCGGCGACCGCGGTGCCGATCGAAGAGAAGATGCCCGCGCCGATCACCGCGCCGATCGCGAGGAAGATCAGATCCATCGCGCCGAGGTGCCGCTCGAGGCGCGGACCTCCGCCGTCGTCCTGATCGAGATCGGTGATGGGCTTGCGGTGGAAGAGCCTGGCCAGCATGGCGGCGGAGGATACAAGCAACGCGGCGCCGCGCCCCCGGTTGTTCGGAGCGCCCGACTTGGCTAACTTGCTTAGCCAATGGCAGCCGGACGCAAAGCGAAGAGCGCTCCTCCCACGCGCATCACCATCCACGAGGCGAAGACACAGCTCTCGAAGCTCATCGAGCGGGCCTTGGCTGGCGAGGAGGTGATCATCTCGCGTGGGAGCCATCCTGTCGTGAAGCTCGTACCCGTCTCAGAGCCGCCAGCCGCGCGACGCTTCGGCGCGCTCAAGGGGAGGGCAACGGCGACGGCGGCGTTCTTCGAGCCACTGCCCGACGCCGAGCTGGATGGATGGGAATGACATGCGTGCCCTCCTCGACACGCACGCCCTACTCTGGTGGCTCGACGGGGACCGCAAGCTGTCCGCCCGTGCCCGTGCGTTGATCGGGCACGCCGACGCGGAGATCCTCGTGAGCGCCGCGTCCGCCTGGGAGATCGCGACGAAGGTTCGCATCGGCAAGCTCCCTGGCGCGATCGAGGTCGCGGAAGATCTGCCGGCCCTGCTCCGGGCCCAGCGATTCACCGCGCTGCCCATCACCGTGCGGCACGCGCAGTCCGCAGGCCTCCTCTCGTGGCCCCACCGCGATCCATTCGACCGCATGCTCGCAGCACAGTCGATCCTCGAAGGCGTGCCGCTCGTGAGCATCGACGCGGTGTTCGACCAGACCGAGGTCACCCGCGTGTGGTGACGTCGCCTGTGCTCCGCTCAGCGTGCGCGGGCGGGGCTTCGGAGGTGCGCGCTGCGTGGAGCACGGCGTGGCGCTTGGCGATCACGAGCGAGATGCCGATCGCCGCGAGCGCCAACGCCACGTTGGTGAGCGCGAGCACCGCGCCGTCGCCGAGGCGATCGCCCAGCGAGACGAAGGCGAAGACCAAGAGCGCCGAGAGCACGTCGCCGAGCCGCACGAAGAACGTGTCGACCGTCTGCTTGCCCACGTACTTCTCGCTGCGCGAGGTGGGGAGCCAGAGGATCGCGCGCGCGGTGTTCTCGATCGAGTAGTCGGTCGCGTTCTCGGCGACCTTGAGCGCCCGGATGAGGAAGAAGCCCACGCCGGCGGCCATGAAGCCGTACACCCCGACGGCCACGATCGGCAGCATCAAGAGCGCACCGCGCAGCCCCCAGAGCCGGACCAGTCGACTGGCGAGCAGCGCCTGCAGCAAGACCGAGAGCACGTTCACCACGAAGTAGAAGTCGCCGTAGGTGGTGCGGATGAAGTCGCTCCGCAGCGCGTCCGCGTCGAGCGCGGCGTTGCTCGCGACCGCGAGCGCGGTGGCGGCGTCGGCCTCGGACACGATCGCGCGGGCGAGGAGGAACTCGCCCGTGGTGTTGACGAGGTTGAGCACCACGAAGAGCAGCGCGACCCAGCGCAGGTACGGGCTGCTCAGGACCATCCGGATCGAGGTCTTCGCCTCGATCCGCTCCTTGGGCTCGTGCCGCGCCTCCGGGCGCTTCGTGATCAGGAAGAGGAGCGCGAGCTGCACCAGGATGAAGACCGAGGCGAGCTGGAGGAGCGACGCGATCGCGTCCGCGCCGGAGAAGAGATGTGCGGCGGCCAGTGCGCCGAGCGCGCTACCGACCGGCGCGCCGATGGCGACCAGAGGAAAGAGCCGCGCGCCCTTGTCGCGACCGTACAGATCGTTGCCGAGCGACCAGAGCTGCGCGACGGACGTGAGGACGTAGATGCCGAGCCACACGTGGAAGACCAGGCCCACCCAGGGGACCTCGAGCCAGGCGAGCACGGAGAAGACCTCGATGCAGACCAGGAAGAAGACCGAGGTGCCGAGCACGAGCTGCTTGCGCGTGACCCGGCGGGCGATCGCCGCGTACAGCGGTAGCAAGAACACCAGGACGATCGCCTGAAAGCCCGTCGCGTAGCTGCGCAGCTCGGCGCCTCCGGTCGCCAGCACCCACGGCTCGCGGACGGTCTTGAGCAGGTAGTAGCCGAAGAGGCCGACGAAGAGCGAGCACCCGAGGAGCACCGCCGTGAGCCCCTCGCCGCCCCGGACGTCGGCGAACGCGCGCAGGATCTGGTCGAACCAAGAGCGCGGCAGGACGGGCTCGGGGCTCTCTAGCTGTCCGGAACTCGAAGCGGCGCTCACGGTTGCGTTGGTCACGGTAGCGGGTGGCCACCTTGGACGCGCCTTTTCGACATTCGCTCTAGGCCGCTCGGCCTTTCTGCTGCGCAGGCCTCGCTGCGCTGGCATCCGCTGCGCTCGGCTTCGCTGCGCTCGGCTTCCTTGAAAACCAGTCCGCTGCGCGGGGCGAGTAATTGTCGCGCGGTGGACGAGAGGGTCGCGGAGGAGGGGCCGGGGTGGGGGCTCCTCGCTCGGTCAGCATCG
>CAYZQM010000279.1:0-8009 GCA_964480175.1 uncultured Sandaracinaceae bacterium
GCCCTCACCCTCACGCCCGCCCTCACCCCCACGCTCACGCCCGCCCTCACCCTCACCCTCACCCTCACCCCCACCCCCGCGAAGCCCCTACCGCAGCAGCCTCCGCGCACTCACCCACAGACTCCCCGCAATCGCCAGCCGATACAGCGCACGCCGGTCCCCCGCAGACGCGAACTCGATACCCACCCGCGGCCCGCGGATCACCCGCTCGACCGCGGGAGCGTCGTGCAGCGTCAACCCGGCACTCGCAAAGAGCGGCGCGTCACTCGCAAAGAGCGGCGCGCCGCTCTGATCGAGCGTCAGCGCGAGCGCGCTCCCCACCTTGCCGGGCCCCGTCAACATCGCGGGCCCTCGCACGCCGCCGCGGCGCGCCTCGATCTCGGCCAGCCCCGCCACCGGCTCGCAGGCGCGGATGAGGACGGCGGCGCCCTCGCCTTCGCGGTTGGTCACCACGTTCAGCATCCGGTGGATGCCGTAGCAGAGGTACACGTACGCGTGCCCGGGCGGGCCCCACATCGGGGCGTTCCGCGGCGTGCGGCCCATGCGGCAGTGGCTCGCGGTGTCGTTCGGCCAGCGGTACGCCTCGACCTCGCTGATGCGCAGCACGACGTCGCCCGAAACGAGGTGCTTGCCCAGCAGATCGCGCGCGACCTCGAGCGCGTCCCGCGCATAGAACGACTGCGGCAACACCGGCACGGCCGCAGCATGGCACGCGCGCGAGATCAGCCCGCGTCGTCGACGGCCGCGTCGTCCTCGATCCCCGCGTCGCCCACCCCTGCATCGACGTCGGGCGCGTCATCGATGGAGGCATCCGGTGGTGATCCCCCCGCGTCGAAGAGACCGGCGTCGAAGGGGCCCGCGTCGGGTACGCCGGCGTCGAAGCGATCGATAGACGACCGCACCCCGGCCTCGATGGTGCGCCCGAGCGTGGTCACCCGGACCGCATCGCCCGAGCGGTAGTGGTGCAGCCGGCTGGAGGTCGGCACGCCCCGCTCGTCGCGCACCACCACCGTGGTGTCGAGCGTGTGGATCACCTCGCCGTCCTGGAGCAGCTCGCTGTGCACCGCGATGCACGAGCCGACCAAGCCCGGCGCCTCCACCCGGTAGCCCGCCTCCCCGCTCGCGATCTCGAAGGCGAGCTCGTTGGTCACGTCGATGAGCCGCACCTCTTCGACCGAGGCGAAGTCGCTCGTGGGACCCCGGCAGCTCTCGATGCGCGGCGGATAGCAGGCCGTGGTGAGCGGCACCGCGAGCACGAGCGCGAGCGAGAGCGCGATCGGCACGGCGCGCATCAGAAGGTCCCTCCCACGCGCACGAGCGCGCCGTCGGCGCTCGCCGTGAGCGCGACGTTGGGTACGTCGACTTCGTGACCCGCTGCGCCGATCGCGAAGAGGATGAGGCCCGCGAGCTGGCCGGCGCTGAAGATCGCGGGCATCAGGATCTCCTCGAAGTGCAGCTGATCGGGGACGCACGCGTCTGCGGTGACGGCGCCGATCACCGGGCCCACCAGCGGCGCGAAGTGCCACGCGCCGTACTGATCGTTGCAGCTCGGGACGCCGAGCTGCAGGTCGCCCAAGAAGTACGCGCCCCAGACCGCGCTGGCGGTGAACGCGAGGGCCGAGACGACGACGCCCGTCCCGAGCAGGCCGCGACGCGGGACGG
Source organism: uncultured Sandaracinaceae bacterium (assembly GCA_964480175.1). GTDB lineage: Bacteria > Myxococcota_A > Polyangia > Polyangiales > Sandaracinaceae > CAYZQM01. The sequence goes on from CAYZQM010000279.1 coordinate 1,663, forward strand.
TGCGCCGAACGACGGCAGGCTCGTACTCGGGGTCGACCGCGCGGACCTCGCTCGCGCTGGCGGGCTCCCACACGGTGACGGGCGGCTGGGCACGCGCAGACCCCACCCAGCACGCGATCACCAACACGCTCGCCGCTCCACCGAGTCGAGCACTGGCACACACTGACATCGAGACCTCCTGAGCCGGACCTTCGAGAGCGCATGAGCAGAACCCGTGCCGAGCCCGGGGACGTTTCGTCGAGCGACGCGTAGGATGCGGCTTCACGGGCATGGACGGCACCTCCCTCACCAGCACCCTCGGGACCCTCTTCGCGGTGATCGCGGTGGCGGTCGCGCTCTACCTGATCTTCATCCGCGGCAACGAGATCTTTCACGTCTCGATCCGAAACGGGCGCGCGCTCCTGATCCGCGGCCGCATCCCGCCGAGCCTCTTCACGCAGATCGCCGACGTCGCGCGCCGCGCAGGCGTCCGCGACGCGACCGTGACCGCGCACAAGGGCGACGGACGCGCGCGGCTCACGACGAGCGGCTTCGGCGAAGGCGACGCGCAGCGGCTCCGGAACGTCTTCGGCCTGCACCCGATCCACGCGCTGCGGGCAGCGCCGCTGCGGCGGCCCGAGAACCTGGGGCAGGTCCTCGGGATCGCGTGGCTGGCGTGGATGCTCGCCGGCAGGCGCTGAGCGGGCCCCCTCCGCGCCCGCATTCGCTGTGTTCTCGAGAGGGGGGTCATCGCGGACCGTCGAAGCGGCGAGCGTGTCCGCGCCGCCGCTGATAGCGTCGCCCGCGATGTCCTCTGGCGATCGGTCCGTGTGGTTCGACGTGGCGCCCGTCGCGCTCGTCGTGCTCGACCACGAGCTGCGCGTCGTGGGCGCCAACGATCACTACCTCGCGCTGACGGGATCGGATCCCGCGTCGCTCTTCGGTCGCCACTTCCTCGCTGCGTTCCCCAACGATCCGAACGATCCCAACGATGCCTCGCGGCGTCTGCTCGAGGCCTCGCTCCACAAGGTGCTGCGCACGGGAGCGATCGACTACCTCGCGCACATCCCGTACCGCGTCGCGCGAGCGAGCGGCGCCGAGCCGGAGCTCCGGGTGTGGAGCGCGACCCACGTGCCCATCCTCGATGGCGAAGGGCGCGTTCGTCAGATCCTCCAGCACACCCAGGACGTCACGGAGCTCGACGATCGCTCCGCCCCCGACGTGCTCGCGCGGGCCGAGACGGTGCAGCGCGACGCCAACGCCAAAGACCGCGCGCTGCGCGACCTGCACGCGCTGGTCGAGCAGGCGCCGGGGTTCTGGGCGTTCCTCACCGGGCCCGATCACGTCTTCTCGCTGGTCAACGAGGCCTACACCCGCCTCGTCGGCGGGCGACACGTGCTGGGCAAGCCCGTGCGCGAGGCGCTGCCCGACGTCGTCTCGCAGGGGTACGTGGAGCTGCTCGATCGGGTGTACCGCAGCGGCGAGACCTACGTCGGCCACGGGCACCGCGTCGATCTGCTCGACGAGCGCGGGACGCTGGGCTCCCGCTTGATCGACTTCATCTACCAGCCGATCCGCGGAGAGCACGGCGACGTCGTCGGCATCCTGGTGCAGGGCCACGACCGCACCGAGCACGCGTGGACGTTGGACCGCGACGCCTTCCGCGCGCGGGTCGCGCACGACCTCGCGCGGGCCCACGAGGGCGCGGAGGCGGCGCTCGTCGCGATGGCGCGCGAGGCGGCGAGGACGATCACCGACTGGGCGGTGATCGATCTCTTCGATGGGCCCGAGAGCCGGCGGCTGGTGGCCGCGCACGCGCGCCCCGAGGACGCGGACCTGGCGCGCGAGCTCATGGCCTATCCGCTGCCTGCGGAGATCCCCTCCGCGCACGTGCTGCATGGTCAGGCGAACGCCCCGCGGGTGGTCAGCGACGTCACGCCCGAGATCCTCCGCGGCACCGCGCGCAGCCGCGAGCACGCGGCGCTGATCGAGCGGATGGGCGTGCGCTCCGTGCTCAGCGTGCCGCTCTGGCATCGCGCGCGGCTGCACGGCGTCCTCGTGCTGCTCAGCGGCGCGGGGCGGCGCCGCTTCACCGACGACGACGTCGCGCCGTTCGCCGAGCTCGGCGCCCTGCTCGCGACCGCGCTCGACAACGCGCGCCTGACCGAAGATCGCGAGCGCGCGCTGCGCGACGCGCACGAAGCGAGGGCCCGCGCCGAGACGGCGAGCCGCGCCAAGGACGACTTCTTGGCGATGCTCGGGCACGAGCTGCGCAACCCGTTGGCGCCCATCCTCTCGGCGGTCGAGCTCATGCGCCTGCGCGGCGAGGGCGCGAGCCAGCGCGAGCGGGAGATCATCGAGCGGCAGGCGCGCCACCTCACCCGGCTGGTGGACGACATGCTCGACACCTCGGCGATCGTCCACGGCAAGCTCCACCTCCATCGCGCGCCGGTCCCGATCACGGTCGTCGTCGACAAGGCGGTGGAGATCGCGAGCGCGCTCATCGCAGAGCACCAGCACACGCTCGAGGTGTCGGTCGACGACGCGCTCGTGGTCGACGGCGACGAGGCGCGCCTGGCGCAGATCATCGCCAACCTCCTCACCAACGCGGCGCGCTACACCCCGCAGCGCGGGCGCCTCTCGCTTCGCGCGGCACGCGAAGGGAGCACCGCGAAGATCACCGTGCGCGACGACGGCAAGGGGATCGCGCCCGAGCTCCTGCCCACCGTCTTCGAGATGTTCGTGCAGGCGCCGCAGTCTTCGGATCGTCCCAGCGGCGGCCTGGGGCTCGGCCTCACGCTGGTGCGGCGCCTGGTGGAGCTGCACGGCGGGACGGTGCAGCTCGAGAGCGAAGGCGTCGGGCGCGGCACGACGGCGACGGTGACGCTGCCCCTGCACCACGACGTCCGACACGCGCGCGAGGAGCGCGCCGCGCCGGCGGCCGCGGCGAGCGGCAAGCGGGTGCTCATCGTCGACGACAACGCCGACGCCGCCGAGCTGCTGGCCGAGCTCCTCGGGGCGCTCGGGCACCACACCGTCGTCGCGAGCGACGGCCATCGAGCGCTCGAGGTGCTGGCGACGCAGGCGTCGAGCATCGACGTCGCGGTCGTCGACCTCGGTCTTCCCGGGATGGACGGCCTCGCGCTGGCCCGCGCCGCGCGCGCGCGGCTCGGCGACGCGACGCCCCGGCTGATCGCGCTCACGGGCTACGGCTCCGAGGAGGATCGGGCGCAGACCCGCGAGGCGGGCTTCTCCGCGCACCTCACCAAGCCGGTCCAAGCAGCGCAGCTCGTCCGCGCGATCGACGACGCCTGAGCCTCGACGTCGCGCTCACATCTCGACGCGCAGCTCGAAGCCCTCGACGGCGTCGCGCTCACATCTCGACGCGCAGCTCGAAGCCCTCGACCTCGTCGACCTGCCGGCAGAAGCGCGCCAGGTCGGGATAGGCCTCGGGGCTCACGCGCATGCGCGGCACCCGCACGCGTCGCTCGATGATCGCGCCGTCGTCGGTCGCGCGCACCGCCCAGTCCGCGCTCGCGTCGTTCGGTCCGGTGAGGTGCTCGGCCTCGGGCAGCGTGCCCAGGCTCGTGCCCGTGGGGATGTGGATCCGGACCTGCGCGTCGATCGCGAGATCGTCGCCGATCACCTGCGTCATGCGCCGGCTCGCCAAGCGCGCGTACGAGGGCGTCAGCATCGTGGGATAGAGCGAGGGCAGGACCTGCACCCCGCGCAGCTCGCGACCGAGCTCGCCGACCTCGAAGTCGTAGCGCAGCACCAGGTCCATCTCGGGATCCTCGCGCCCGGTGACCCGCAGCATCGTGGTGTGCGCGCCGGGCAAGAGGCGCGACACGTAGCCCTGATCGAAGAGGTCCTCGAGCTCGGCGGCCGGGACGTTCTCGAGCTGCTGCCGCCACACGGCCGCGTCCGCGCCGCGGAAGGTCTCGCTCACCTCGAAGCGCGCGCCCCCGTCGCTCTCCAAGAAGACGTCGACCTCGACGGTGCGCACCTCACGCTCGGGATCGCCCGCCTCGACGTTCACGTGCTCGCCCGATCCCTCGCCGCCGAGGAGGATCGCGTCCATCCCGCGCGTCAGCGGCGGCAGCACGCCGAAGCCCGCGCCGCGCTGCGCGGTGCTCATCCAGCGGTAGCCGTCGGTGCCGCGCGCGCGCACCAACAGCGTGCCGTAGGTCTCGTCGTCGGGCAGCGTGCCGACCGTCGAGTCCGCGCTGAACTCGCGCACCATCGCGAGGCTCGCGTCGATCCCCGCCATGCGGAGCAGGTACACGAGCACGCGCGCGCGGCTGCCCGTGCGGGTGAGCGCCATCGTCGCGCCTTGTCCGAAGAGATCGCTGCTCTCTTCGACGTTCGCGACCACCCAGTGGTAGAGCCGCTCCATCTTCTGCTCGGCGCTGGCGCGATCGCTGCCGACGATCTCGGCCACCAGACGCAGCGCGAGCGGATCGCGGAGATCGCGATCGCGCAGCATGTCCTCGATGGTCTCGACGTACTGATCCCAGCGCGCGCCGGTGCCCCACGCGATCGAAGGGAAGACCTCGCGCGGCGCGACCGCGCTGGGCTCGGGCACGCCGGGGACGCTCTGGTGCACCTGCCACTGGTAGATGCGCAGGCCGTCGTCGCCGGCGCGCGTCTCGGTCTCGGGCGCGGGCCCGCGGGGATCGACGACGATCTCCATGTTCGCCGGCGCGATCAGGGTGAGCGTGCTCCAGTCGAAGGGCGTCTCGAAGTTCTGGAAGTAGAAGCGCGGACCGACGGCGCCGCCCTCGTAGGGCTCGGCGGGGGCGGTGGCGCGCAGGTACTCGAACTCGACGTAGTCGCCGACCTCGACCGACGGCATCTCGATGTGCTCGAGGCCCGCGATGGCGTCGGGCTCCACCCGGGTTCCATCCGCGTTCACGGTGCGCAGCGTGAGCAGCTGCGCGCCCTCGGGCGGCGAGAACTGGCTGTCCTCTTCGGCCGCCTCGTCGCTCTGCTCGCGCAGGATGTTGTGGGTGAGCTCGAGCGTGCTGCCGTCGGGGAAGAGCCGGGTGACGGTGTAGTCGAGCACCAACACGCGGGGCGCCTCGTAGCTGTGGCCCGAGGCCTCGAAGCGCTGGATCACCTCGGCGCCGTTCAAGCGGTACGCCTCGAGCTCGCCCGCGCCGAACACGCTGCGGCGGATGCGGCGCAGCGCGATCATCGCCGCCGGCTCCGCCTCGAGCGCGCCCTCGAGGTACGCGCGCGCCTCTCGCGCATCGCCGCCCGCGAGCAAGAGATCCGTGCGCAGCACGGTGACCGCCTCGTTCAGCGGCTGCAGCTCCGCGAGCTCGCTCAAGAGCGCGCTGGTGCGCTCGGCGTCACCCTCGGCGCGCGCCAGCCCGAGCTCCGCGTCGGCGACCACGCCGCGGTTGGAGCGGGGCTCGAGCGCCGCGAGCCGCGTGAGCTCGCCGCGCGCGGCCTCCCAGTTGCGCTGCCGAACCAGGTGCTGGTAGCGCGCGTCGGTGCGGGCGTCGCAGCCCACCAGCGTCTCGGTGAGCTCGGCCGCCTCGCCCATGCGTCCTCGGTGCACGGCCGAGTCGAGCAGCGCGCGGGTGACGCGGCACGAGTGCGGGTGCGCCTCGCGGGCGCTCACCAGCGCGGCGTCGGCCATCTCGTCGAAGCTCTGCGCGCGCAGGGCCTCCGCGAGCGTCGTCGCGAAGAGCACGACCTCGGGGAAGCGCTCGACGCCCGCCCGCAAGAGCTCGGTCGCCTCGGGCGCGCGACCGCCTTGGAACTCGAGCGTCGCGCGGGCGAAGAACGCGTACCACGCGTCGCGATCGCGCTCGAGCGCGGCGCGGCTGAGCCGCCGGACCTCGTCGGGCCCGAGCGTGCTGCCCAAGATCGGATCGTTGACCGCGATGGCGCTCGCGACGATCAGGAACGGCACCGGCGCCGCCTCCCCGTTCGCGGTGCCGCCGAGCAGCTCGCGCGCCGCGACCCAGTCGCCGCGCGCGATGCGGCTGGTGACCGCGAGGTACTGCGCGAGCGGTCCATCCTGCCCATCGAGCTGCGCGCTGGGATCACCGGCCGCATCGAGGATCGAGATCATCGCGACGGGGTTCGGATGGCGCGTCGCGATCTCCAAGCCCAGGCGGTGGCTGCCCGCGGTGAGCTCGACCCGGTGGAACGTGGCGCGCGGGCCGGGCTCGCTGCGGCGATCGATCACCGCGATCTCGACGTCGTCGACCGTCAGCCGCGCGGTGTTCGGGGTCTCGAGGCGCACCAGGTAGCTGCCGGCGCGCGGCACGCTCACGTCGGCCTCCATGAAGCTCGAGCCGGGGCCGCGGAAGGGCCCCGAGCCGAGCGAGAGCACGCAGCCCCGCGCCTCGATG
>CAYZQM010000280.1:0-7974 GCA_964480175.1 uncultured Sandaracinaceae bacterium
AGCGACCGAAGACCATCCCGCACGTTCATGCCCGGAGGGTGCCACCTCGCGCGCGCTCCGAACAGACTTCGCCGCGTCGAGCGGCGCGCGGACATCGGGCGCCCGCTCGTCGCCCCCACTGCCTTGACCGTCGGCGTCACCGGCCTATCGTCCGCGCCTTCCGATGGCGGTCAAACGCGACTATTACGAGGTTCTCGCGGTCTCCCGCGACGCCGAGACCGGTGAGATCAAGAAGGCCTACCGCAAGCTCGCGCTCGAGCTTCATCCGGACCGCAACCCGAACAACCCGGAGGCGGAGGAGAAGTTCAAGGAGGCGTCCGAGGCGTTTGCGGTGCTCAACGACGCGGAGAAGCGCGCGCTCTACGACCGCTTCGGTCACCAAGGGCTGCAGCAGAGCGGCTTCGGCGGGGGCGGATCGGTCGAGGACATCTTCTCCTCGCTCGGCGACATCTTCGGCGACTTCTTCGGGGGCGGTCGAGGACGACGCCGCGCGGACGGCCCGCTGCGCGGCGCCGATCTGCGAGATCAAGTCACGCTCACGCTCGGCGAGGCGCTCAAGGGCGTGCAGAAGGAGCTCGAGCTCCGCTACCCCAGCCCGTGTGAGGCGTGCGATGGCAGCGGCGCCGAGGGCGGCAAGACGTCCGTGTGCACCACCTGCGCAGGGCACGGCGAGGTCACCCAGAGCCGGGGCGCGTTCTTCCTGCGCACCACGTGTCCGACCTGCCGAGGCGCGGGCCGCACGGCGGCCAAGGCGTGCCCCAAGTGCGAGGGCGCGGGCGACGTCGAGGTCAAGCGCAGCGTGAAGGTCAACATCCCCGCGGGCATCGACGACGGACAGAGCATCCGCGTGCCGGGTCAGGGGCAGCCCGGTCGCCGCGGGGGCCCGACCGGTCATCTCTACGTCGGTGTCGAGGTCGAGGCCGATCCGAACTTCGCGCGCGACGGAATCGATCTGGTGCACGAGCTGTCGATCTCGTTCTCGCAAGCAGCGCTCGGCACCGAGGTGAAGGTGGTGACGCCCGCGGACGCCACGGTCGACGTGAAGGTCCCCGCCGGCATCCAGCCCGGCGAGCACGTGGTGGTGCAGAGCCAGGGCGCGCCGCGGCTCGACGGTCGCGGCAAGGGGCGGCTCATCTGCGTGATCCAGGTGCAGGTGCCCAAGAAGCTCTCGGCCAAGGCCAAGCGCTTGCTCCTCGAGCTCGACGAGTCGTTCTCGGACGGCAAGTGACGCTCACCTCCGCGTACGTCCACTTCCCCTGGTGTCTCGAGAAGTGTCCGTACTGCGACTTCAACTCGCACAAGACGCCGCGACAGGACGTGCCCCACGAGGCGTATGCCGACGCGGTGCTGCGCGAGCTCGAGGCGCGCGCCGAGACGATCGAGGGTCGAACGCTGGGGAGCGTGTTCTTCGGTGGAGGCACTCCGTCGCTGTGGTCGAGCGCCGCGCTGGGTCGGGTGCTCGCGGGCATTCGCGCGGCGTTCGCCGCCGAGGTCGACGACCTCGAGGTCACCGTCGAGTGCAACCCCACCTCGCTCGATCAGCGGGGCGCCGCCGCGCTCGCGAACGTCGGGGTGAACCGGCTCTCGATCGGCGTGCAGTCGCTGAGCGCCGAGCGTCTGAAGTTCCTCGGCCGGCTGCACGACACGGGCGGCGCGCTGCGCGCGATCCGCGAAGCGCGAAAGGAGATCAATCGCGTCAGCGCCGACTTGATCTTCGGCGTCGCGACCCAGCGGCCCGAAGACGCGCGCGCGGACGTCGAGGGGATCCTGGAGACGGGCGTGCGCCACGTCTCGGCGTACGCGCTGACCATCGAGCAGGGCACGCGCTTCGGCGAGCTGCACAAGAAGGGCAAGCTCCCGTTGGCGCCCGAGGATCACGTCGCTGATGGCTACCTCGCCGTGGAAGAGACCCTGAAGGGCGTGGGCTTCTCGCACTACGAGGTGAGCAACTACGCGATCGTTGGCCAAGAGGCGCGCCACAACCTGCACTACTGGGGCGGCGGCGCGTACCTGGGCTTGGGCGCTGGCGCGGTCGGCTGCCTCGAGCGAGCCGACGGCACCGCGAGCCGCTGGCGCGACGAGCCGCTGCCCGCGCGCTACCTCGAGCGCGCTGGCGGATCGCAGCTCGAGGCGGAGCGCGAGGACCTGAGCCCGCTCGATCGCTGCCACGAGCGGATCATGCTGGGCCTGCGCACCGCGCGCGGCGTCGACTTGGGCGCGATGCAGCGCGAGCTGTCGATCGATCTGCTCGCGCTCAAGGCGAGCGCCATCGACAAGCGAAGGGCGCGCGGCGAGCTCGCGATCGACGACGGCTTCCTGCGCATCCCCGAGGCGCACTGGCTGAAGCTCGACGCGATCGTCGTCGACTTGTTCTAGCGCTCTGGGCCGACGCAGAGCGTTCGCCTTCGTGGGATGTGGGCTCAACGCACGGGCGCGACCTCGAGCGTCCGCCAGGTGCGGAAGACCAGGAAGTCGTAGGGCTCGAGCTCCCTGGCGAGGTCCGTCACCGCGGTGCGCGTATCGATCTCCACCTCCTCGACGACCTCGATGGCGCACGTCTGCGCGCCGACGACGCCGAGGCAGCGCGGACGCACGAGCCGCGTCACCGTGACCGTCGCAGGGAGGCTCCCACCGCGCGCATCCGCAAGTGAAAGGACGGCGGAGAGGCACGCTGCGTCGCACCGCCCGCCGTCCCGCGGCGGCGGCTGGCTCCATCGCGCGCGCTCGCGCGGCGTGAGCTCGGTGTAGCGCCAGAGCTCGTCCCAGATCAGCTCGAGCCCATCGAACGACGGCGCCTCGCCCAAGGTCTGCGCATCGATCGGCACGTCGACCTCGAAGACGTCGACCACGGGCTCGGGGAGCGAGAGGCACGGCAGCGCCGGCCCTGCGTCCCCGGCCTCGGGAGCATCGGCGCCGCCGACATCGAGGTCGAGGCGCTGGTCGAGCGTGCACTCGCGGGCTTCGGATGGAACGCAGCCGGTGTGGAGTGCGCCGAGCACCAGGAGCGCGAGCGGGTGGGATCGAGACGAACGCAACGGACGCATGGGAGCTCCTGCCTCTTCGGGGAAGGCAGACCGTGCAACGGCGTCGCGACCGGCACCACGGTCGCCGTCGGCATGCATCGATGCCAGGATGGCATCGATGACCCGCCCACGGACGACCGGGAACCACGCGCGGCGCACCCGCGCACCAGGCGCGCGCAACGACGACGCGCTCAGCGCCACGCCCCGCCCGCGTGCCGCGCTCGACCTCGAGCAGCTCCGCCGCTTCGTCGCCGTCGCGAACGCGGGCGGCTTCACCGCGGCCGCGCGCCTGCTCCGGATCGCGCAGCCCGCGATCACCCGCTCGGTGCAGGCGCTCGAGGCCGACCTCGGCGAGCGCCTCTTGCTCCGCACCAGCCGCCGACTCGCCCTCACGCCCGCCGGCGAGCTGCTGCTCGAAGACGCGGCGAGCGTCCTCGAGCGGCTCGATGCGCTGCGCGATCGGGTGGCCGCCGCCGAGACGAACCTGCGGGGCTCGCTGCGCATCGGGGCGACGGACGCCGTCGCGGGATCGCTCTTGCCGGCATCCCTCGCGGTGCTGAAGGGGCGCGCCCCTTCGGTGCATCCCTACGTCGTCGTCGCGCCGACGCGCGATCTGTCCGAGCGCCTCGGCGCCGCGGACCTCGATCTGGTGCTCACGTTCCATCCCCTTCGCGCGGGCGCGCTGCTGCGTCGCACCGTCGCTTCGTTTCGGTTTCACCTCGTGATCGCCGCCGACCGGGTCGCCGACCGACGCACCGCGGAGGTCTTCATCGGCAGCCGCGAAGTGGAGGACGAGCGCGAGCGGGCGTTCCCGCTGCTGCACGCGTGGCGCGCGCGCTGGCCCAAGGCGCGGATCGGGCTCTCGACGAACTGCACGACGACGCAGCTCGAGCTCGCGCGGGCGGGCGTCGGCGTGGCGATCCTGCCGGAGTTCATCGTTCGGCAGGACCTCGCCGAGGGGCGCCTGGTCTCGGCGCTGCCGTCCGCGAGCGCCGCCTTCCCGCTGCTGGCGGTGCGGCGACGGGCCCAACCGCGCAGCGACGCGGCGACCCTGCTCCTCGACACGCTCGCCACCTCGCTGCGGCGGGTGCCTGGCTACGCGAGCTGACCGAGCGCGACGCCTAAGCGGACGCCGCGGTCTCGGACTTCGGAGGGAGCACGCCGCGACGGTAGCCGTCGAGCCAGACCTGCGCGACCTCGACGGGGACGCCGAGAAACGCCTCCTCGTAGTGGATCGGCTCCATGTTCTTGCGCTTGAACGTGAGCGTGCGGCGCGGGTGGATGCCTTCGAGGATCGACCAGCCCTGCTTCTGATCGATGGTGGTGCGCACCAGCGAGCTCCAGCGGACGCGGAGCACCCCCGAGCGGGTGCGCAGCATCATCTCCGCGGGCGTGAGCACCAGCGCGAGGCCCTTGCGGGGATCGATCTCGCGGCGCGTGAGGATCAGCCAGCCGATCGGGACGAGGATGGCGACGGAGCACACGACCAGCAGCGGCGTCACCCCGAGCGCCGCCTGCTCGCTGGGGGTGGCGCGCAGAAAGCCATCGAGCGCGACGACCGCCAAGAACGCGCTGGCGTAGGGGCCCGCGCGCATCCATCCGCGACCGTGCTGGATCGCGAGCGTCCCCGGCTTGCTGCGTCCTCGGGCCGCGTCGTCGTACACCTTGCTGCCGAGGGTCTCGGGCTCGGGGAACGTGACCGGCTCTTCGGGCTCGTCGATGGCGCCGCGCCAGCGAGAGAGATGCTCCGCGAGCACACCGGGGGTCTCGAGGAAGATCGGCGGCAGCGCGAGGTGGCTCGCATGGAGACCTTGCACCGCGCCGCGCGCGCTCACGACGAATACAGGGGAGAAGCGGCGGCCGCTCCTTCGTCCTTGCCAGTGCCCCGGCTCGACGATGGCGGCGATGTCGCCTTTGTCGAGCCACGCCTCTCCATCGGGCAGGCGTGCGTAGAGGCCCTCCGGCGCGAGCGCGAGGTAGCAGCGCGACGCGGCCGCGGCGATGCGGAGGCGGCGCACCAGCTCCGAGAGCAAGATCAGCGCGCGCACCGTCAGGCCCACCGCGATCAAGCGCATCAGGAGCGCGAACGGATCGAGCGCAGGCGATCCTTCATCGGCGGCGGCGACCGTGAGCTCTCGGAAGTACGCGCCCGCCCACGCGACTGCGGCGATCAGCGGCGCGATGAGGCCGCGCATTCCGTCGCCCTCGAGGACGGGCGGCCAGCCGGCGGCGATGCGCTCCCAGCGATCGCTCGCGCTCCCGCTCGGCAGCGCGGTGCGCGCGTCGATGAGGCCGCGCGCCGCGATGACCCAGTCGGGGACGATCACGCTGCGTCCCTCGGTCACACTGCGTCCCTCGGTCACATTGCGTGCCTCGGTCACTCCGCGTCCCTCGATCGACAGGCGGCGCACGCGCGCTCGAGTCGGGCGGCGCGCTCGGTGGCGTCGGGCTCGCTCAAGAGCGCGGCCTCCGACGAGACCGCCTCGCTCGCATCGCAGACCGTCTGGCAACGCGCGTCGTACGCGTCCCCCGTGACCGAGGCGAGCTCGTGCCCCGCGTGGGCGGCGTCCGCTTCGGCGACCTGGATCCGGGCATACGCCGCGTCGCGATCGATCGGGGCGCTGCCGCACGAGGAGAGCAACATGGTCGTCGCTAGAGTTCCGAGCGACGCGAAGGTTCCGAGCGAGGGAGGCACGCGGCCGCAGCCATACCACGCGGGCTGGCGCGGGCCGCAAGCGACGCCGTCACCAGGAGATCCGCGCGGCCTCGGCCCACATCGGTACGCCGATGAAGAGCGCGATGAACGTACCGATCGGGATGAGGACGCCACCGGTTCCGATGACGACTTCGTGGGTGCGCTCGCCCCCGCGAACCAGCGAGGGGCCCACGAACATCAGCGCGACCCCCACGAGCGCGATCCCGATCCCAGACAGCGTGGTGACGATGCCGGCGAGCTCGTAGGACCACGCGACGCTCGCCCGATGCTCGCGGGGTGCGCCGAGCACGTCCGAGCGAATCGCGCCCACGATCCACATGGGGATGCCCACCAGCCCGAGCACGCCGCCGAGCCCCGCGAAGGTCCCGCCCGCGATCGCGCCGTCGAGCCGGCCCGCGAACAGACTCGCCGTCCCGCCGCCCGCCGTGAGCAGGCCCCCCAGCGTCAGCCCCATCCCGATCCCGCGCAGGTGATGCGCCTCCTCCAGCCGCAGCTGCAGCGACGCGTCGCCTTCGGACATCGCGTCGTCCGCAGACGCGTCGCGCGCGAGGTCTTGCGCCGACGCAGGGCCCGCGAGCGAGAGCACCACGACGCCGAGAACCCCGAGACGGATGAACGCGCCCATGCGGCGATGCTCAGCAGCGATCGTGCCGGCGTAGATGTGCCAGCGCCTGCCACCCGACGACTGGGTAGCATCGGGCGCATGACCGCTGACCTGAGCTGGGATGATCTGCGCGCGCTCGACGCGCTGGTACAGCACAAGAGCGTGAGCGCCGCGGCGCGCGCGCTGCTGATGTCGCCCTCGACGCTCTACCGCCGCATCGCCGCGCTCGAGGCGGCGACCGGAGCGCGTTGCTTGGTGCGGGGACCGGGGCCCACCGAGCTCACCGACGCGGGCAAGGTCTTGGCGAGCGCAGCGCAGCGCACCCGCGAGGCCGTCACCCGCGTGGTCGGCGAGGTGAAGAACCAGGGCGCCGCGCTCGCGGGCGAGGTCTCGCTCACCACGGTCGAGGGGCTCTTGCCGTTCTTGAGCGCGCCGCTCGAAGCGCTCACCGAGCGCCACCCCGAGCTGCGGGTGCGGGTGCACCTCGGCGACAGCGGGCCGAGCGTCCGGCGCCGCGAGGTCGACGTCTCGATCGGGGTGATGCTGCGGCCGCCTCAGGGATGCTGGGGCAGGCGGCTCTTTCCGATCCGCTACGGCGTCTTCGGCACCGAGGCCGCGATGCAGGCGAGCCCGCGATGGATCGTGCTCGATCCCTCGCTCGCCAAGACCCCGGAGGCCGCGTGGGAGGCGGCGCATGCGGAGCACGTCGTCGCGAGCACCGCCTCGCGGTCGCTCATCGTGGCGCTGGCCCGGCAGGGCGTGGGCGTCGCGCTGCTCCCGCGCCCGCTCGCCGCGCTGCGCCCGGAGCTGCACGAGCTGCGTCGCTACCGATCGCAGGTCGAGTCGCTCGAGCGCATCGCGTGGGTGCTCACCCACGAGAGCCAGCGCAAGACCCCGAGGATCGCCGCGCTCACCGGCGTGTTGGTGGAGCACCTGTCGGGGCTCGATCGCAAATCTGCGAGATGACCTCGCACTCGTGCGACAGGCGTCGAGGCGCGTCGCACGTAGGCTCCGCGCATGCCCTACCGCGCACTCGCTTCGCTCTCGCTCTCCCTCCTCGCGCTCGTCGGATGTGACGAGCCCGCGCCCGGCCTCGACGCTGGGGACGCGTCAGTCGCCACCGACGCGCCCGCTGTCGATGCGGGGGCCGACGACGCGGGCGGGCGCATCGACCGCTATCCGCTCGAGGCGAGCTACCCCGAGGGCGGCACGTTCGATCCCACGGGCGACGCGTTCTACGTCGGGAGCTTGGGCGACGGCAGCGTCCGCCGGATCGATCGCCGCACCGGCGAAGAGACGGTGTTCTTCACCGAGAGCGCCCCCGGCACCTGGTGGACGCTCGGGATGGACGTCGACGTCGAGCGGCGGCGGCTCTGGGTCTGCGCGATGGACGATCAGCGCGAGACGACCGACGAGGAGCCTCCGTACGCCGGCTACGTGTGGGTCTTCGACCTCGAGACCGGCGAGCGCGTCGCGACGCACTCGCTCAGCTCGGGCAGCGCGCGCGGCACCTGCACCGACGTAGCGATCGCGGCAGACGGCACGGCCTACGTGGTCGATCGCGAGAGCCCGGTGATCTACGCGCTGCGCGAGGACGGCCCGGTGGAGACGTTCGTGACGGACGATCTGCT
>CAYZQM010000281.1:0-7105 GCA_964480175.1 uncultured Sandaracinaceae bacterium
ATCCCACCTCCTCGTCGCTCACCACCACGAAGCGCAGCTTCAGCGGCGCGCGCCGCGCGGGATCGACCGACGCCAGCGCTTCGAGCGCTGCGATCACCGAGCTCAAGCCCGACTTCATGTCGAGCACGCCCGGCCCCTTCGCGACGTCGCCTTCGCGGCGGAACCCGAAGAAGCCCATCGCGCGCGGAAAGACCGTGTCGAGGTGGCCCACCAGCGCCAGGGCGCGATCGCTCGGGCCGCACGCGGCCGTGCGGTACACCCGGTGCGCCGCGTAGCGCCCCGACGGATCGTCGTGTCGCTCGCGCACGAGATGAGCGCCGAGCGCCGCCGCGTCGAGCAGGGCGAAGCAGGCCTCGACGTCGTCGGGCTCGCGGGAGCAGCTCGGCTGCTCGACGAGCGAGGCCAAGAGCGCGACCTGCTGCGCCTCGAAGCGATCCCGCACCGCCTCGCGCAGGCGCGCGCGGCCGGTGTCGGAGACCTGCGAAGGTTCGCTCACGAACGCGCTATACCATCGCCGTGCCTCGGCGGGTGAATGGCCCTCCGCGGCGAGCCGTCTTGGGAGCCCGCATGAAGCAAGCGTTTCGATCCCGGTCCGTCGTGGTGCTGAGCGCGCTCGCCTCGCTCACGCTCGCGCTCCCCAGCGCAGGGGTGGCGCAGCGAAGGCGCACGCCGCCGCCTCCGCCGCCGATCGCCATGGACGCCGCCGTCGTCACCTGGTCGCTCTTCGTGTCCGCCTACGGCGACGCGCCCGCGCAGCGCACCGCGATCACCTCGGCCGACGCGGGGCCCATCGAGGTGCCGATCGAGGGGTGGCGCTGCACCTACGGCCCCGCGAACCGAGCGCGGCTCAACAGCTCGACCTGGTCGGAGGTGCGCACCATCGAGTGCACCCACGGTGACTCGGTCGTCTCGACGAGCGGCTTCTGTCAGGTGGTCGATGCTTCCTGGGGAGCGCGCGCCGGGGTGCTCGCCATCGGTCAGGTCACCGCGCCTGCGCGCCTCAACATCACGCTCGACTGCGAGGTGCGCTGACGCTCGCGTCTCGCCCGTCGAGAGGGCGCCGCGATGCATCGCGTCCCTACACCCCGAGCAAGTCCGCCCGCTCGCGTCTCCCCTGCGAGGGCGCGATGAATCGCGCCGCCACATCCCGAGCGAGTCCGTCTCGTCAGTCGAGGCCGGTGCGACCCGGGACCCAGTAGGTCTTGGACTTCGTCTCGCGGATGTCGCGCGCCCGTAGCGCGGCGCGTGCCGCGAGCAGGAGCGACGCGCCGCCGGTGAGGCCGAGGGCCGCGCTCGGTGATGCAGCGCGTGCCTTCGTCACGGCGTCGATGACGCCCTCGAAGTCGCCGCGTCGCACGACGGTCGCCCGGCGCAGACCGATCGCGTCGATCGCGGCGCGGGTGTCGGCCTCGGCGCCCGACTCGATCACCGCGAAGACCTGCCCCGGTCGCACGACCTCGAACGACCACGCGACGGCGACGCTGGTCTCGTCGCCCACGACGATCGCGGGGCCCGGCGGCAGCTCGAGGGAGCGCTGGGGACCGATGAAGCGGACCTCGTCGCCCGCTCGCACCGACGCGACCCACGCGGCGCCCGGGCCGCCCGCATGCTTGTAGCCGAGCAAGACCACGCCCTCGCTCGTCTGCACCGGCGAGTAGGTGCGCACGTCGTCGCTCGGCAAGAGCACCTGCAGCTTGGTGCCGGGCCGCGCGACGGGCGCGTCGCTCTTCAGGACGATGCGCCGGAACGCCGCGCTCACGTCGTCGGCCGAGAGCACGCTCGCCCGGGTGAGCAGCGCGCCGCCGAGCGCCTTCATCAGCCGTCCCTTCAGTGAGGCCATCGCGCTTCTCCTTCGTTCGTTCGAGCGGCGCTCACCGAGCCCCCGTCACCAGGTGCGCCGACGCGCTCAGCACCACCTCGCCCGCCTCGACGTAGGGCTCGAGCGCCTCGATCAACGCCGCGCGCACCGCAGCGCGGGTGCTCGCGTCGCCGCGCACGACCGGCTCGGCGATCGAGAACGTGTCGAGCGCGAAGTCGGCGGCGCGCTCGGCGTCGAGCCCCCCGCCCAGCCGCAGCGGCGCCTCGATCGTCCGCGTCGCGATCCCCGACAAGCCAGCCGCCTCGAGCAGACCGATCAGCATCGTCACGTCGCCGTACCGGAAGGGCCCTGGGCTGTCGGGGATGGGCGGCTTCAGCGGGACGTGCCGCGCGATCACCTCGCGCAAGAGCAGCGTCCATGGGTTGACCTCGGGCTTCGCCCACACCGCGAAAGCAAAGCGACCCTCGGGCGCGAGCCAGCGCGCGAGGTTCGCGAAGGCCGTGGGCGGGTGGTCGAAGAACATCACCCCGAAGCGCGCGCTCAGCCGATCGAAGGTGCCGCCCGGCGGCGCGGCGATCGAGAGGTCTGCGCAGTGGTAGGTGATCGCCGCGTCCGACGTCGTGCGGGCGCGGGCCGCCTCGATCAGCTCGTTCGACAGATCGACGCCGAGCACCTCCGCGCTCGCGTCCGCGCGCGCTCGGATCGCGCGGGTGGTGCCGCCGCCACCGCAGGCGACGTCGGCGATGCGTCTCGCGCCGGCCAAGTCCAGCGCGTCGATCAGGGGCGCATCGAACGGCGCGAGCATCGCTTCCATGCGGTCGAGGGCCGCGGCCCACGCGCTCGCGCGGCTTCCCGCCCAGTCGAACTCGTTGTCTCGCTTGGTCTGATCCACGAAGGCTCCTCGGGCCGCGGCATGCGCCGAGCGCCCTTCTAGGGCGGGGCGCGGGCATGTCAATGAGAGCTGTTCTCACGAAGTGTGACCGCGCGGGTGACGCCGCGGGCGCGCGGCCCCAAGCACCCAGCTTCCGGGCGCCGCATCCCGGTCGGAATCTCGCGTCGCCCGCTCCCGTCTTGCTACAGCCCGGTGATGAACGCGCGCGCACCTCTCTGCCCCTTGGTCCACCTGCTCACGAGCGCAGGGTGCGCGCTCGTGCTGGCGTCGACGGCGAGCGCGCAGCCCACCGTCACCGAGCTCCGCAGCCGGGCTGATGCGGCCGAGAGCGCGCACCCCGAGCTGCCGCACGGGACCTTCGAGGGGGTCCGCTACGTGATCGACGTCGCCGAGCGCATCGAGCGCACGTTCGCCGAGCGATCGGTCGAGTGGCGGGCTCGCGCGGACCGCTACCTCACCGAGCTCGAGGCGGGCCGTGACCCGTATACGGGGATTGCACGCGGCGCGATCACCAACCGGGGATACACGTCTCCCATCTCGTCGGTGCGTCAGGGATACGGGATCTACCTGCCGCCCGACTACGACCCCAGCCGCACGTATCCCCTGCTCATCATGATGCACGGGGGCTCCTCGAACGGGAACCTCTTCTTGGGTGTCGTGCTGGGCAACAACATGGATTGGCTCACCTACGACGAGCACCTCTGGGACGAGTACACACCGCGCTGGTCGCCGAACTGGATCGTGGTCGCGCCGGATGGCTTCGGTCAGGTGCTCTGGCGCTGGATGGGGGAGGCCGACGTGATGCGCGTCATCGAGGACGTGCAGGCGCACTACAGCGTCGATCCCGATCGCGTGGTGCTCGGGGGCTTGAGCAACGGCGGCCTCGGCGCGTACGCGATCGGGACGCGGCACGCGTGGCGCTTCTCCATGGTGCAGGCCATCGCCGGCGCGCCGAGCTGGGTGCTCTACACCGGGGGATCGCCCACGCCCGAGGAGCGCTTGGCGATGCACACCCACTCGGGGATGCACCTGCTCGAGAACACCCTCGACACCACGTTCCGCTTCTATCACGGCAACCGCGACACCGGTCCGATGCGGCCCGCCTACGTGACCCAGATGGAAGAGGCGATGCGGGCGGCGAGCATCGAGCCGCGCGTGCAGTGGTACGACTTCGGCCACGACCTTCTGTACCTCGTGCACCGGCACGGGCGCGTCTACGACAGCATGGCGACCGTGGTGCGGGAGCGTCGCCCCAGCGAGCTGCGCTTGACCACCGGCGACTACCGGGCTTCGCGCCAGCACTGGCTGGAGATGACCCGCATCGACGAGTATCCCCGGCTCTCGCACAACCGCGCGGTCGCGAGCAGCGGCGCCATCAGCGTCACCACCGAGCGCGCGCTCGAGCTCGCGATTCACCTGATCGATGCCCCGATCGGCGATGGCACCAGCGTCCGCGTCGAGATCGATGGCGCCATCGCGTACGAGGGGCCGCGCGCGCCGTTGGGTCACGTCGTTCACTTTCGCCGCGAGGGCGGGCGCATGAGCGGCGCCTGGGGCCTGGGCTATCTCCCGGTCAGCGACGGGCTCGAGAAGATCCCGGGGCTGTCTGGCCCGCTCACCGATCCCTACCGCGACGGGATGATCCACGTATATGGAACCCAGGACCCCGAGGCGACGGAGGCGCTGCGCGACGCCGCGAGTCGCGGGGCGCGGGGATGGCCCCTCTGGCTCTGGAACCACAGCCAGCGCGTGGTCGCCGACACCGAGGTGACCGACGAGATGATGCGCAGCTCGCACCTGGTGCTCTACGGGACACCGGGCGCCAACAGCGTGCTCGAGCGGATGGACGCCTCGCTTCCCATCCACGTGACGGCCGAGGGGATCCGGGTCGGCGAGACCCTGCACGACGAGCGCGGCATCGGCACCCGCTTCGTGTACCCAAATCCCTTGGTCTCGAACGGCCGGGGCGGACGCTACGTGATCGTGCAGGCGGCGCCGACGACCGACGCCGTGAGGCGCGGCAACAACCTGCCCGACTTCTTGGCCGACTGGGTGGTGTACGACGAGCGCAGCACGCGGAGCCGCTCGCGCTTGATCCTCGGGCGCGGCGCCGATGCGTCGATGGGCTACTTCGATCGGTTCTGGCAGCTCGCGGACACCCCGACGGTGAGCGCAGCCGCGGTGCCGCGGCGCGACGACGGCGCGTATGCCCACGTGCTCGCGGCGATCGAGGGCGCCGACGATGGACCGGTGCCCGCGCTCGACGTCGTGCTCGCGCAGGACGACACCCACGATGACGACGTGCTCGACGCGGGCGTGGATGCGCCGACCGAGACACCGGAAGAGCGGGCGCGCCGCCTCGAGCTGAACCGCCTGATGGGGATGCCCGAGGACTTCGTGATGTCGCCGAGCGTGCTGATGCAGACCCCACCGCCGGAGCTGCCTGCGGCCGAGTCGCTGCCGGTGCCGCCGCCGCCACGTCGGTTCGCGGCCGGCAGGCGCGATCCCGCGGGGAGGGCGGCCCGCAGCATCGCCCGCCTGATTCCCACGTTCCCCAACTACCGAGCGATCATCCCGGGTGGGGTGTGGGACGACGACGCCCGGGTCTGGTCGGTGCGGAACGAGGCCGACTGCCTCGCGGCGCTGGACGAAGCGCAGATTCCGTATGTGCGCCCCACCGAGCGCCTCCGGACCGCCATCCCGACGCCCGTGGAGATCACCGGGCCCGTCGGCGGGGTCACCTACACGATGCTGCCGCGCCCGGAGCGCGTGCTCGAGCGCATCCAGACGGTGGTGATCCTGAGCTGCGAGATGGCGCTGCGTCTTCCGGAGATCTCACGCGTCGTCGCCGCGCACGACGTGGTGCACGTCGAGATCCTCTCTGCGTATCGCCGGGCGCCTCGATCGAGCTTTCACACCATGGGACTGGACTTGGATCTCTTCGCGTTCCACCAGAGCGACGGGACCGTGCTGAGCGTCTACGAGGACTTCGTCGAGACACCGGCCCACACCACGTGCGACGCGCCTCGCGGTCGAGGTGCGGCGCGCCACCTCCTGAACATCGCCTGCGAGCTCGCCGCCTCCCACGAGTTCTCGTCCGTGCTCACGCCCAACTACAACGATGGGCACCGGAACCACTTTCATCTGGATGCGCGGCCCGACGATCCGCGGACGTTCACTCGGTAGGCTCGGGCCGCTTGGCCTCGTCTTCGGGGCGCGTTCTTTCTCGCTCTCGTTCTGCCGAACTGGCCGGTAGTTTCTCTGCAGTGCGAGGGGCAGGACCTACGGTCGCGCCCCTCGCGCTCCCCTGTATGTGTCGAGGAGCTGGATCGAGACGCGTGACGGCGCGATCTTGATCCGGTGAGGCAGCCCCCAGGGAGCACCATGCGCTCCCCGCGCTTCGAGCACCTGGGGCGGACCCGTGCCCCTGGGGGTTGCCGCGTTCCAAGCGCCTGTGAGGAGTCGTGCTTCGAGCACCAATACAGGGCCGCGCGATGGGACGTGCTGCCTCGCTCGCAACACGAAAGGAGACGCGCATGGCTGAGCTGGTTGGTTTGGTTCCACTCTTCTTCATCGGCATCGACTGGGGCTCGAGCGAGCACCGCGCCGTCGTGATCGACGCTGCCGGCAAGCAGCTCCACGACTGGTCCGCGCGCCACTCGGGCGAGGCGCTGATGGCGCTTGCTGATCGCATCCTGAAGCTCACCGGCGGCGTGGCTGCTGCGTGCCGGGTCGCGATCGAGGTCAAGACAGGCCCTGTGGTCGAGACACTGCTGGCGCGGGGGCTGCCGGTCTACGCGGTGAACCCAAAGCAGACCGACCGATTCCGCGACCGCTTCATGCCGTCGGGCGCGAAGGACGATCGACGCGACGCCCTCGTGCTCGCGAGCGCGGTGCGGACGGACGCCGAGCAGCTCACCCGACTCGAGATGCTCGACGAGCGCACTGCACGCATGACCGCGTCGCTACGTTGGCGCGACGAGCTCGTCGACGAGCGCACCAGCCTCACCAATCGCCTGCACGGCCTGCTCTGGACCTACTTCGCTCAAGCGCTCGCCGTCTCCAAAGGCGACGTGGCGTGCCTCTGGCTTTGGACGCTCTTGGAGAAGGCCCCAAACCCGACCCTCGCCGCCAAGCTCTCGTCGAAGGCGGTCACCCAGATCTTGAAAGCCCACACCGTCCGACGCGATCCCGCAGAGGTGTGCGCAGCGCTGCGTGCGCCATCGCTGGAGCTCGCGCCGGGGGTCGCCGCAGGATGCGAGCAGCGTGTCCGCAGCATCTTGCCGCGGCTGCGTCTGCTCGCTTCGCAGATCAAGGAAGCCGAGGCCTCGATCAACGAGCAGCTCGATGGATGGTCCAACCACGGACTCGACTCATCGGCTTCGCGGAGCGAC
>CAYZQM010000281.1:7115-7890 GCA_964480175.1 uncultured Sandaracinaceae bacterium
GTGAGCAGCGTGACGAGGTGATCTTGCGGTCGCTGCCAGGCGTCGGCCCGATCACGCTCGCCACGCTACTCACCGAGGTTGGAGAGCCTCTCGGTCGCCGAGACTACAACGCCTTGCGATGTCTGTTCGGCGTCGCACCGATCACTCGACAGAGCGGCGCTTCCAAGCAGGTGCAGATGCGACGGGCGTGCAGCACGCGGCTGCGTGACATCGCGTTCAATTGGGCACGCACCGCGGCGAGATGGGACCCGCAGTGCAAAGCCCGCTACCGCCGCCTGCGCGAACGCGGCGCGACGCCCGCACGTGCGTACCGAGGGGTCGTCGACCACCTGCTTCGGGTCGCGTGCGCGATGCTGAAGAACCGCACCGCGTACCGCGCCCCGGCGGTCGTCGAGGCGGCCGCGGCCTGACGCCCAGCTCCCCGAACGCATGCGCTCGGCCGCACACGCGGCCGTGAGCAATCTCCTCACGAACCGCCTTGACGAGACGTGAGGAGTCCGCCCCCTATGGGCCGCAGTTGCGTGGGTTTGGCGACCCAGAACCCTTACTCGCTCGTGCGCGTACCAGGGCCTTACGCACCGGGCTCGTGCGTGCACTCTGTCGGCCGTGTTAGCTGGGTCTGCCAGCTGCGCTTGTTTTGCTCAGCCGCTTCGCGGGGTCTGCTCCCGAGGCGGACGAACGCGGGGATCAAGAGATGCGCGTCTCGGTGCGCCGGCTGTGGCGTGGGTTTGGCGACCCAGAACCCTTACTCGCTCGTGCGCGTACCAGGGCCTTA
>CAYZQM010000282.1:0-6933 GCA_964480175.1 uncultured Sandaracinaceae bacterium
ATCGCCGCGACGCCGTCGTCCCCCGGGCGTCCGGCCGGCAGCTCGACGAAGCCGCCGAGCACCGAGCGCGCAGCGGACGCGCTGGCTCGGCGCGCGAGGATGCTCGTCGCCTTCGCGTCCGCGGGCAGCCCGAAGACCGCGCGCGCCGCGCCCGCGAGCGCCGCGAAGCCGGACGCGCTCGATGCCAGACCGCTCGCGGTGGGGAACGAGTTCTTGCTCTCGACGCGCCCAAAGAGGTCCGCGCCCGTGGCCGCCCGGACCTCGCCGAGCACCTTGCGCACCCGCGCCGTCTCGTCGGCCGCGGCAGGCTCGCCGCCCAGCAGAAAGACGTCCTCCGTCAGCGCGTCGTCCAGCGTGGGATCGAGGGTCACCGAGATGCTGGGGACCGCGGGCAGGTTGAGCGTGTCGTCGCTCTTGCCCCAGTACTTCGCGAGCGCGATGTTCGCGCGGGCCCTCACCTTCGCAGAGCGGATCACGTGTCACCTCCAGCCAGGATCGTGCGCGCCGGACGCCCGAGCGCGGCGATGGCCGCCTCGACTGCGCGCGCGCGTTCGTCCGAGTCGACGAGCGCGATCATGCACCCGCCGCCGCCACCGCCCGTGAGCTTGGCGCCGAGCGCGCCCGCACCACGCGCCGCGGCGCACATCTCTTCCAAGAGCGACGTCGAGACCATCAAGCTCGCCAGGAGCAGCTGGTTCATGTCGAAGAGCTGGCCCACCGCTCGCAGATCTCCGTCGATCAGCGCGAGCTCCGCGTTCTTCACCAGCGCCTCGATCGCATCGAACGTCTTCTGGGTGCGCTCCGGTGCGCGCGCGAGCTGACGCGCGACCTCGTCGACCATCTCCTTGGTGGACGCGCCTTCGCCGCTCTCGCCGATGACCAGCCGAAACGGCGACTTGGGCTTCACCATCCGCAAGCGCGGGACGTCGGGGGCTGGGTTGCGCAGGTAGACCGCGACGCCGCCCGCCAGCGCCATCGCCGTGTCGACACCCGAAGGATTGCCGTGAAAGACCCGCTCCCACGTCAGCGCCAGCGCTTCGGCGCTCGCCTGCGAGCGGGTCGTGCCGTGCAGCGCGTCGATCGCGCGCAGGACCGCGACACCGATGGCGGCCGAGCTCCCCAGGCCCGCGCCGCCGGGCAGGGACACGGTCACGTCGACCTCGACGTCGCGGGCGTCCATCGCGGTGAGCAGCGCGTCGAACGCCCGCGCGAGCGGCAGCGCGTCGCTCCGAGGAACGGTGACGCCCCAAGGCTCGATCGAGAGGCGCGCGTCGCCAGCGCGTGCGGTCGCGCTCGCGCCGCGATCGATGGCGGCGGCGAGCGCAGGGCAACCGTGCACCACCGCGTGCTCGCCGAGGAGGATCACCTTGCCCCGGCCGACGCCGGTCGCAGCCCGGGCCGTCACGAGCGGCCGCCTCGAGGCAGACGCGCGCTCGTTTCGCTCGCGGTGTCGACGTCGGGCCGCATCGGACGCGCTTTCTCGCACGACCCGCGCGCACTGCAAGGGTCTTCACGTGGGAGCCGCGCGCACCGATCGCTACACCGCATGCACGAACGTCGCGACCACTCCACATCGTTGTTGACGAATAGCAGCGGCGCGAGCGAAGGTCGGGTCTCCGGTAGAAGTGCCCGCGATCGAACACACCGGACTCGAGATCGCGATCAGGGACGTGAGGGAGCGTGACTAGCGTCGATGGGAGCTTCGGCTCCGTGCTTCACGATCGGGACGGCGTGACCATCCACGCCTTCGCCGAGCTGATGGTGGTCGTCTACCAGTCGATCTCCATCGAAGGCCTCAACAGCGTGCGCGCTGCGCAGCGGCGCCTGCACGAGCAGTACGGATCCATCGCGGGCCTCTCGGTCTTGAGGTCCGAGGCGCTCTCTCGCCCCGAGCAGGCGGTGAGGACCGTCGGCCAAGCGATCAGCGACGAGTTCGACACGATGGCGTACGCGTCGGCGATCGTGCTCGTCGAGTCGGGGATGGGCGGCGCGCTCTACCGCAGCATCCTCACCGGCATCCACCTCGCGTCGCGCAGGCCGGTGCCGCAGAAGGTGTTCGCCAGCGCCGATCCCGCCATCGCGTGGATCGTGGGGAAGAATCCCAATGGACCGCTCGCATCACGCATGACCGAGCTGCAACGACGGGTTGCGCAGATCGCTCGAGGCGATGGGCCGACCGCGATGGGGCCACGCGGACGCACTTGAGCGTCTGCGCGGCGAGATGACCACCTAGAACGAGAAGGAGACGACGGGAGAGAGGAGCGACGCGACGCCCCGAGCACCACCGGGGCGCACGGCGATCGCCGCGACGACCACCAGCACCACACAACGGAGGAAAGATGCGACCGCTGCAGTGTTTCGGTCTGTGTTTCGGGGTCTCCTTCTTCGTCGCCGCGACAGGCGCGCTGCCCACGAGAGCCAGCGCCCAGGTCTGTCCCGCGGTGACGACGCTGACGCTCACGTGTGGCGACGGAACCTGCGGTCTGGGCGAGTCCGAAGGGACGTGCGCCGTGGACTGCGTGGATCCGAACGCCCGCGCCGTCGGCTACTACGCGGAGTACGCGACCTGCCCCGACAGCCTGATCTACCGACCCGAGACCGTCGCCGAGCTGCAGCTCGCGGTGCGTGAGCTCGTCGCGCAGAACCTCCGGGTGAAGTTCATGGGCACCGGTCACTCGACGGCCGGCAACTTCTGCTCCGACGGCGGCGTGATCATCACCGGCGGGCTCGATGGCATCTCCGAGATCGAGGTCGTCGACGGCGTCGAGACCGTGGTGCTCGAGGCAGGCGTGACCTTCACGGAGCTCACCGATCACCTCGCCGCGCGCGGCAGGTGGCTGGGCTACACGGTCGTGGGCTTCGGTCCGATCAACGTGCTCGGCGGCATCGCGACCGGCGTGCACGGCTCCTACACCCACGGCACCTCCGCCATCTCGAGCCGCATCGTGTCGCTCGACGTGGTGCGCCCCGACGGCACCATCATCACCCGCGACGCGAGCAACTCGACCCCCGACGAGTGGCGCGCGCTGCGGGCGAACCTCGGCGCGCTCGGCGGCGTGGTGCGGGCCCGGCTGACGGTCGATCCGATGGTGAACCTCCACGCGTTCTCGGAAGAGATCGCGATCACCCAGAGCATCGTCACCGCGGATCTCGACGCGCTGATCACCGGCTGCGACTACGCGTTCCTCATGATGTACCCGGGCAACGACGCGTGGGTGCGCTTCTGCGGCGAGGAGACCGGCGATCCGGTCACCGACCCCGGCGCGGTCAACTACCTCTTCTCGCCCGACGTCACGCCCTTCGAGGCGAGCTTCTTCCAGACCACGGCGCAGCTCTCTGCGTGCACGCCGACGCTCGAGCCCTTCTTCGAGGCGCAGGCGCTGAGCCGCATGGCGGACAGCCCCATCTGCATCCCCGACGGCGCCGGCGGTTGTGATCGGGTGAACGACGCGGTGGGCCCCGGCCATCGCATGCTGACCATCGACGCGTTCCCCGAGAACCAGCCGCGCTTCTCCCAGTACGACTACGAGTTCTCGATCCGCTACGAGGACGCCGCGGCGGTCCTCAACTACATCGACGAGCGCTTCGACGAGGACGGCCGCGGCATGCCGCTCGTGGGGACGGTGGTGCGCTTCGACGAGGTGCGTGACGACACGCTCTTCGGGGCGAACTCGCTGCGCCCGGGCCTCTCGGTCGGCGATCGCATCGTGCACATCGAGATGCCGTTCTATCACCCGTACTCGTTCACCGAGGCGCAGCTCGCGACCTACGCGGCGCCTTACGTCGACGTGATGCACTACGTCGCGACGAACTTCCCCGAGGCGCAGTTCCACTTCGGAAAGAACACCAGCGAGCTGATGGGGATGCCGGAGCACCGCGCCCTCACCGCGAGCCGCCTCGCGCGCTTCCAGGCCGTGGTCGACGCGTATGACCCCTACGGCGTCTTCGCCAACGACTACCTCGCGAACATCGGCCTCACGTGGCCGCACGGCGGCGAGAGCTTCGCCTCGGTCTACATCACGGGCGACGTCGCCACGTCGGCACACACCCGCGTCGCGACCGTGTTCGCGATCCAGAGCCGCTCCTCGAACCGCTGCCTCACGATGGCAGGCGAGCCGGGGCTCTTCTTGGACGGCAGCATCTTCGGCGCGCACGGCGCCGAGACCAAAGGCTGCGCCGGCGCGCTCTCGGACGGCAATCCGCGGCAGCGCTTCTTGGTGCGCGACGTCGCGAGCGGACAGTTCGTCGACGTCCTCGAGGCCGACCGCCGCTACACGATCCATCCGGAGGACAACCCCTTCGCGATGTGCCTCGACTCGATCTGGGGCCTCTCCTACCGCTTCGTCGCATGCAACGGCAGCACCGCGCAGCAGTTCGAGCTCGAGCTCGACGCGGGCGGGACCGGTCGCATCGTCGCGCAGAACAACCCCGCAGGCGGTTGCATGAACGATCTCCCGCTGAGCGACGGAGTGAGCGCCGCGTTCTGCAACCCCTGGAGCAACCCCTCGAGCTTGCGCTGGTCGTTCATCGAGGTGGACGCGCGCACCATGCCGCGCGTCGCCGGCATGGGCGGTGACCCGTACTGGATCGACCGCTTGGCGATCGATGGTCTCGATCTGCGGACCGTGAGCGCGACGACGCCCGCTGCGCTCGCGGCGATGATCGCGGACAGCGACTACGTGGTCTACCGCCAGCGCGTGGTGGACAACGTGAGCGGCGCGCCCGCGCCGGGCTTCGAGGTGTGCGCGCTGGACTCGGACGGCCTTCCGCTGCACGGCGCGGACGGTCGCGCGTTCGCGTGCGCGTTCACCGACAGCAACGGCTACTACACGATGCTCGGTCTGCCTGCGAACGAGGACCTGATGACGGTCACCTCCCACA
Organism: uncultured Sandaracinaceae bacterium; assembly: GCA_964480175.1. Taxonomy (GTDB): domain Bacteria; phylum Myxococcota_A; class Polyangia; order Polyangiales; family Sandaracinaceae; genus CAYZQM01. The sequence goes on from CAYZQM010000282.1 coordinate 4,882, forward strand.
AGGGCTACCTGCAGAGCGCGATCGTGTTCAGCACCACGTACCTCGATTGGTTCGAGCAGGAGTACACCGGCACGGGCTCGTTCGCGGCCGCTGCGCTCGGCCTGAACATCGACTACCGCTTCCCCTTCACGAGCGGCTTCGGGGTGCGTCCGGGCTACGGTGATCTCTCGCTCACCGTGCTGAACGAGACCGACCCGGTCGGCTCGCGGGGCTACGGCGTCACCGAGGTCGGCGACTACGCGGGCAACGGCACGGGCGGCGCGACGTTCGCGGTGTTCGTCGACGACGGCTCCGGCACGTTCGCGATCCCGTACGCGGATCTCGTGGGCAACCGGCCGCTCATCCCCTCGGGCCCCGACGGCATCCCCGACGGGATGAAGTACCTGGTGCTCTCGACCAACCCGCTCTTCGGCGGCTCCGAGGTGCCCTCGAACACGGCGACCGCCACCGCCGCTCCGTACGGCGGCGCGCTGATGTTCAGCCTGCCCGACGGCACGTACGAGGCCGAGGTGCATCACCCGTCGCTGAGCTGCTATCCGGGCTTGGACGCGTGGCCCGGCGTGAACGCGGACAGAGCACGCTTCCGGATCGTGGAAGGCCACATGAGCGACGTCCGCTTCTTCTGCGAGTGAGGAGCGCATGAACCGAAGCGCGCTGCGGCTCGCCGTGGCGCGCTTCGGCTCTCTCGTTCGGTGCGCGCCGATCGAGGGGTGCCGCTCAGGAAGAGAGGAAGGGAGGAAGGGAGGCACGAGAAGCGAGCCCGCTCCTTCCTGCGTTCATGGCGCGAAGGAGCGCTCCTCGCAGCGCAGCGTCACCGCGCGCAGGAGCTCTCGCGGCGTGCTGGCGCTCGCGATCGCGCGATCGAGGAACGGCTCCCACTCGGGATCGCGCCCCGTGCCGCCGCGCACCTTGGCGTGCAGGCGCTTCACCTTCTGCGCGAGCTCGCGGAGCTGCTCGCGATCGAGCTTGTTCACCGTGATCGGGCGCGAGCGGAGGAGGCGCCGCCGGAGGAGCGCGACGTCCTCGACCGGCAACAGCGTCGCTTGCTCTTCGATCTCGTCGAGCAGCTCGCCGGCCTCCTCGCGCAGCGCGACGAGGGTGTCCGGGGTCACCGCGAGCACCACGCACGCGCGGGGGATCGCGCCGCCGCAGTAGAACGCGAGCGAGCGGAGCGCCGTGCGACGCTCGGGACGCGAGACGCCGGTGCGGTAGAGGTTCTCCGCCTCGTCGAGCACGATGACCGGACCCTCGCAGCCCTCGAGGCGCCGGAGCAGCTCGAGCCACAGGTGCAAGCGCGAGTACGCGTCCTTGCGGTAGCTGGCGGCCGCGGGCTTGTCGATCAAGTCGAGCGCGCCGAGCACCTCGATCACCGCGTCGGGATCGACTCCGTCCTCGTCGCGGTGGCTGATGAGCGCGATGCGCGCGGCGGCCTTGCTCGCCTCGTGATCGTCGCCCGCGATCTCGCGCAGCGCCGCCGCCAAGCGCTTGCGCGCCGCGGGCGTGGCCACCCACGCCTCGAGCCGATCGAAGGGGCTCGCCTTGCGGCGTAGCGGCAGGCTCGCGCTCTCGAGCAAGCGACGCAGGTGCCGCTGCGGGTTGCCGAGATCCTCGTCCAAGCGCTCGACGCCGAGGCGAAACACCGGCCGCTCGTCCGCGAGCGCGCGCGCCTCGAGGTGCAAGAGGTGGTGCGTCTTGCCCGAGCCGTACTCGCCGGAGAGCACAGCGAAGACCGAGCCGTCGTGCTGCGCGTGCTCGAAGAGCTTCTCGAGCCGCGCGTCGATCTCCTCCATCCCGATGGTGAGCTCGGGGCCCGCGTCCAGGGGCGGCAGCCCCTGCGCGATGCGAAGGAGCGAGCGCAGTCCGTCGGCGCTCTTGGCCTCGACGCGGCTGATCGGCGCGAGCGCCCCTTCGGGCGCCTGCCCCGAGGGCGGCTCGAGCATGAGCGTGCTCGCGTGCGGCAGCGGGAGCGCGGGATTGACCGCGAGCGCCAGGCGCGAGGCGAGCGCCTCGTGCGCGTGCAGCGACGCCTTGCGCACCAAGAGGCCGGGGCCT
>CAYZQM010000282.1:6943-7836 GCA_964480175.1 uncultured Sandaracinaceae bacterium
GCGACGGCGCCGCCCGCGCCGTCCGCGTTGTCCACCAGCTCGCGCAGCACGGTGTAGGCGACGTCGCGGCGACCGGGCGAGAGATCGACGATGGCCTCGGCGTCGGTGAACAGGATGCGCGTGCCCCGCGCTCCGAGCGCTCGGGTGAGGCGGGTCAGCTGCGCGAGCGCGCGCTTGGCGGTCCGCGGAGAGAGCGGGCGAAGCTGGCCCTCGTCGGCGCTGACCTCCTTGCCACCGAGCCACGCGGTCAGTCGCCGCGCGCTCGAGCGACCGCTCGCTTGCGCCAGGTAGTCGACGGCGAGCTGACGCAGCTCTCCTGCGAGGGCCTCTTCATCCGCGCGCTCGTCGAAGCGCTGCTCCGACTTGCTCTTGTGCTTGTCGACGAAGCCGTCGAGCGCGGCGACCAGACCGTGGCGCCGGCCGACCTCGAGCTGCGGCATCCGCAGTGAGCTGGCGAGCGCGCGCACCACCGCGTCGAGATCCGAGAGCGCCTCGTTCGCGAGCGAGACCCGAGCCACCGAGAAGCCCCGCTCGAGCGCGTCCTCGGTCAGCCGCACCTCGGCCTCGTCGCGCGCTTCGCCCACCAGCACGGCGACGCCGCCCATCTGCGCGACGAACAGATCCTCCAGCGCCTGGGCGCGCGCACGGACCACCCGGGCCAGCCAATCGTGCCGTTGCACCATCGCGACGAAGGGTCGGCGCTGCGGCGCACGCGCGTCAAGCCCCGCAGCCCGCACGACGGGGACGCGCGAGAAAATGCGTCACGAGTCGGCGCGCTTGCGCGTACGATCCCGCAGCCAAATGTCGGGCCGGTTCGAGTCGTCGCACACCGCGATCATCCGCGCACCACGTCCGCTGGTGTGGGCGGTCATCTCCGACACCAACCGCGTCGA
>CAYZQM010000283.1:0-7564 GCA_964480175.1 uncultured Sandaracinaceae bacterium
GCCATCACCCGCACGCTCGCGCTCGAGTGGGGGCCCCTCGGCATCCGGGTGAACGGGGTCGCGCCGGGGCCCATCGACGACACCGAGGGCATGACCCGTCTGGCTGGCGACATGCGCGACAAGGTGATCGAGGGCGTGCCCGTGAAGCGCCTCGGCACGACGTGGGACATCGCGTACGCGGCGCTCTACCTCGCGTCCGACGTCGCGTCGTACGTGCACGGCGAGACGCTCGTGGTCGACGGTGGCGCGTGGCTGCCCGGCATGGGCCACATGATGCGCGGCACTTTGCTCGCGTGCCTTCTCTGCGCGTCGTGCGCGAATGGGGGCGTACGTGCGACGCCCGCGCTCGCATCTGGCGACGAGCGCGAGACCCCCGCGCCGATGTCGGGCGCGAGCAAGCAGGCGACCGAGACGTTCGCGGCCTGCCCGGAGACCCTGCCCGAGGGCATGGTCTGCATCCCCGGCGGCAGCTTTCTCCGCGGCGGCGAGGACGGCGCGCACGCGACGCCCGCCGAGACCATCACCATCTCCACGTTCTTGCTGGATGTGCACGAGGTGACCAACGCGCAGTGGAACGCCTGCGTCGCCGCGGGCGAGTGCCGTCGATTGACGCGCTTCTCCGGCTACCTCGGCGCCGAGCAGCCCGCGGTGAGCATGCGTTGGGACGAAGCCGTCTCGTTCTGCGAGCGCGCGGGCGGGCGCTTGCCCACCGAGGCCGAGTGGGAGCGGGCCGCGAGCGGTCCGAACGACACGCTCTATCCCTGGGGCGACGAGCCCGGCACCGACTGCGAGTTCGCCATCGTGCGCACGCGCGCCGATCACGGCTGCGGTCGCGGAACGACCTGGCCCGTGATGAGCCGCCCCGCGTTCGGCTACGGCCTCTACGACATGGCCGGCAACGTCTGGGAGTGGACCCAAGACGCCTACTCGCCGTGCTACGGCGGCTGCGATCACGAGTGCGGCGCGGCGTGCAGCGGGCGCGATCCCCGCGGTCCGTGCGACGGCGCCGCGGAGTGCCCCGGCAGCCGCGGCCTGCGCGTGGTGCGCGGCGGGTCGTGGTGGCACGACCTCGATCGCGCGACCGTCACCGAGCGCCGCGGCGTCCCTGCGCTCAACCCCAACCCTCACCGCTTCGGCTTCCGATGCGCGAGGAGCGTCCCATGAAGAGCCTGCTCTCGTTCCTGATCATCAGTGCGTTCACCTCGCTCGCGTCCGCGCAGACCCGCTTGCCCGCGGAGATCGCGACGCCGCTCAGCGGCGAGGCGCTCCGGATCGCGACCTCGGTCCCCGACGAGCACACGGCGGATCCCGGCGAGCACTACCCGGTGTCCAACGAGTGGCGTCACGATCTCTGGTTCGAGGCGGTGCGCGATCTCGGCGGGGCGTTCGTCGGGGTGGGCACCGACCAGTGCTACACGCTCGCCGCCGCGCAGAACGCGCAGATGATCTGGATCGTGGACTTCGATCCCCTCGTGCCCGTCGTGCACCGCATGTACGACGTGCTGGTGCGCAGCTCGCCGACGGCCGCCGAGCTGGTGGCGCGCTTCGACGAGGCCAACGAGGACGCGACGCTCGCGTTGCTCACGAGCGAGGGCGCCGACGAAGAGGTGGTGCGCGCCTACCGCCGCAACCGCGGTCGCTTCTTCGGCTACCTCGGCCGCGCGGCGCGCATCACCCGCGACGGAGTGGCCGGCACGTGGCTCTCCGATCCCACGTTCTATGCGCGCATCCGCGCTCTCTTTCTCGGGGGCCGCGTCATCGCGCGCAACGGCGACGTGACCGGCGCGAGCGCGCTGCGGGGTCGGCGCCGCCGCGACCGAGCTCGGAGTGCCGGTGCGGGTGCTCTACTTCTCGAACGCTGAGCAGTTCTTCCGCTACACCGACGACTTCCAGACCAACGTGCGCAGCCTGCCCACGGACGAGCGCACCGTCGTGCTGCGCACCTTCCGAAACCGCCGCGCGAGCTATCCCCGCTTCGATACCTGGCACTACCTCACCGAGCCGATGACCGACTTCCTCGAGCGCCTCGCGATGGGCTACCGGCGCAGCACCGAGATCGTCGCCGACGTGCTCAACACGCTCGACGAGGACGGTGCGACCGCGATCACCAGCGCCACGCCGCGTCGCGCGGCCGCGGCGCGCGCCGAGCGACGCGAGCGGGAAGGGCGCCGCACAGCCCGCGTAGAGTGACCGTGCGCTCGCTGCTCGCGTCGATGATCGTCCTCGCCAGCCTCGCGGCGAGCACGGCGCGCGCGCAGCCACCGCTCGTCCCTGCGCCGCGCGTCGAGGCCGGCGCGATGAGCGCGGGCTGTCCCTCCGACTGGGAGCATCGCGAGGCGGGCGTAGGCAGCTTCAGCTGCCGCGACACCGAGACGTCCGCGTACTGCGGGATGCGCGCGCCTTCAGCCGACGACGGACTCACCGCCGCGCGCACCCTCGACGACGCCGTCACCTGGACCCGAAGCTGGCTCACCGCCCAAGGCGCGCACCTCTTGGGCGAGCGCCGCGAGGCTCGCGCACACCTGATCTGGCTCGAGCTCCGCGGGCAGCGCCTCGCCGTCGTGCTCGTCCCGGACGGGCGAGGCTACGCCCAGGTGAGCTGCGGCGCGGGCACCGCCGACCTCGACGCGCTGCTGCCCACGTTCCTCGCGATCGCACAGGCCGCCCGCCGCTGACGGCGCTCGCCCGCTACTGCGGCATCTCGCTCGCTTCGGGGTAGCGCGCGGGATCGACGACGCCCTCGTGGATCGCGGCGTCGTGCACGACCTCCATCAGGCGATCGACGTCGGCCTCGTCGAGCGTACCGTCGCGCTTGGCGATCTCGTTGCGGCGCACCAGCGCGGCCGTCGCGATCAGCGACACCTCGTGGCGCGTGACCAGGTCGTCGAAGTGGGTGAGGTCGGCGTCGAAGAGGGACTCGCGCCCCTGATCGCGTGCGGCCTCGCGCACCGCCGCCGTGATGCGAAGCGCGCGGGTGTCGTACTCACGCCCGGCGAACTGGGCCAGCATCCACACGAAGAACGAGCTCACCACGCAGAAGCCGATGACCCCGAGCAAGAGCGCGAGGCTGCAACCCCGGCCCATGCGCGCCTGCACCTGCACCCGGCGTCCGGGCACGCCCCCGCGCAGGTCATCGAGCGTGCCCGTGTGGATCACCACGCCGGGCAGCGGCTGCTCGGGGCGACGCGGCGGTGGCTCGTACGGCTTCGGGGCGTTGTCGACGGGGATCGCCAAGGCGCCGCGAGCTTGCGCGACACCCGGGCCCTTCGCCACCGCGGCGGCTCACTCCCGAAGCGCGCGAGGGTCGAGCAGATCCGCCCCCGCCGTGCCCTCTTCGGTCTCGATCTGTCCCACGACGTCGGCATGCGCGCGGGTGTCGACGTTCGCATCGACCTTCGCGGGGCGTGCCGGCGCTCGGTCCGCGCCCGCTTCGCGCAGCTGCACCCGATAGATCGGCTCGGGCATGTCCATCCCCGCAGCGTCCATCGCGACCTTCACCCGCCGGATCGCCTCGCTCTTGATGAGCAGAAAGTCGTTGGCCCGCTGATCCATCCAGCCCTGGAAGCGAACCTGTACGTTGGAGTCGCCGAGCGCCGCGATGAACGCGCGCGGCGGCGGATCCGCGATCACACCCGGGATCGCAGAAAGCTCCTCGACGCCGATCCGCTGCGCCTCCACGAGGTCCTCGTTCACCCCGATGCCGACGTCGAACGAGAAGCGACGCTTGGGGTTTCGGGTGTAGTTGAGGATCACGCTTCGGAACACCAGCGCGTTGGGGAGTCGGAGGTGGTTGCCGTCCAGCGTCATCAGCGTGGTGGCGCGGGACGTCAGCGACACGAGCACCCCTTCGTTGCCGTCGATCACGACGTGATCCTTCGGCGCGAAGGGCTGGCGGATCCCCATGAGGATCCCGGCGAGGTAGTTCTCGAGGATGTCGCGAAAGGCGAAGCCGAGCGCCACACCGAGCGCGCCCGCCGTCCCGAGCACCGCGCCCACCAGCGTCGTGGCCTCCATGACCTCGAGCGCGACGAGCAGCCCGATCACGATCGCCGTCCACTGCACCGTGGTGCGCGCCAGCTCCTGCAGGAACGGGTTCTTGGTCGCGACGCGCTCGAGCGCCTTGCGCCGCGAGAGCCATCGCCCGACCTGCCACGAGATCACGAAGAGCAGGATCGCGAGGCCGAGCAGCGGTAGGGCCGCGAGCACGCGGTAGGTCTTGTCGAGCAGGCGGTCCTGCACCGACGTGAAGTCGAAGCTCGAAAGGATTGAGTCCACGTGCCTCCGGTCCTCGGTACAGCACGTCGGGCGCCAGGTGCAACGTCGTGAGCCGAGCGCGCTTGCCGGCCGCTACTCCGCGGCGCGCGCCTCGGGCTCGGCGAGCGACGCGAGGAGCCGATCGCCCGTCGTCTGGATCTCGTCGAGCAAGAAGCGGCAGCGCGGCTCCGCGCGCTCGAGGTAGCGCTCCAGCACCTCGCGGCGCTCGGGGTGCTTCTGCGCCTGCTCCCACAGCACCTCGACCACCGCCTCGTCGGTGAGGATCTTCGTGAGCCGCTCGGCGTGCAGCATCGCGAAGCCGAAGTCGCGCTTGGGGTTCCAGTTCTTGCCGAAGCGCTCGGCGCGCTTGCGCAGCCCGTCGCCCGCGGTCGACTCCCACTTGTCGCCCGCGGTTCGCATGACGAGGTGCCGCTGCGCTTGGCTCGAGAGCGACTGGATGCGGGCCACGCCGCGCTCGAGCACGTCGCGGCTGGAGACCGCGCGCCAGCGCGCCTCGAGGCCACGCTGCACGAACTGCGCGGGTGCCTTCATGATCGCCCCGAGCGTGTCCTTCATCGCCATCAGCGCCTGGATCTGGCTCGTGCCCTCGTAGATGGGCATCACCATCGCGTCGCGCAGGAGCTTCTCCGCGCCGTACTCGGTCGTGTACCCGACGCCGCCGTGGATCTGCACGCCCCGCCGCGCCATCTCGACCGCCTTCTCCGCGCCCAGGTACTTGAGCAGCGGCGTCACCCGCCGCGCCTTGCTCTTGTGCGCCTTGCTCTCCCGCGTGAGCCGCTCCTTCTCCAGCGCAGACAGCGACGGATCCATCTTCGTCTTGAGGAGGAGCTTCTGCGCCATCTCCTCGTGGAAGGCGCCGTACACGCAGAGCGCGCGGATGGCCTGCGTGTCGCTGCGCATCTCGCTCAGGTAGTCGGCGATCATCTCGTGCCGGTCGATGCTCTTGCCCATCGACTTGCGCTCCGCGGCGTAGGCGGCTGCGAGACGCGTCGCGGCCTCGCAGAGGCCCACGCACTCGAAGCCCACGCCCACGCGTGCGCCGTTCATCAGCACGAGCATGTAGTCGAAGCCCTCGCCCCGCTTGCCGACGAGCTGCGCCGGTGCGCGATCGAACGTGAGCTGCGCCGTCACCGACGCGTGATGCCCCAGCTTCTCCTCCAGGCGATCGAGGCTCACGACGCGCTTGCGCGTTCCGTCGGGCAGGTCCTCGTACGTCGGCACGAGGAACATCGAGAGCCCCTTGAGGCCGGACATCGGATCGCTCTCGTCCGCGATCGGCTCGGTCCGCGCGATCACGAAGTGGTATTTGCCGTGCCCCGACGTGATGAAGATCTTGGTGCCCGTCACCCGCCAGATCCCGTCGTCGCCGAGCTCGCCCTTGGCGCGCAGGCGCGCCATGTCGCTCCCCGCGTCGGGCTCGGTGATGTCCATGCAGCCCCACGACTTGCCCGCCACGATCTCGCGGATCTCTCGCTCCCACCGGGTCTTGGTGATCGCGCCGGTCTTGGGATCGACCTCGGTGCTGCCTTCGCGCACCGAGAACATCATCATCGCCGCCGCCATCCCTCCGTGAAAGCCGTGGTGCGCCATCACCGAGACCTCGGCGCGCGCGAACAGCTCGCTCAGCAGGTAGTAGAGCGAGAGCGGCGCGTTCATCCCTCCGAGCTCGCGCGGGAGCGACAGGCCGTGCAGCTCCATCTCGCGGATCTTGTCGAAGATGCCGCGCAGCCGCGGCGGAAAGACCGCCTCGCCGTCCTCCAAGCGCACCTTGTCGTGATCGATCTGCTTGCTGTGGGGCGCGATCTCTTCGGCGACGAACGCGCCGACCATCTCGGCGATGTCGCGGTAGAGGTCCTTGGCCTCCGCGACCGACTTGGGCGCGTCGCCCTCACCGAGGCGCCGCTCGGTGATCATCACCAGCGCTTGCCAGTCGATGCCGCGCTCGAAGTAGTAGCGGAGGTCGTCGTTGTCCTTGAAGAAGTTGCCCATGTCGCGCTCCATTCATCCAGCAGCGGGGTTCACTCGGCCGCGGGCGAGCTCGCCCGGCGGGAAACGTTCGTGTCGCTCGCGGCGCGCACGTCGCGGTACAGGGCCGCGCGCGCCACGCGCTTGGCCTCGGCCACCAGCTCGATCGGCACGCCGCTGCGGGTCTTGCCCGTGCCCAGTCGCCCCGTCGCGGCCGCGGTCGAGACGGTGCCGAGCACCAGGTGGATCACCATCACGACGTACGCCTCGGGCACCACGTCGGCGCGGAAGACGCCCGCCGCCTGGCCCTTCACGAGCGCCTCGGAGACGGCCGAGAGCCACGGTGCGACGTACTTGGACAGGAGCGCGCGCATCTGCGCCGGACGGTCGAGGGCTTCGCGCAAGAGCAGCCGCGCGCGGTCGGGCTCCGCCACGAAGAACGCGAACGTCTCGTCCAAGATCGCGTCGAAGCGATCCTCACGCGCCGCCGCCCGCAGGAGCGCGGGCAGCATCTCGTTCCAGCGCGAGAGCAGCGCGTCGAGCACGCGCTCGTGCAGCACCTCTTTGGAGGCGAAGTGGTAGAGGAGCGAGGGCTTCTTGATGCCGACGGCGTCCGCGATCTGCTGGAGCGACGTGCCGGCCACGCCGTGCGCGGCGAAGAGGCGGGTCGCTTCGTTCAGGATCTGGCTGCGGACGTCGTCGGGCATCGCCTACCGAGTGGTAGGCGCTCTCTACCAGGTGGTAGAGAGCGCGCAACCCGGGTCAGGCGGCGCATTTCTTCCGCTTCTTCTCGATGCGAGCGATGCGCCGGTCGTTGGCGTCCTGGCTCTCCGCGCCGCGCGCCAAGATCGCGCTCGTCAGCGCGCCGCTCAGATCCCGCATGCGGTGCTCGAGGAGCTTGCTGAGCTCGAGGTGGAGCTTGGCCCGCTGATCCGCCGCCGCGACCCGCAGCGCTTGCTCGAGCAGCTCGACCGCGCTCGCGGCGTCGCTGTTCTTGCGCTGCACCAGCGCCGCGAGCTTCAGGGCCTCGCACGTCAGCGTGTCGGAGCCGCCGGCGTCCGACGCGGATCGCGCCCAGTCGTAGGCCCGCCCGTGATCGCCGTGCCGGAGCGCCGTTCGCGCGATCGCGAGCCGGTCCTCGGGCGCATGCGAGGGCAGCACCGCGTCCCAGCGCTCGGCGAGCGCGACGAGGATCGCGGCGAGCGCCACGAGATCGAGCGCGTTGTGCTCGAGCACGGGGACCAGCTCGCTCGCGTCGGCGCCTCGCACGAAGTTCCAGAACCGGTCGGGGATCTCGGCGCCGTCGATGTCGCCCTGCCGGTGC
>CAYZQM010000283.1:7574-7780 GCA_964480175.1 uncultured Sandaracinaceae bacterium
AGATCGAGGTGCGCAGGCGGCGCCCCCAGCGCGATCCGGTTGAGCACCGCGCGGGTGCGCAAGAGCGGCCAGTCGAACGACTTGCCGTTGTACGTGACGATCGCCGAGCAGCGCGCGATCCGCTCCGCGAGCCGCGCGAGCATTGGCTTCTCCTCGCCCGGCTTGCGCAGCAGCAGCTGCTCGATCACCAGCGACTCGTCCTCGAA
>CAYZQM010000284.1:0-7763 GCA_964480175.1 uncultured Sandaracinaceae bacterium
TTCCTCTTCCGCGAAGTCCTCGAGCACCTCGAACGTGAACTCGACGGTGCGCTCTTCGCCGGGAGGAATGTCGTCGATGCGGAAGCGGCCGGCGCGGAGCAGGACGCCGACGCCCGCGAGGCTGCGGAGGTTGGCCTCGGTGTGGTGGGTGGGGCCGCGGCCCGTGTTGCGGACGTGGAGATAGAGCGTCGCCGTCTCTCCGCGCTCGACGATCCCGTTGCTGTTGCCGCGCACGTCGTCGGCGACGTGCGTCGCATACGCGAACGTCGGACGCGCGAGGCCGGTCACGTTGGTGCGCACCTCGGCGGGCGGCGGCGCGTGGCCGTGCAGCTCTTCGAAGTCGATGCGGATCCCGTCGGATCGATCGTGCACGTCGAGCGGCAGCCGGCAGCGCTCGTTGCCGTTCTCGACCACGCAGCGGCCGAGCGACGTGGTCCACTCGCGGGTCTCGCCCGGGTTCAGGCGGCCGAAGACCAGCTCACGCCGGTTGAAGAGGCCGTAGTCGCTGTGGGTCGAGGCGCGCAGGCGATAGAGCGGCGCGCTGCCGGTGTTGGTCACCCGCACCCGCAGATCGAGCGCCTCGCCGGCGCGGCCCACGGGCTGGTTGCCCGGACCGATCGCGGTGACCTCGACCGACACCGTGCTCTCGCCGGCGTCCGCGCCCTCGGACCAGTCGACGCCGAGCGCGCCGAGGTCGGTGATCGCGCGGGCGAGCTCTTCGCCGCGCACGCGCTCGATCGTCGGACGCGCCTCGTCGATCATCGCGCGGCGGTCGCTGCTGCGCGCGTGCGAGAGCAGCTCGCGGGCGAAGCGGAGCAGGAACTCGTCCTCGGTCTCGCTCTCGTCGTCGTCGGGGCCGGCCTCGCGCAGGGCGCGGCGCTCGGCCGCAGGCAGATAGTAGTTGAGCGAGACGGCGGGTCGATCGGTCTCGCGCGCGCTCGAGTGGGTGAGGTGCGACGCCAGATCCGACTCGCGCAGGTAGAGCGGATCGGCGATGAGATCCATGTCCGCGCGATCGACCGTCATCGGGCTGATCTCGACGTCGGGCATGATGCCGACGCCCTGGATCGAGACGTCGCCGGGGGTGAGGTACTGAGCGATGGTCAGCTTGAGCGCCGAGCCGTCCTCGTAGTCGTAGAGGACCTGGACGGAGCCCTTGCCGAACGAGCGCTCGCCGACGATCAGCGCGCGGTTGTGGTTCTTCAGCGCGCCCGCGACGATCTCGCTGGCCGAGGCGCTGCCGCCGTTCACCAGCACGATCATCGGGTAGTTGGGCTCGGTGCCCTCGGCCGTCGCGCTGCGCACCTCGCGCTGGCGGGGATCGGTCGACTGGGTGGTGACGATGGTGCCCGACTCGATGAACGCGTCGGCGACCGACACCGCCTCGTCGAGGAGACCGCCCGGGTCGTCGCGCAGATCGAGCACCAGGCTGGTCATGCCGGCGCCGTGCAGCTGGGCGAGCGCGCGGGTCATGTCCGCGAACGTGTTGCCCTGGAAGCTCGAGATCGAGATGTAGCCGACGCCGTCGCCGAGCATGCGCGACTCGACGGACTCGATGTGGATGACGGCGCGGGTGAGGGTGAACGCGCGCGGCTCGGTCCAGCCGCCCTCGCCCTCGCGGACGATCCACACCTGCACGGGCGAGCCGGGCGGGCCGCGGAGGCGATCGACCGCCTGCTCGAGCGGCATGTTCATCGTCGACTCTTCGCCGATGCGCACGATGCGATCGCGGCGGTGGACGCCCGCTCGGTCGGCGGGGGTGCCGGGCATCGGGCGGATGACGGTGAGCTGGCCGTCGCGGATCGAGATGACGATGCCGAGGCCCCCGAACTCGCCGCGGGTGCTCATCCGCATGTCTTCGTACGTGTCGACGTTCAGGTAGACCGAGTGGGGATCGAGGGTGCGGAGCATGCCGTTGACGGCGGCCTCCTCGATCTCGCGCAGCTCGATGTCCTCGCCCTCCAGGTTGGTCTGGATGAACTGGAAGATGTCGCGGAAGCGCGCCGAGAGCGCCCACGGCGAGGTGACGTCGTCGACCCGGAAGTCTTGCGACTCGGTGTCGACCGTGACGGTCAGCATCCCCGAGCCGTCGGCGTAGTCGACGAGGATGGGCGCGGTCGCCTGCTGGATCGCGTTCAAGCCGCCCAGCAGCATGCGCTGGGGATCGATGCGATCGGGCTCGACGTAGTGCTCGACCACTTGGAGGAGCACCCGGTTGAGGAGGCTGAGCTGCGTGAGATCGTACGGCTCGTGCGCGTCGACGGCCTGCGCGCGGGCAGAGCTGTCGATGTCGAGGTCCATCCCGTTGCGCTGGGGCCAGCCGTACGTGATCGCGTACGCCAGGGCGACGGACACCAGGCCCATCGCCACCTGGATCCACGGACGCGACATCCCGCGTCGCGGCGCGAGATCGCGCACGTGCGGTGGGGGCGCGGCGTCCTGGCTCGCTGCGGCGGCCTCGCCGTCGTCCTCGTCGTCGCTCGCAGGGGCCGCGTCGGATCCGTCCTCGGCGTCCGCCTCGCGGCCCTCGCTGCTGCTGGCCGAGGCCTCGGTGCGCTCCTGCTCGTCCGCCTTGCGCTCGTGATCGGCGGCGTCGCGCTCGGTGGTCTCGGGCTCGGTGGTCTCGGGCTCGGGGAGGCCGTTGTTGTCTTCGTTCATTCAGCGGTTCCGGAGCGAGCCCGGGCCTTTCGTGTCGAGGAGCAGAGGGCCGAGGACGGCTCGGCGCGCGAGGGCGGGAGTATAGGTGCGGGGTCCGACGTCAGCCAAGGCTGCGCTCGACAACGGCTGCCGTCGCCTGAACCATCCCGACTCGCATGAGCGCTTTGCACGTGCCCGGTGGACACACCGGCGAACGATTCGTTCCCCGCGGTGTCGAGGGCAGCCCATGAGCCAAGAGATCGATCCGGACATCGAGCTCACCCGATCGATGCGGCCCTCGGGCGCGCCGTTCGCCCGCGGCGTGATCCTCAACGTGCTGCTCGCGGCGGTGTTGCTGGGGGGGCCGTGGCTCCGCGGGAAGCTCCGCGCCGAGGCGTCGGTCGCGGCGTTCGGGCGCTTGGCTGCGTGCATGACCGGTGGAACGCCGATCGAGGGCGGCGGCTTGGCGCTGCCCGAGGGCGATCGCGCGGCGTTCGCTCGCCAGGTGCGGAGCGCGGAGGGCGACTGGCCGGCGCGGTGCCTCACGGAGCTGGATGCGGTGGCGCAGGACGACGCGCTGCTGCTCTTGCCGGGGCCCAAGGAGCACGAGGCCGACGTGCGCGCGATGGTGGTGCTGCTCCGCAGCGAGCTGAGCGCGGTGGCCGTGAGCCCGGATCGCGACGTGCCTGCGTCGGTGCTCACCACGCTCGGGCGCCTTCAGGGATCGCTCACGGAGCTCGCGGGCTCGGCCAGCGCGTCCGTCGACGTGCGCGCGCCCGCGATCACGCTGCCCGAGGACGGATCGGTGATCGCGTCGCGGCTGCCGGTGACCGTGCTGCCCGGCTCCACGGACGTGCGCTTCTCTTCGGAGGGCATCGACGTGATCGCGGCCGACCCCCGGCGGGTGGCGGTCCTCTTGGTGCGCGGCTCGACGGTGCACGAGGAGCACGAGCGACGGCACGGCAGCGCGCACGCGATGGGCGTGACCGAGGAGGGCGGCGTCGCGCTCTTCTTCACCACGCGCGACGAGGTGTGTGATCTGGAGGCGGATCACTGCGCGCACCACATGACCGGGATCGTGGGGAGCGACGGGACCGCGGTGGTGGAGCGCGAGGCCGAGCGCTGGCTCGGAGGACACCTGGTCGGGCGCGCCGATCGGAGTGCACGGGTACGAGGCGCGAGCGCGACGCTCATCGCGGCGACGGAGGATGGGGGTAGGGCAGCGATGCGCTTCTCGTGGGACGGCGACGCCAGCGCGGGGCTGGACGACGAAGCGGACGCGGGTACGCGCTCGGGCGCGGGCTCGGGCGCGGGCTCGGGCTCGGGTGATGAGCCCGGTGAGCCCGATGCTCGGCCTCGGCATCGGGCTGTCGCTTCGGTGTCGATCGGGCGGGCGCGGGATGCGCTCCTCACGGGGGAGTCGGTGCTGTGGCTGGACGCGCGCGGCGTCTCGCGGTCGCGCGTCGAGGACGGCGCGACCGCGACCACGGTGGCGCTCGGCCTGCCGGACGCGCAGCGGCTCTGGGCCTGTGGCTCGTTCGTCGTCGCGGCCTCGGCGCAGGGCTTCGAGGTGATCGCCGGGGAGCGCGCGCTCGGTCCGCAGGCCATCGCGCTGCGCACGCCGCTCGAAGGCGCGAGCGAAGGCGAAGAGCCCGTGCAGGTCGCGTGCGACGAGGAGCACCTGGTCATCGGGATCATCCGGTCCGGGCCGACCGCCGACGTCTGGATGTGCGACGCGGACGCGTGTCGCGCGCTGGATGAAGGCTCGCGGCCCGTGCACGGCATCGACGTCGCGCTCGCCGATGGTCGTGCGTGGGTGGCGACCTGGGGAGGCACTGGGGCGCAGCAGGTCTTGGTGCGCCGCGCGCGGCTCGGTGCGCTCGCCGACATGGCGCTAGAAGACGCGCCGCCGATGCCGCCGTGCTGGAGCGACCACACCGGCTTCTGCGCGCCCGCCGCGTTCGCGAGCGACGGAGCGCACCTCGCGCTCTACACCCGAGAGCGCGCCGACGTGCTGATGCTCGCGCTCGAGGATGGCACGCTGCGCGGCCTACCGGGCCTGCGGTGACGGGTGCGCGCGTGCGCTCGCGCTGCGAACGGATGCGCTGGGCTCGGACGCGATGGCTCGCAGCGCTCGCGATCCTCGCCGTGCTGGCGATCGAGCCTTTGGACGCGAGCGCGCAAGCGAGCACCTGCCTGTCGCGCACGCCTGCAGGCAGCGTGATCGAGGCACGCCTTCGCGCGGGCGTGCGGGTCTCGGTTCGGGCGGCGCTCGAGGCGCAGGTCGCAGGCACCCGCGCACGACTCACGATCCCCGCGCTCGGGCTGGAGGCGACGGCGTCCGTCGGGGACGTCGAGTTCGTGATGCGCGAGACCATCGAGGCGTCGCCTGGCGTGCTCATCGCCGCCGGGACGAACGTGACGGTGCGATCGGTGGGCTCGCGCACGGCGGTGGTAGAGGTCGCGGCGCTGCACGTCTCGCTGGGGAGGCTGCGGGTGCCGCGGGCGGCGCTCGCGCTGCTCGGCGCGGTGGGGACGGACCGCTGCGTCGCTTCGGACGCGGTGCCGTCAGCGTGGATCGCCAGTGAGTCGGAGCGCGCCGCCGCGACCGCGATGGCGCTCGTGCGGGACGCCGTGGTGATGGGGGAAGACGCAGGCTCGGGCGTGCTGGTGCGCGGCGGGGCGTCGGTGCTCCGGGTGGAAGAGCGTTCGGACCGCGCGCGGGTGATCGTCTCCGACGGCGGGGTGCGCGTCCTCGGGTGGGTCGCGTCGTCCGCTCTCGTCGTGCCGCCCGCGCGCAGCGGCGGCGCGGGCCTCGGCGTGGGCCGCATCGGCTTGGGCTGCCTGCGCGGCGAGGCTGGCGTGCGAAGCCACGTGCTCACGACGGCCGCCACGCTCCGGACGCGTCCGGGCGGCGCAGGATTGGCCGAGCTGCCGGCCGGCACGCCGTTGCTGATCGGTGTCACGCGACGCGGCCACGTCGCGGTCATCGAGGCGTTGGGGGTGCGGCGCATCCCGAGCGACTGCGATCGCGGCGAGCCGACGGGCCTCGGGTGGATCACGCTCGCGGCCGCAAGCGCACCGTAGCGGGGCCCCCCAAGGGTCCACGAGCGGTCGAGATTTTCAGGGTATTTCTCGATTTGGCCAGCGCCGCTCCGGGGCCGGGGTGCTATGTCACGGCGCGTGAGCGCAGACGGACATGCCCCGATCGGGGAGAGCGATGCGGCCGAGCCGGCCAAGGCGGAGGCCTCCGATGTCGAGCGGGTGAAGGCGCTCGGCGCGGCGCGGGAGAAGATCGAAGCGCAGCTCGAGCGGCGCATCGTGGGTCAGGACGAGGTGATCGAGCTGATGCTCATCGCGCTCTTCGCGCGCGGGCACGGGCTCTTCGTCGGCGTGCCGGGCCTGGCCAAGACGCTGCTGATCACGACGCTCGCCGAGGTGCTCTCGCTGAAGTCGAGCCGCATCCAGTTCACGCCCGATCTGATGCCCACGGACATCACGGGCACCGACGTGCTGGAAGACGATCGCGAGTCGGGACAGCGCCGCTTCCGCTTCGTGCAGGGACCGGTGTTCACCAACGTGCTCTTGGCGGACGAGATCAACCGCACTCCGCCCAAGACCCAGGCGGCGCTCTTGCAGGCGATGGCCGAGGGGCGGGTGACCGCGGCGGGCCGCACCTATCCGCTCGAGCAGCCGTACGTGGTCTTCGCCACCCAAAATCCGATCGAGCAAGAGGGCACGTACCCGCTGCCCGAAGCGCAGCTCGATCGCTTCCTCTTCAAGATCGACGTCGGCTATCCCAGCGCGGAGGACGAGATCGAGATCGTGCGGCGCACCACCGCGCCGGCGGCGGCGGATCCCGAGGCGGTGCTGGGCAAGGAAGAGATCCTCGCGCTGCAGGCGCTGGTGCCGCGGGTGCCCGTCGCGCCGCACGTGCTCGCGCACGCGGTCGCGCTGGTGCGGGCCTCGCGTCCCACGGACGAGAGCGCGAGCGAGCGGGTGAAGCGCTACGTCGCGTTCGGGGCCGGGCCCCGCGCGAGCCAAGCGCTGATCGCCGGCGCCAAGGCGCGCGCGGTGCTCGACGGACGCTTCGCCGCGGAGATCGACGACGTGCGCGCCCTCGCGCTACCGGTGCTGCGGCACCGCATCGTCCCGAGCTTCCGCGCCGAGGCCGACGGAGTGTCGAGCCGCGCGATCGTCGAGGAGCTCCTCGGCTCGACCAAGCCGTGAGGCGAGGGCGGTGATCGAAGAGACCGACGCCGAGCCAGCGCGCGCGCTGGACGCCGAGACCGCGGCGCGCGTCGCCGCGCTCAAGATCGAGGCGGCGCGCGCGGTGGACGGCCTCCTGTCCGGCACACACAAGAGCCCGCATCGGGGCGCGAGCGTGGTGTTCATCGAGCACCGCGAGTACCGCCCCGGCGACGATCCGCGCCTGCTCGACTGGCGCGCCTATGCGCGGAGCGATCGGCACACCATCAAGCGCTTCGAGCAGGAGAGCCAGCTCGGCGCGACGCTGGTGCTCGACGCCTCGGGCTCGATGGACTTCGCGGGCGGCAAGGGGCCGAGCAAGCTGCAGCACGCCTCGACGATGCTCGCCGCCATCGCTGCGATCCTGAGGGCGCAAGGCGACGCCGTGGGCGTGCTGCGCTTCGATCACGAGGTAGGCACCGAGCTGCGCCCCAAGAGCAGCCCGACCCAGCACGAGCGCGTGATGCAAGAGCTCGCGGCGCCTCCGCGTCCCGCGCCCGACGGCGGCAAGGCCGGCGCCAAGAGCGCGCTCGGCGACGCGCTCGGTCGCCTCTCCGAGACCGCGACGCGTCGGGGCTTGATCGTGATCGCGAGCGATCTGTTGGTGCTGCCCGACGAAGGCGAGCCCGACGCGCTGGTGGCGCTCGATCGGCTGCGCGCCCGCGGTCACGAGGTCTGGGTGCTGCACGTGATGACGCCGGAAGAGCTCGAGCTCCCGGAGCCCGAGGCCGCCCGCTTCTTGGGCTGCGAGGGCGAGGCGTCCGTCGAGGTCGACCCCGTCGCGCTGCGCGCCGCGTACCTGAAGGAGCTCGAGCGCTTCATGGAAGATCGGACCCAGCGCGTCATCGCGTCGGGTGCGCGCTACCTGCTCGCGCGCA
>CAYZQM010000285.1:0-7739 GCA_964480175.1 uncultured Sandaracinaceae bacterium
GACCACGCCGCTCGATCCGGGGGTGCTCGAGGCGATGCTTCCGTTCTTCTCCGAGCGCTTCGGCAACGCGAACGCGCGGATGAACGCGCGGGGGCGCGAGGCCGCGCGCGCGTTGGAGACGGCGCGCGAGCAGATCGGTGCGCTGGTGGCTGCGCCGCCCGAGGCCGTGCACCTCACGTCCGGGGCGAGCGCCGCGAACGCGCTCGCGCTGCGGACGGCGCACGAGGCGCAGCGCGACGAGATCTGCGTGAGCGCGATCGAGCACCCGAGCGTGCTCGAGGCGGCGAAGGCGAGCGGCATGAAGGTGACGAGCATCGCGGTCGATCGCGGAGGCTTGGTCACCCCCGACGCGCTGCGCGCCGCGTGCTCGTCGCGCACGGCGCTGGTGAGCGTGCTCGCCGCGAGTCACGAGCTCGGCACGGTGCAGCCGATCGACGCGCTGGCGCAGATCGCGCACGAGCAGGGCGCGCGCTTTCACTGCGACGCGACCCAGGCCGCGGGCAAGATCCCCATCGCCCTCGAGCGCGCCGACGCGATCACGTTCTCGGCGCACAAGCTCTACGGGCCGCAGGGCATCGGGGCGCTGATCGTGCGGGACCCGACGACGCCGCGCCCTGCGATCACGGGCACCCCGCCGCTCGCGCTCGCGGTGGGCTTCGGGGTCGCGTGCGACCTGGCGGCGCAGTCGATGACGAGCGAAGGCCCGCGTCTCGATGCACTGGCCGCGCGCCTGCGCGACGCGCTGGGCCCACACCACCTGAACGGCGCTCCCTCGCCGCGCTTGCCGGGCTCGCTCAACCTGCGCTTCGATGGTCACGACGCCGAAGCGATCCTGCTCGCGTGTCACGACACGCTCGAGCTCTCGACGGGCGCAGCCTGCGCGTCGCGCGATCACAAGCCCTCGCACGTGCTGCGCGCGATCGGCCTGAGTGACGTCGAGATCGCGAGCAGCATCCGCATCGCCTTCGGCCGCTTCAACACCGAAGCCGAAGCGACGCGCGCAGGCGAGATCCTCGCCGCGCTCACGCGCTGATCGCGGTCACTCGAGCGAGAGCAGGTACGCGATCAGGTCGCTCGTCTCGTCTTCGCTCAGGCCCGAGGTCACGCCGTGCTCATCGAGCGGATTTCGCTCGACCAGCACCTCGTGCAGCGTCGGCGCCGAGCCGTCGTGCAAGTACGGCGCGCCATCCCAGAGGCCGCGGAGGGTGGGGGTGTCGATCCCTGCCAGGGTCCCACCGAGGCGCATGCCCGAGCCCGGTCCGAGCGTGCCGACGTCGTGCAGGCGCGGCACGCCGGGCGAGACGAAGCCCGAGTCGGTGAGCGCGCTGCCAGCGTGACAGCCGGTGCATCCGAGCGCTGGGCGCTCGAAGATCGCCTGCCCGCGCAGCGCTGCGTCTGTGAGCTCACCGTTGGCCGAACGGAACGGGCTCCGCAGCGCAGGCAGCGTGCGCACGTACGCGCTCAGCGCGTCGAGGTCCTCGCTCAGCCCGCGCTTGGGTGCGCCGAGCGTGTCCTCGTGCGCCAGAAAGGCCGCGTCCGTCATGAGGCCCGTGCCGCGGAACGCGCTACGGATGTCGTTCTCGAAGTCCTCGAGCTCGTCGAAGTTCGCGCTCCAGTGCAAGGGGCCGTGTCCCTCGCCCGCGCGACCGAGGAGATCGATGGTGTTGCGCAGGCCCTCGCCGCGATCGGTGAAGTCCCACACCCGGTGATCGTCGCGGCCATCGAGGTGGCAGTGGGCGCACGCGATGTAGCCGTCGCGGCTCAAGCGGGGATCCGCGCTGTCGTTGAAGAGGCGCGCGCCGCGGAGCAGCGTCGGATCCAGCGGCTCGTCGACGGTGGTGACGACGTCGCGCGGCACGAAGGCCTCGACCGGATCGCCCACGGAGATCGCGTCGATCGCCCGCGAGAGCGAGGCGTCCGCGAAGAGGACGTCGCCTGCGCGCGCGAGCCCCTCGATCGCGAAGCCCTGGTCTTGGATCGAGCCGCTCAGGGTGTCTGCGAGCACGTCGTAGCGCTCGATGGTGCGGTTGCCGCGGTGGGCGACGTACGCGAAGTCGCCGCGCTCGCTGAACACGACCGCGTTCGAAAAGCCCCGGTTGTCGAGCTGCCTGCGGCGCCCGGCGTCTTCCAGCAGCGGACCCCCGTCCGGGGGAACCTCGACGAACGAGAGGATGGCGCGGACGGTGGTCTCGAAGCGAAGAGGCCTACCGGCGCGGAAGCTCCCCTCGCCGATCGCGGCTTGGAGCGAGGCGACCACGAGCAAGCGTCCGTCGGGCGAGACCGCGAGCGACTCGAGGTAGTTGGGCACCCCGCCGATCTCGGTGTCCGACGCGATCTGCGGATCGACCGCGAGCGTCACGATCTCGCGATCGCCGCTCGCGAGATCGACCACCGCGAGCTCGGCGCCGGTGTCGGGCGAGCGCCAGCGCGAGACCACTACGCGTCCGTCGGCCAGCAACGTGAGCGCTCGGGCGTCGGCGATCGCAGCGATGCGCCGCGAGAGCGCCAGCGTGTCCGAGACCGAGACGACCGCGAGCTCGCCCGTGCCCTGCAGCGCGACGATCGCCTCACCCTCGCGCCCGACGACGCCGAAGGGCGCGACGCCATAGGGCAGGGTGAGCGTGTCCCTCACGGCGCTGGCCGCGACGTCGATGAGCACCAAGCGATCCACGCTCGGACAGCTCACCACCAGATCGTCGCCGACGAACGCGACCTGTCGAGGGCGCTCGCACACCGGCACCACGCGCGGGGTGCCGAGCGCGCGAATGCTGCCGACCAGCACGACGGCGTTGGCGTCGGCCACCGCGACGGCGACGGTGCCACCGCGCGCCGCGATGCTGCTCGAGCTCGCGGGCGAGAAGACCGGCGCGTGGGTGACGGTGATGACCGCGACGTCGGTGCGGCGCCGCCCTTCGTCGTCGGTGATCGAGAGCACCGCGCTGTAGCGACCGGGCGCGTCGTAGATCACGGTCTCTGTCGGCGAGGGGCTCGCATCGAAGCGCTGTCCGTCGCCCGCGACCCACGCGTACTCGAGCGCCCCGATCGATCCCGACCCATCGAGCAACACGGGCTCGCCGACGTACGCGTACTGGTTGGGCCCCGCGTCGGCGCGCGACGCGAGCGGCGCATCGATCCCCCCATCGACGAGCTCCGCCGCGTCGGTGCCCGCGTCCGGGATCGCCGGCGTCTCGCAGGCGAGCAGGAGCGCGGCGAGCGCGATGCGGCGAGCGATCATGCCGTCACGTCGAGAAGCGGTAGGTGATCGTCGTCTCGATCGGGTTGCCGGCGTAGTCGGTGACCCCGCCTGCGGGCAGCTCGAGCACGTACTCGACGCCGCGCTCCAGCGGACAGAGCGGATGGAAGTGCACGATGTGCTCTTGGGCCGTCACCAGACCCGCGACGCGACCCTCGTCGGGGCTCGCCGCGTCGGCGCGGTACAGGCGCACCGAGCCTTCGTGCGCCGAGAGCGCGTCGATGCCCTCGTCGAAGGTGATCCCGAAGCGCGAGGTGCCGGCGATCGGAAGCGCGCTCGAGGTGTCGGGGTTCGGCCACACCCACGTCGCGCGGGGCGCGCGGGTATCGGACGCCGCCGCGTAGGGCACGATCGCGCTGCCCTGATCGTCCATCGCCTCGTCGTCGACGGACAGCACCACCAGATGCCCGATGGGCGACGCGGTGTCGAGATCGCCGGGCAGGTGGAGCTCCATCGCGGGGCCCGTGATCTCGACGTCGCCGGCGCCCGCGTAGATCGCGCTCACGTCGTAGGTGCGCGCGATGTTCGACTCCCCGACCACCGCGAGGTCCTCGTGCAGGAACACGTAGCCGCCGTTGCCGTCGCTCCGGTAGTCGGTGACGAACGCGGGCGCCTCGGGATCGTGGATGTCCATCACCGTCAGGCCGCCGCCGCCCTCCTTCGGCGCGTACCAGACGAAGCCGCCGCCGGCCGTGGTGAAGTACGCGTCGCGCGGCTCGCCGTCGGCGTTCACCGCGTTGAAGTCGCCGCCGGGGATCGGCTGCGGCGCTTCGGGATCGGAGATGTCGAGCAGCACCGTGCGTGGTCCCTCGGCCGCGGTCGCGACGAGCAGGTTGCCGATCGCTTGCACCTGTCCCACGCGGAGCGTCGGCTCGAACGCGTAGGTGCTGAGGTAGACCGGGTGCTCGGGGTCGGCCGCATCCACGATGTGCACCCCGGTGTCGGCCGCGCCCACGTACACGTACGGCGGCTGCCACGAGACGCTCAGCGTCACGCGCGCATACGCGTCGGGGTACGCGAAGTCGGGGAGCTCGAGATCGGCGATGGCCACGGGCGCGGTCGGATCGGTGATGTCCCAGAACTGGATCCCACCCTGTCGACCCACGACGCGGGTGAGCTGGTCGACGACCGCGTAGCGTCGTCCGTCGCGCTGCATGAAGCCGATCGCGTGGGTCTCGCGCATCGTGCGAGAGGTGCCCGCGCCCGCGACGGTCGGTGCGCACGGATCGGAGATGTCGAAGAACGTCAGCCCGCCGCCGCCGAACTCGGGCGCGTAGGGCAGCAAGAGGTAGCCGTCGTACATCACCAGTAGGTTGTGATGATCCGAGGCGTCGCTCTCGCCGCCGTCGAGGTACGCGCAGTGCTCACCGATCGGATGCACGCTCACGTCGACGGGTCCGATGCCGGGGCCGTGGTGGCTGAACGCGTCGGGCGCGGGGTAGGGCCCGGGCGCCGGCGCGCTCGCGTCGCACAGCGCGACTCGCATCGGCGGCACGAACGCGTCGGGCGGTGTGTCGCGCGTGACGGACGCATCGACCCCGGCGTCCTCGGGTGCGCTGGGGTCGCAGCCCACGAGCAACAGCAAGACCAAGAGGGAGCGGCGCGCCATGTCCCGAGGGTACCCGGACGGGCTCGCCGTCTGGGCGCTCGACTGTGGTGCGACGCACGCTGGCGCGCGGGGGCTCCGCTGTGCAGTCTTGCGGCGTGCTGCGCGCATCGTGCCTCTTGCTGCTCGGGATGCTCCTCGCTTCGGGCTCGCTCGCCGTGGCGCAGGACGCGCCGAGCCTCCCACCGCCGCGCGACCCCAGCGCTCCGGACGCCGAGACCCTTCCGCCGCCGGGTGAGCCCGCGACGCTCGATGGAGAAGCGGAGGACGACGCCACCGAAGCCGACGAGGAGGGCGCAGAAGAAGAGGAAGGGGAGGACGACGAGCGTCGCGTGCCGATCGTCCCCGTGCCTCCGAGGCCGAGCGACGAAGACGACTGGGAAGACGACCCCGTCGGAGAGGGCGAGCCGATCGACGAGGGCTTCGAGCTGCCGCCGATCCCCGACGAGCCGCCGATCTTCCGGCTGCGCGCGGGCGCGGGCGTCTCGCTCCCGACCGGCGGGCCGACCGAAGCGGGGGCGCGCTTCTCGCAGGACTTCGAGGTCCACATGCGCGAGCTCGCGCCGTTCTACTTCGGGATCGGCGGCGCGGAGACGCTCACGGCCGGGGTCGTGATCGGACAGGTGGGGGCCAACGCCGGGCTCGCAGCGTGGATCATGGAGGATCCGCTCTACCGGCTGCAGGGCGCGATTCACTTCCACATCGGGGCGGTGTTCGGTGGCGGGTATGCGGACGTCGATCTCGGAGGCGAGGTCGACATCCGCATGCTGCTGGCCGACGACTACTTCGAGCTGCACGTGCGCGGCGGCTTCTTCACGTTCGGCGGCGTGTCTTCCATCAACATCTCGGGCGGCCTCGGCGTCGCGTTCTGAGGCCCATGAACACCACCAAGCTCGTCCCCTCTCGCTCCGTGCTCGTCGTCGTCGACGTCCAGGAGCGCCTCGCGCCCGCGATGCCCGACGCGGGCGCGGCGTGCATCGCGGCGATCGATCTCTTGCTCGAGGGCGCTCAGCTCCTCGGCGTCGAGGTGCTCGTGAGCGAGCAGTATCCCAAGGGCCTCGGGCCGACGGTCGCGCCGCTGCGGGAGCGGCTGGGGGATCACGCGCCGCTCGAGAAGATCGCGTTCGACGCCACGGCCGACGAAGGGATCGCCGCGCGCCTCGAGGCGCTGCGGGCGGCGGGTCGCACCCATGCGCTGGTGTGCGGGATGGAGGCGCACATCTGCGTGTACCAGACCGCGCGCGGCCTGGTCGATCGCGGCTGGCACACCCAGGTGATCGGCGACGCCACGAGCGCGCGCAGCGAGAGCAACCGCGCGCTCGCGCCTTCGCTGTGGCGCGCCGCCGGAGCGATGGTGACCGGCACCGAGACGGTGCTCTTCGACTGGCTGGGCGTCGCGGGCACGGACGCCTTCAAGACGCTGAGCAAGCGCTTGCGATGAAGCCATCGGTCCCCGGCGTGCTCGGCGGCGTCCTCTCGATGGCGCAGGCCGTCGCGCTGTGGGTGCTGCTCGGGCCCGTCCTGTGGGACATCGGGATGCTGCTGTCCGAGGCCGTCCCCGACGTGCTGAACGGCTTGGGCGAGAGCTCGCCGTGCGTGATCGGCTGGGTGTTCTTGGGCGTGGTGCTGCTCGTGGTCTTCGTCGTGGCGCTCCTCGTGCTCGTGTTCCTCGTGATGGTCTCCGCGGCGCTGGCGCTCGCGGCGCTGCCCGCGTGGTGGGGCCAGCCGGCAGGCCAAGCGATCGCGGGCGCCACGAATCTCGGGTTCACCGTGTTGGTGGCGGTGGTGCTCGCGAGCCGCACCACGCCGCTCGGGTGGTACGAGCTCGCGTACCCGCTGGTGCCGGTCCTCGCCTCGGCGCTCTTGTTCGTCGGCGCGTGGCGCTCGAGCATCGCGGCGACCCAGCCTGGATCGTGAGCGCGCGCGAGGTGCCCCGAGCGGCGTTCTTGGCTATACCCGGCCGTCCTCCGGCGTCGTCTAAAGGCAGGACAGTGGACTTTGAATCCACGAACGCTGGTTCGAATCCAGCCGCCGGAATGTCCCCGCGCGTCGAGCGCGACCGCGTCGCGATCGGCGTCGCGATCGCCCCCTCGGATGGCGCCGAGAATGACGGTGCGGATCGACGGCTTCGGGAGGTGCGCCGCTGCATCCCCCGGGGTAGAGAGGCCGCTGCTGATGCGCTCCCGCTGGCCCCTGATGATCCCGGTGATCCTGCTGCTGCCGTATGGGATCTACCTGTCGTTCGCGCTCTTCGGGCCGAGCGGTGTGTTCGCGGGGCTCGCGGGCGCGACCCTGGTGCTCGCGCTCGTCGGTCTGTGGTCGAGCGTGCGCGGCACGCTCGCGGGCGCAGAGGACGCGGCGCTCGATCTCAGCCAGGGCTCGGCCGAGCGCGAGGCGCTGCTCGAGAGCAAGCGGACGCTGTTGCGCGCGCTGAAGGACCTCGAGCACGAGCGACAGGTCGGCAAGCTCGACGAGCGCGACTACCAGCGGCTGTCGGCGAGCTACCGCGCGAGCGCCAAGGAGGTGCTCGAGCAGCTCGATCAGGATCTCGGCCCTTACCTCGAGCGCGCGCGCACGCTCGCGGGCGGCGCCGACGTCCACGGTCGCGCGTACACCCGCAAGGCCGACGCCAAGGCGCAGGAGCCGCGCGCGAAGCGCGAGGAGAGCGCCGTCGAGCCCGCGCCGCGGACCGAGGACGACGTCGAGTCGGAAGCCGCGCCCGAGTCGGAGGCCGCGCCCGACGAGCGCGCCGCGGCCCTCGCGAGCCAGCTCGCGGGGCTCTCGGACGACAAGCGACGCGAGGCCGAGGCGTTCCTCGCGAAGCTCGCCGAGCGCCCGGAGGACGACGCGTGACTCGGGCGTCGCTGATCTCGCTGCTCT
>CAYZQM010000286.1:0-7712 GCA_964480175.1 uncultured Sandaracinaceae bacterium
GGTGTCGAGCGTGTAGACCTTCTGCCCGCCGATGGTGCACTCGACGTCGAAGCCGACGATGATCATCGTGCCCGACTTGCTGTAGCTCTTGAGCTTGGCCTTGGTCTTCAGCGTGCCGCTGCTGGGGAGCAGATCGGTGAAGAGCGTGGCCTTGCCGTCGAGGTTCCGGAAGAGCACGTCCTCTTCCATGGTGAGCGCACTGCCGATGTAGCTCGCGAGCCAACCACACGGCTGCAGCGCCGCCTCCATCAACACCGCGTACGGCATGGTCGGAGCGCCGTTCTCGCGGAAGTACCAGACGTCCTTCGGGATGTCGTAGTCGACCTCCACCATCGCGCCCGCCTTCGCCTCGCCCATCGGTCCTTCGACGTGGCTGATGCGGCTCATGAAGTGGTAGGGCGGGCCCGGCAGGCGCGCGACCTTGCGGGGCGAGTCGAAGCGCTCGTAGATCGTGCCGAACGCATCGGACGGGCGTCCCCACGCGCACGCGACGAGCGAGGCGTAGTCGAAGACGAATCCCTTCGACGGACCGCTCGCCGCGGTGGCGACGGGCTTGCTCGGATCGTTCTGGGGCACCGACGGCGGCGCGTGCGTGGGCGTCGGCGCCATCGCGTCCGCGGAGAACAACCGCGGGTACTCCTCGAGCGGCCAGTCCGGCACCAAGCGCAGCGCCATGCGGCGCGCGTGGAAGGCGCCCAGGCCATCGACCGTGCAGAGCAGGTCCGCGTACACCATCGGGATCGGTCCCGCGACGAACTCCTCGACGAAGATCTCGTAGACCAGCTCCTTGCTCTTGGGGGTGACCTGTCCCCGGCAGAGCAGCTTGTACGTCTCGCCCGTCACGGGCTCGAAGCGCCAGCCGTCGCGCGCGAGCGTGACGCCCTGCGACGCGAGGTAGAACGCCATCGCCTGAAGGCAGCCCTCGAACATCAGCGTCCCCGGCATGCAGGGGTCGTTGTGGAAGTGACCGGGGAAGAACCAGTCGTCCGGGTGGATCGCCGTGGTCGCCTTGAGATACCCACGCTTCCAGGGGCCGCCGCGGCTGTCGAGCTCATCGATGCGATCGAGGAACATCAAGCGGCCCTCGGCGATCCGCGGGGTGCGCACGTGCGAGCGGGTCGCGTCGAAGTCCGAGCCGAAGCAGTCGTGGGCCCGACCCTCGGAGAACGCGCGGATCTCTTCGTTGCTGAACGCGGTCTTGTGCAGCGGCACCACCGGCGCATCGAGCCGCGGGCTCTTCACCACCTCTTGCTCTTCGGGCTTCCAGAGGATGCCCGCCGAGTCGTCGAGCTCCTTCTCCGTGAAGAAGCCCGCCTGGCCGTTGCGCACGCTGAGCATCGGCTCGCCGCCGTCATCGGGCAGCGCGGTGTCGGTCGAGCGGACCCGGCAGTCGTAGTGGAAGAAGAAGAGCTTGATCGGGCCCTGGTTCGCGTGCCCATCGATGTGGATGTCGTAGCCGATGGTCTCGCCGATCTTGGGCGGGCTGCGGTGGTACGTGAGCTCGCAGCCGAGCAGGCGATACGCGCGACTCCCCAGGTTCAACAGATCGACGCCGAGGTAGCTGATCAAGAAGAGATCGGCCTGTCCCGACTCGATCAGGATCCCGCCCGGCATGCGGCCCTGATGGACGTACCAGCTGTCGCGGGTGATGTCGGTCTCCGTCCAGACCGTGCCGCGGCGTCGCTTGGGATCGGCCTCGAGGGGCAAGGTCATGGCGGCGGGCATCGCGTCGATCCCGGTGACCCGATCCGCCAGGAGCATCGGCTCCATCGGCATGCGGGTCTGGATCACGCAGTCGTCTTGCGGCGTGAACTCCGGTCCGAAGATGGTGGAGATCTTGCCACTCGCATCGATCTTCAGCTCTTCGCGATCCCAGGTGCGGCCGGTGGGGCGCACGAACGGGTTGGGCTGGATGCCTCCGGTCGTCTTCTGGGTGGTCGGGCGAGGGACGGCAGCGGGAGCAGAGGCAGAGACAGAAGCAGCGGCGGAAGCAGCAACAGAGCCAGAGTCAGCAGCAGGGGCAGAATCAGAGTTCGAATCCGTGGATGCCCCCATCCGCCCGGTCCTCGGCAACACGCGCTGCGGACGGGCTGTCTGTTCCCCCTGGGGCTGCGCCCCAGACCCATCCCAAATCGTCGCTTCGCTCCTCAGGGGGAACGCGTCTTCTCGATCAGCGAGCGCGCTGTGCTGGGCAGGCGCCGCATCCGACCCGGCGTACGTCGGTGATTCCTCGATCGCTCCGCCGTGCGCGAGGGTGCCCAGCGCGCGCTCGCGCAGGACCAAGAAGCGCTGGTGCAGCTCGAGCTGGGTGTCGAGGAAGACCTGGTGGGCCGACGTCATCGCGGCGTGCTGGGCGGCGAGCGCGGCGAAGATCGGGGAGCCCTCGCTCGGCGCGGTCTCGTAGGCGAGCTGCGCGCTCGTGATCGCGGTCGGTGCCATCACCGGCGCGATGGGCGCGCTCGCGATGGGCGCGCTTGCGACCTTTGCGCTCGCGTTCGGGGCGATCGGCGCTGCGGTTGCGACGTCGCTGACCGGTGGGACCCACGGCGCGGGCGCCATGGTCTGGACGTGGGCGAAGGACTTGTGGGGATGGCTTCCGTTGGTGCGCACGGTCGGGACCTGGGATCGGGAGGAGACGGACGCGGCGCGGGGGGCGCTCGCGACGACAGCGGGCGGCGCGCTGGGAGCGCGCGCGATGGGGGACGAGCTCGCGGGGAGCGAGACGGCAGCGGGGTGCGCGGGCAGCGTCAAGAGACGCCCTTCGAGCGCGCGCGGCGCCGCGATCGCTCTGCGATCGGCCGCGGCGAGGGTGACCGTCGCGGGCTCTCCGTAGAGACACGGCACGGTGATCTTCACCGTGTCACCGCGCACCCCGAGCGCGTCGGCGATCGCCGCGTGATGCAGCGCGAGCGCGCCGACCGCGACGTGCAAGAGACCCGAGGCCGCGTGCGCGTGGCCCAAGCGCTGGGTCAGCGCGGAGTGATCGACGTCGATCGCGATCTCGCCGGCCACCTCGTCATCCAGCACCGCGAGCACGCTGCGGCCCGCGGCGCGCGCGTCCTCTTCGCGCTCGAGCAAGAGCACCACCGCCGCGTCGGCTCCGCGCCGGCGGGTCTCGGGCAAGAGCGACGCTGCTGCGCGCTGGTGCACCGGCTCGACGCTCAGATCGACCGCGCCGACCAACGCCGCATCGACGTCGCGCGCCACGAGCATCCGCCGCGCGACCTTCAGCGCGACGGTGCCGCTCTGTTCTTCGGACGAGATCGTGAAGCTCGGGCCCCGCGCATCCAGATCCGAGCTCGCCCGGTTCGCGGGGATGTTGGGCATCGTGCCCACCACGGTCGCGGCTTGGAGGTGCGGCGCGATCCCGTCGCGCGCGGTCTGCACGAACGCCTCGTCCCGCCCGAGCGCGTGCGCCCGATCGGCGATCCGCCAGCGCGCGCCCCAACGCGTGACCTCGGAGTCGCAGCCCATGCCCACCAGCACCGCGGTGCGCGCGGTCGACAAGTCGGGCGCTTTGCTCACCACCTCGCGCGCGGCGGCGAGCAGCATCGTCTGCTGCGCCAGCGTCTGCGCCAGATCGGCCGGCGGAAAGCGCAGGCCCGTGAGCTCGAGCGCGACCGACTCGCTCTTCGGCGTCAGCTCGGCGCCCGACGCGAGCGCCTGCGCGAATGCCTCGGCGCTGCGCAGGGTGCCGACGTTCGCCCCCATCGCGCTGATGACCACGCGCGCCTCGGACGCGGATGCGGCGAGCGAAGGCGGCTCCTGTCCCATCGAGGTCGGCCCGCTCACCACCAGGTGCGCGTCGTTGCCTCCGAAGCCGAACGCGCTCACGGCGGCGAGGAGCGGCTTGCCCTCGGGCCACGCTTGGCGCTCGCGCACCAGCGTGAACGGCGAGTCGATCAGCTCGGGGTTGAGGGTGTCGGCGTGCGGGGTGGGAAAGAGCGTCTTCTCTTCGAAGCTCGCGAGCACCTTCAGCAAGCCCGCGGCGCCGGCCGCGGTGACGGCGTGACCGAAGTTCGCCTTGAGCGATCCGATCTTGAGCCCGCCGTTGCCGCCGAAGACCTCGCGCATCGAGCGCAGCTCGGTGGCGTCGCCCACCTTGGTGCCCGTCGCGTGGCACTCGACGTACGCGCACTGGTTGGGATCGAGGCCCGCCTGATCCCAGGCCTGCCGCATCGCGCGGACCTGTCCGTCCTCGTGCGGTGAGAGCAGCCCGCGACCCTTGCCGTCGTTGCTGAGGCCCACGCCGCGGATGACCCCGAGGATCCGATCGCCGTCCGAGAGCGCGTCGTCGAGGCGGCGCAGCACCACCATCGCGCATCCCTCGGCGGGGATGAGGCCGTCGGCGTCGGCGTGGAAGGGACGCGAGCGGCCGCTCTTGCTCATCGCCTGCAGCGCGCAGAAGCCGACGTGGATGAAGAGATCGTCCGCGCGGTTCACCGCGCCCGCGAGCATCCAGTCGACCTCGCGCTCGTTGAGCGCCTGGCACGCGAGCGCGATCGCGTAGAGCGAGCTGGCGCATGCGGCATCGAGACAGAAGCGCGGGCCCTTCAAGCCGAGGGCCTGTCCCAAGATCAGCGCGGGCAAGCCGGACGAGAAGCGGTTCCTCGGATCGGGCGCGTCCTTCGGGGTGAACGGGGTGTTCTCGAAGAACACGCTCTCCGCGAAGCGCGCGTGCGAAGCGGTGGGGAACGAGAGGTTGCCGAGGATGGCGCCGCAGCGCGCGGGATCGATCCCCGGCGCAGACTTCATCGCCTCGCGGGCCACGTGCAGGGTCCACTGAAAGAGCGGATCGAGGCCGAGCACGTCCTTGACCGGCAGGCCGAAGCCGGCCGGATCGAAGCGCTCGTCGAAGCCGCGCACGTAGCCACCCCGATCGGTCCAGGTGCGGTCGCCCGAGGTGTCGGTGCTCGGGCCCATCACCCGGCCGGACGAGACGCCCCAGCGATCGGGGTCGACGGAGGTGACGGCGTCCTTGCCCTCGCGGGCCAGCGCCGCGAGCTCGGACGGAGACGATGCGGACGGCAGAAGACAAGCGCGGCCCACGATGGCGATGGGGGAGAACGGCACGGCCGGCCGATCTATCAGGGCCCGCGTCCTTTGCGCCACCCATACCTCTCTCTGCAACAGGTCCATGACAGGGCGTGTCAGTCCGCACGGAGCGGGCCCGTCCAGGGGCCCCGGAGCGGCCGAGGGACGGCCGCGCTACGATGGGAGGCTGGTGATGACGAAGACGACCGATCGGACGGTGAAGATCCTCGAGCAGATCCGCGACGAGATCCGGGGGACGAGGGAGTCGCTGAGCGGGCGCATCGACACGACCAACGAGCGGCTCGACGGAACGAACCGTCGAGTCGATGCGCTGGCGCAGCAGATGGATCGCCTGGAGAAGCGGCAGGTCGAGTCCGAGGTGCGGCTCTCGACGGAGCTGACGGCGGTGGTCGGGGCGGTGAACGGGGTGCGGGATCTGCTGCGCGAGCGGCTCGATGAGCGCGACCGACTCGATGATCACGAGCGGCGCCTGCGGGTGCTCGAGCGCGGTCCGGCCGGGCACTGAGGGGGCGGACATGAAGCTGATCCACCATGCCGACGGGGTCGCCCGCTGCAGCTGGGCGGGCAACGCGCCCGACTACCTCGCCTACCACGACGACGAGTGGGGGCGCGCGGTCACCGACGACACCCGCCTCTTCGAGAAGCTGTGCCTCGAGGGCTTTCAGTCCGGCCTCAGCTGGCTGACGGTGCTGCGCAAGCGCGAGCGCTTCCGCGAGGTCTTTATGGGCTTCGATCCGGAGAGGGTCGCGCGCTTCACCGAGCGCGACGTGCTGCGCCTGTTGGGCGACGCGGGGATCATCCGGCACCGCGGCAAGATCGAGGCGACGATCGACAACGCCAAGGCGCTGGTGAAGCTGCGCGAGAGTGAGCCGTCGTTCGCGCGCTACGTGTGGCGCTTCGAGCCGCAGAAGCGCCCGAAGAAGATCACGCCGGCGACATTGAGCACGCTCACCACCGCGCCCGAGTCGATCGCGCTGAGCAAGGATCTGAAGAAGCGCGGGTTTCGCTTCGTGGGACCGACCACGATGTACGCGCTGATGCAGGCGATGGGCCTGGTGAACGATCACCTCGAGGGCTGCGCGGCCCGCGAGCCCTGCGAGCGCGAGCGCGAGCAGAAGCGCCCGCGGTAGAGCGGGCTCAATACGGGCGCTGCCCGACGACGTTGCCGGGCGGGGCGTACTGGCAGACCCAGATCGAGCGGCGGCCGTCGCTGCAGTTCGCGACGCCGCAGCCGACCGACGTCGTGTTGCGCCAGACCACGGCGGTGTAGTGGCCGCAGCTCGCGGAAGGAACGGGCAGCGACATCGTGCAGCTCGTGTTGCAGCTGTTGGTGGCGTAGTTGTAACAAGCCTGCTCGGCGAACCACGCGCCGACGACCTGCGCCGGGGTGTAGCTGGTGGTGACCATCGCGATGTTCTCGCCGTAGCGACCCATCAGCGCGCCCGACGAGTGCGCGAGGGTGCAGCTCGAAGCGAGCGAGGCGGCGTACGTCTGCGCCGCGCTCGCGCGGGTGGCGTTCCAGTCGAGGCAGGGAATCGCTGGTGTGGTGGAGACGCTGGCGCGGCGGTTGTTGTGCGCCTGGGTGATGCCTCGGACCCGCCCGGTCTCGCCCGTCGTCGAGCACGTGCGACCGGCATCGACGCCCGCGTCGCGTCCTGCGTCGCGACCTGCGTCGCGACCCGCGTCGCGTCCGGCATCCCGTCCGGCGTCGCGACCTGCATCCCGTCCCGCGTCTCGTCCGGCATCACGACCCGCGTCGCGGCCTGCATCGAAGCCCGCGTCGCGTCCTGCGTCGCGTCCTGCATCGAAGCCCGCGTCGAAGCCCGCATCGAGCCCGGTGTCGCGCTCGCTGGCGTCCATGTCGCTGGCGTCCATGTCGCTCGCGTCGCGTGACGCGCCGTCGGACGGCGCATCGAGCGCGGTGACGTCATCGCTCGCCCGCGTGTCGAGGCTCGGTGCGTCCATGCGCGGGCCGGCGTCGCGTCCGCCATCGCCTGCGTCCAGCGTCCCACTGCATCCGACGGCACCGAGAGCGCTGGCCAGCCCAGCGACGACCAAGAGAGCGCGCATGCGCCGACCATAGCGAGGCCGCGGGCGGCGGCACGCCGACCGAGAGGGCACCCCATGACCGGGTCGAGATCGTGCGCGTCGATCGGCGCTCGAGTCAGTCCGCGCTCGACGCCCGGCTCGCGTGCTGCTGCGCTTCGGCCTCGGCTCGCTCTTCCGCGTCGCTCGCGTCCTCGTCGATCGCGACGCGGGCCCGCGGCTTGGGCGACAGGTGCGAGCGCGCGACGTCCACGAGCGCCGCGAACGTCCCGCGGCGCTCCGCGAGCTCGCGCTCGACCTGCTTGCGGGCCCGTGCGCGCACCGGCACGGCCACGCTCCCTCCGATCAGCGGCCCCGCCCACAGCATCTGCACGAACGTCATCGCGTCGGTGAGGTGCATCGCGTCGTGCATGACGGCCGCCGCCGCGAACGCACCGAACGCGCCGACCACCCCCGCGAGGATCCACGTCCCGAGCGCTCGAGTCGACCAGTCCTGCTCCAGCACGACGTGGGTCTTCTGATCGCGGACCGTGATCGTCACCTTGCCGCCGACCTGCGGTAGGGCGTTCGTCTCGAGCTTGCTGCCCACCTGCCTCGAGGTGAGCCCGAGC
>CAYZQM010000287.1:0-7024 GCA_964480175.1 uncultured Sandaracinaceae bacterium
CGTGCGCGCGATCGATCCCGAGAGGCTCGGCGTGTCGAGCTCGCCGCTCCAGGCGGCTGACAGCGAACCCGAATCGGTGTCGCTCGAGCACACGTCCATCGCGGCTCCGGCTGCGTCGCGGCAGACGAGCTCGTACTCGTACATCACGCCGCCGTGCAGGCCCTCGACGCTACCGCTCGCGGAGGCGCTGAGCCCGAAGGGCACGTCACCACGGAGCATGACGACCGCGTCGGCCATCGCGGTGGTGTCGCCGCCGCCCTCGTCCGCGGAGAGCGCGCCGAGCCCGGAGGCCACCTCGTCGTAGTCGGCCTCGCTCGGTGCATCGGCCTGCGAGCACGCCGAGAGCCCGAAGCCCAGGAGCACGATGGCGCTCGCGAGGCGCACGCGGGTGAGCTTCGAGAGACCGCTGGGCTTCGAGGGAGATGTGGTGTGGCTCATGTTCGGCTCCTTGAAGGGTCTGCGCCGCGTTCCTCGCGACTTCGCGCGGCCCCGATGGCCGCGGTGGCCCCGACATGGCAGCTCGCGTGCCCACGCTCGTTGGCCCACGAAGTGGCGCTGACGGCGACATGGGCGGCGGCGCGGTGCCACAGCCCCGCCGCGCACGCGTGGCATCTCCGCCCACCGGAAGAGGACGGCGAGGCGGACCGCGACGTGCGCGGGAACCCGCGTTCGCACCGTGTGTCTGCCCTCGCCGTGCGCTCCGTCGTCGCGCTCCTGCTCCTCGTCGCCTGCGGTCCGTCATCGCTCGACGCACCGGCGGTCACTTCACCCGCGGTCGAGCGAGCCGCGCCGGCGCCCGCGCCCGATCCGATCGGTGGTGCGTGGCAGGATCTCGGCGAGGTGGGCGACGCACACCATCCGCCCCGACGCCTTCGCGCGTGGGTCCCCGACGTGGCGACGACGGAGCCCCTGCCTACGCTCGTCGTGCTCGACGGAGATGGCGCCGAGGCGTTCTTCGACTTGCCTCGGACCATCGGCCCGCTCGCCGCGGAGGGTCGCATCCGGCCTCCCGCCCTGCTCGCGCTCTCGTCGACCGACGCGCGCGACGACGAGCTGAGCCGCTCGGACGCGCGCTTCGTCGACTTCGTCGCGGAGGTGGTCTTGCCGCACGCGCGCGCCGCGCTCGCGCTGTCGGAGGCGCGCGAGGACGTCGGGATCCTCGGCTACTCGTACGGCGGACTGCAGGCGGCGACCGCCATCACCCTGCGGCCCGAGGTGTTCGGGATCGGCGTGGCGCAGTCGCCCAGCCTCTGGGTCGAGGACCGCGCGCTCATCGCCCGCTTTCGCCGAGGGCACGGCGCGCTCCCGTCGCGGCTGTGGATCGACGTCGGCACCGACGAGCCCGATCCCGAGGAGCTCATCCGGTACATGGTCCGCGACGCACGCGCGTTTCGCGACGCCGCCATCGCGCGCGGCATGATCTGGGGCCGCGACCTCGGCTACCTCGAGGCGCTCGGCGAGCGCCACGACATGCGCGCCGCCGGACGGCGGATGCGCGCGGCCTTGCTCTTCACCTTCGGCGAGGTCGACTTCACCGTGGCGGCGCCGCGCGCGCTGAGCATCACGCGCCACGGGAGCGTGAACGGGCGCTCGACGTTCTCGATCGAGCTGACCTACGAAGGCGGTGCGCGGCTCACGGTCCCCCGTCAGCTCGCCGAGGTCTTCGCCGGCGGCGCCCCGCTCCGCGGCGAGATCGCGAGCGTGGGCCATCGGCTGATCGCGCGTGCCCGCGGGCTCGAAGCCCGCTGCGAGTGATGAGCTCCGAGTGCGGGCGACTCGCACGCACAGCTGAGGCGCCGGCGCTCGGTGGATTCTTCCGCAGGAGCGCGGACGCCCATGAATTCGCGGGGCTCTCGCTGCGGCACGCCCCCTGCTCATGGAGCCACCACCCGCAGCGTCGTGCTGCGCGGCAAGGAGATCCCAGCGATGAACAATCAGATGAAGCGCGCCGAGGGCGCCATGAAGGAGCTCGGCGGCAAGATCCAGAAGAAGGCCGGTGAGCTGATCGGCGATCGGAAGATGCAGGCCGAGGGCAAGGTCAACGAGGTCGACGGCAAGGTCACCAAGGAGAGCGCCAAGGCCAGCGAGCGCGTGAAGGGCAAGGGCGAGGAGATCGCCGGCTCAATCAAGCGCAAGGTCGGCGCGCTGATCGACGACGAGGGGCTCGAGGCCAAGGGCGCGGCGCAGAAGGAGCTGGGCAAGGCCCGGCAGGCCGCGAACCGCTGAGATCGCTCGACGACTCGCGGTGGGTGAGGGCGATGCGCGCTGCGCGTCGCCCTCACATGCGTGTGCGTCACTCCTCGGGCGTCATCGGACCGAAGCCGCCGTAGGTCGTGCGCTGCGCCATCGTCAGGCCGCGGCTCGCGATGATCTCGGCGTACACCGTGCCGCCGAGGGTGATGCTCCGCGTGTAGTCGGCACTCTCGCGGTCGACGCGGAAGAGCCCGAAGCGGGGCTCGTAGCCTTCCGCCCACTCGTAGTTGTCCATCAAGGACCAGTGGTAGTAGCCGCGGATGTCGGCGCCCGCGTTGCGCGCGCGCTGCACCGCCTCGAGCACCCGCACGACGTTCTCCGCGCGCCGCGCGCCGACCTCGGTGGCGATGCCCGCCTCGGTGATCAGCAGCGGCAGATCGGGATAGCGCTCGCTCAGGCCGAGCAGCACGTCGGTGAGCCCGCCCGACCAGAACTCGTAGTGCATCGCCGGCACCACGAACGTCTCGTCGTAGGGCGGCACGCACGCGCCGAAGTCCAAGGGACCGAAGCAGGGCGTGAGCCCCACCTCCGAGAGCGCCGCGGGCCGCGCGGTGACGCCAGCGCGGAAGTAGTACTGCGCGCCGAGCCAGTCGATCGAAGGCGCGCCGCCCTCGGCGAGGTACTCGGGGTGCGACTCCTCTGCGACGCCATCGAAGTCCGCGTCGAAGGTCCCGGTGCGCACCGCGTCGACGAAGAGGTAGTGGTAGACGTAGGTCATGCGCTCGGCGGCAGCGACGTCGGCGGGATCGGCGCTCGGGGCGTTCTGGCGTGCGGGCACCCAGTTCGCGACGCTGAGCGGCAGACCCACGAGCGCGTTCACTCCGTCGCCGTCCGCATCGACCGTGTCGTTCTCCTGGATCGCGCGGTAGATGGCCGCGTGGGCCGCGATGAAGTTGCGCACCACGTCCATGAAGCGGGGCCAGTCGGTGAGGTAGCTGCGACCGGGCGGGAAGGTCCCCGGGGTCGCCCAGCCCGCGAAGATGTAGTTCACCGGCTCGTTGATGGTGCTCCAGTCGTCGACGAGATCGCCGTACTCCCGTGCCAGGCGCGCCGCGTGCTCCGCGATCTCTTCCACGATGAGCGCAGCGCCATCGGGATGCCCCCACCCGCAGAGGTAGTCCGCGTCGACGGTGCAGCCCTCGGGCTCGACGCGGGGATCGTCGATCCAGATCGGGTTCGAGAAGTGGTGGATCGTGACGTTGGGCCGGATGCCGGCCGCGACGAGCGCCTCGAGCAGCGCACGGTAGTGGGCGATCTCGCTCTCCTGCACCGCGTCGCGCGTCGGCTCGATGCGGGCCCACTCGACGCTGAAGCGATACGCGTCGACGCCGAGCGTCTCGAGCAGCGCGACGTCGGCGATCGCGTTGGTGTAGCCCCGCACCGCGTCGTCGACGTACGTGCCGTTGCCCAGGCCCCCCTCGCTCTCCGGCAGCGACCAGAGATGCCAGTCGTTGTTCGGGTTCATGTCCTCGATCTGCGCAGCGGCGGTCGCGACCCCGAAGCGAAAGCTGCCCTCCCCGGCCGCGCCCGCGAGCGGCCCGAGCTCACCGAACGCGATCGGATCGGGGCTGCCCGCGTCGGGCAAGGGCACGTCGGGCAACACGCGCGGCGCATCGGCGCGAGACGCGTCCATGCCGGCGTCGAGCGACGACGAAGGTCCACA
Source organism: uncultured Sandaracinaceae bacterium (assembly GCA_964480175.1). Classification (GTDB taxonomy): domain Bacteria; phylum Myxococcota_A; class Polyangia; order Polyangiales; family Sandaracinaceae; genus CAYZQM01. The sequence goes on from CAYZQM010000287.1 coordinate 3,917, forward strand.
AGCGACGAGGAGACAGCAAGACAACCAGAGCGCGCGCATGAGCGGCATCGTAGAGCGCCCATCGCCACGCGGTCGACCCCGAAGCGGCGCGCCGCTACCCTTGCGCGATGGAGCGCCTACCTGGTTGGGTCATCGACGAGCGGCGTTCGGTCCGAGAGGACGTGGCGCGCTACGTCGGGATGCGACCTGATCTCTTGTGGCGCGAAGTCGAGGACTGCGCCCGCGACGCGATGTGGGCCGTCGCGGCCAGCCCGTTCCCCGGGCGGGTCCTCGCCTACGAAGATCCCCTTCCGCCGTCGAGCGAAGCGGCACTCGCTCGGCTGCGGGACGGCTACCGCCGCACCGACCCGTGATCGCCACGCGTCGCACCGCCGCCGAGGCCGCACGCGCCATCGCCGACGCACTCACCGCGTCGAACCATCCGTACGCGATTGGCGGGGCGCTGGCGCTCGGCGTCGCAGGCGTGCCGCGCGGCACGAAGGACGTGGACGTGAACGTCTTCGTCGGTCCCGAGCGCGCGCCCGAGATCATCGACGTGCTCCAGCCGCTCGGCATCACGTTCGACCGGCGTGCGGCAACGACCAAGGCTGCGCGTGATGGGATGATGGTCGGTGACTGGGAGGGGATGCGTATCGACGTCTTCTTCGTCTCGATCCCGTTCTCCGAAGAGGCGGCACGCACGCGCGCGAAGATCACCGTCGACGGATGGACCGGCACCTTCTTGAGCGCAGAGGCCATCGCGGTCTTCAAGCTGCTGTTCTTCCGCATCAAGGACGTGGCGGACCTCGCACAGCTCATCGCGGTTCGGGAGCGGGACCTGGACCACGCGTACATCCGGCGATGGCTGGTCGAGATGATGGGGGAGGACGACGAACGGGTGAGGCGCTGGGACGAGCTGGTCGCGCAGTTCGGGCCGAGCTGACAGACTGCGCGCCGATGTTGGTCCCTTTTCTCTACGAGCTGCGTCGTCGCAAGGTCCCCGTGGGCGCCCAGGAGGCGGTCGCGCTCGCCGAGGCGCTCAAAGCCGGGCTGCACGACAGCTCGCTGGACGGCCTCTACTACGTCGCGCGCTCCATCCTGATCCACAGCGAGAAGCACCTCGACGACTTCGATCAGGCCTTCGCCACCTACTTCCGCGGCGCGGAGGATCTGGGGCAGAAGCTGAAGGACGAGCTCTTCGAGTGGCTCGAGGAGGCCAAGCAGGAGCAAGAGACGCTCACCGAAGAAGAGCGCGCCCTGCTCGAGCAGTACAGCCGCGAGGAGCTGGAGAAGATGTTCCAGGAGCGCCTCGACGAGCAGAAGGAGCGTCACGACGGAGGCAACAAGTGGATCGGGACGGGCGGGACTTCGCCCTTCGGTCACTCGGGACGGTTTGCGCCGGGCCAAGGTCGTCAGGGGATCCGGGTGGGCGGCAAGGGCGGCGGACGCAGCGCGATCCGCACGGCCGAGCGCCGCGCGTGGGAGGGCTACCGCGACGATCTCACCCTCGACATCCGCCAGATGTCGGTCGCGCTGCGCAAGCTCCGCGCGTTCGCGCGCGAGGGCGCCGAGGACGAGCTCGATCTCGAAGGGACGATCGACGCGACCGCGAAGAACGCGGGCGATCTGGAGGTGGTGATCCGCCCGCCGCGCCGGCCCAACGTGCGGGTGATCTTGATGATGGACGTGGGCGGCTCGATGGAGCCGTACGCGCACCTGGTCTCCCGGCTCTTCACCGCGGCGAGTAAGGCGTCGCACTTCAAGGAGTTCAAGAGCTACTACTTCCACAACTGCGTCTACGGCCACGTCTACGCGGACGAGAAGTTCCAGCAGCCGGTGCGGGTGCGTGATCTGATCGCCCAGTGCGGTCCCCACTTCAAGCTCGTGATGGTGGGCGACGCGCTGATGGCGCCCTACGAGCTCATGCAGGTCGGCGGCTCGATCGATCTCGGCGACGACCGGGGCATGGAAGGCGTCCGCTGGCTCCACATGCTGCAAGAGCACTTCGAGCGCAGCGCGTGGCTCAACCCCGAGCCCGAGAAGTACTGGCACGGCAACACGATCGAGTACGTGCGCAAGGTCTTCGACATGTACCCGCTCACCCTCGGGGGCCTGGGCGAAGCGGTGGCGCACCTCGTGAAGGGTCGCGGCAACCGACGCGCGGCGTGAGCCGCGGCGGCATCACAAGCGATCGACCCGGATGTCCATCTGACCGCAGCGCTCCTCGAGTGACTCGTCGTCGTCGCGGAACGTGTCGAGCATCAGGAAGTAGTCGCCGGGCATCAGGTCGATGTCGATGCGCGAATTGAACCCGCTGTCGTCGTCGTTGCACGCGAGCTGGCTCGCGCCGTCGGCGCATGCCGTGCGGATGTAGAGAACGGGATCGGTCCCCGAGCGGACCCGATTGAGAGTGACCCTGAAGCGGCCCGCGGTCGCGACGTTCAGCCGCGCGATGACGTCCGGACCACTGCGCTCGACCCGCGTGCAGCCGGCGTTGAACACGCTGTCGTCGCCCGCGCCGCACGTGTCGATGCGGTAGGTCATGCCTACCTCGACGACCCCCTGAACCGCGAGGGAGCACGCGGTCTCCGGCGCGCAGCCCGTGCCCGCGATGCACCCACGCGCGCAGTTGGCCGTGGTCGACGCCGCGCCGCGTGCGTCGCAGCGCGTCTCCATCGTGCCGTCGCAGGTCACCGCGTTCGGGATGCACACCCGCGGGACACACGCCCCGAGCTCGCAGTACGCGCCAGCGTCGTTGCAGTCCTCGGTGCTGGGGACGCCGTCCACGCAGCGCACGATCACGTCGCCGAGACAGCGATCGCCCACGTCCTCGCACGTCTCCCCCACATCGATCGGGACGTCCGGCATCCCGGTGTCGGGCGCATCGACCCCGAGCACGTCGGGCAGGGGCGCATCGAGGCCGGGTCCTCCCGCGTCGGAGCCGATACCCAGCGGGGTGCGGGCGAGTGAGCAGCCCACGAGGACGAGGCCGATGGCGATCGAAGAAGAGAAGCGCAAGGCCCAGAGCCTACCCGAGATCGCGCGCCGGACGAAGGCCGGCCGTGATCGCGATCACGAGCCGAGCAGCGCCGTGAGCTCGCGGTCCAGCGTCGCCGCGTCCCCCGAGCG
>CAYZQM010000287.1:7034-7656 GCA_964480175.1 uncultured Sandaracinaceae bacterium
GTAGCCCGCGTGGACGTGGCGGACGATGCCCGCGCGATCGATGAGGTACGTGGTGGGCATGCGGGGCGGCGAGTAGCGGCCGGCGATCGCGTTGCCCGCGTCGTGCACGATCGGGAAGGTCACGCCGTGACGGCGCGCGAAGGGCGCGATCGCCGACGCGTTGCGATCCTGCGAGACCCCGATGACGACGAGCCCGCGGCTACCGAAGCGCTGGTGCAGCGACTCGAGCACGGGCATCGAGTCGGCGCACGGCTCACACCACGTGGCCCAGAAGTCGACGAGCACCACCGAGCCACGGTGCGCCGCGAGGCTCACCCGGTGGCCCGAGGTGTCGTTCGCGTCGATCGCGGGCGCGCGGGCCCCCGTGTTCACGGCGAACGCCACGGACGCCATGGTCAGCGTGAGCGCAGCCGTCAGGACGGAGACGATGGGGACCCAGCGAGAGGACGCGGTGGACATGGCGGCGTTCGACGGGGTCGTGCTCGGCAGATTCATGGGGGTGGAGGATAGCGCCCGAGCGCGCGGCGGCGAAGGCTGTAGGGCGATGAAATACACCCCGACCCCCAGGACTTTGCGCCGCGGCCGGTCTCAACCCACGGTCTAGCCTTGGCCAACCAGCGCC
>CAYZQM010000288.1:0-1651 GCA_964480175.1 uncultured Sandaracinaceae bacterium
CCCTCCTCGCGCCTACCCTTTGGGGCTCCGGCGCGCCCTCGGTGCTGACGCAGTTGTTCTTACGCAGGCCCCTAGCGATCGAAGAACGACTCGGAGAACTCGACGTCGGGATCGCTCGGGTCGACCTCGATGACGTCTTCTGCTCGCTTCTTCTTTCGCTCGAGCTCGGCCCTCACCGCCGCGCGCGTGAGCGGGGGAGGCCGCCCGCGGTCGAACCAAGAGTCGTCGAGTCCGGGATGGGAGGGGTCAGGCATCACCGATGGTTGCCAGGCTCGCCGCGGCGTTCAGCGGCGCAAAACACCATCGAACTTCGCTGCCGTCGGGCTAGGCTCGCGGCCGCATGAACGACAAGCCCGCGCACACCAACCGCTCTTGGGGCGGACGCTTCACCGAGGCACTCGACTCGGTGGCCGCGCGCATGAACACGAGCGTCGACGTGGATGGACGCCTCGGCCCGGAGGACATCCGCGGCTCCATCGCGCACGTGCGGATGCTGGCCAAGGCCGGCATCGTCAGCGAAGAGGACGCGGAGAAGATCGAGGCCGGCCTGCGCACCATCGACGGTGAGATCGAGCGCGGTGAGATGCAGTGGCGCGCCGATCGCGAGGACGTGCACATGAACGTCGAGTCGCTCCTCACCGAGCGCGTCGGCGAGGCGGGCGGGCGCTTGCACACGGCGCGCTCCCGCAACGATCAGGTCGCGACGGACATGCGGCTCTGGACCCGCGCCGCCTGCGAGCGCATCGCGACCAAGATCGATCGCTTCCTCTCGGTGCTCGCCGTGCGCGCCGCGCGCAGCCTGGATGTGCTGATGCCCGGCTACACCCACCTGCAGCGCGCGCAGCCGGTGCGCCTGTCGCATCACCTCCTCGCGTGGTGCGAGATGCTCGAGCGGGATCGGGACCGGATGGAGGACGCGAAGAAGCGCATGAACGAGAGCCCGCTCGGCGCGGCGGCGCTGGCGGGCACGACGTTCCCGATCGATCGCGGCTTCACCGCGTCGCAGCTCGGCTTCGCCCGCCCGATGCGCAACTCGCTCGACGCGGTGAGCGATCGCGACTTCTTGCTCGAGTCGCTCGCGGCGCTCTCGATCTGCGCCGTGCACCTGTCGCGCATCTCCGAGGAGCTCGTGCTGTGGTCGAGCCAGGAGTTCGGCTTCATCGAGATGACCGATCGATTCACGACCGGCAGCTCGATCATGCCGCAGAAGAAGAACCCCGACATGGCCGAGCTCGTACGCGGCAAGTCGGGGCGGGTGATCGGCGACCTCGTCTCGCTGCTCGTGCTGATGAAGGGCCTGCCCCTCGCGTACAACCGCGACATGCAGGAGGACAAGCGGCCGGCGTTCGACGCGTTCGACACCGTCGAAGACAGCCTCGACGTGCTCGCGGGTGCCCTGGCGACGGCGCGCTTTCGACAGGATCGGATGCACGCGGCGCTGGCCGAGGGGTTCCTGGACGCGACCGAGGTCGCGGACTGGCTCGCAGCCCGCGGCGTGCCGTTTCGCGAGGCGCACCACGTCTCGGGGCGCTTGGTCCGCGAGTGCCTCGCGCGCGGCTTCGAGTTCGGGCCGCTCGAGCAACCATGGTTCGCCGGGGCGGAGGTCGCCGAACGCGTGGGCCGCGCGCAGGATCGCTTCGCGCCCGCCGGC
>CAYZQM010000288.1:1661-7213 GCA_964480175.1 uncultured Sandaracinaceae bacterium
CGCTTGGTCCGCGAGTGCCTCGCGCGCGGCTGCGTGCTCGCGACGCTGCCGATCGAGGCGTGGAAGGCGCAGCACCCGAGCTTCGACGAGAGCGTGTTCGACGCGATCCGCCCGGAGGTCGCGGTCGAGCGCCGCGACGTCGTCGGCGGTCCGGCGCGCGCGCAGGTGGCGAGCGCGGTCGAGGGGTTGGTGCAGCGCCTCGCGGCGCGCAGCATCGACGCGGGCCACGAAGCGCAGGCGCTCGGCGCGGGGGAGGGCTGATCATGGAGCGTGGAACCCGAACCGACGTCGTCTCGAGCGAGTACTTCACGCGCGCGGACGGAGAGCTCGGCTGCGATGGCGTCCCGCTCGCGGAGCTGGCAGCCACCTACGGCACGCCGCTGCACGTGTTCTCGGAGGCGGCGCTGCTCGCGAGCTACCGCGCGATCGAGGCGGCGCTCGCCGAGGGCGCGCCGGGCCGGCCGCACCACATCTGCTACGCGATGAAGGCCAACGGCGCGCCTGCGATCCTGCGCACGCTGGTGGGGCTGGGCGCGGGCTGCGACGTCGTCTCCGGAGGCGAGCTCCACTGGGCGCGCGCCGTGGGCTTCGCCGCCGACCGGATCGTCATGAGCGGCGTGGGCAAGCGCGATGACGAGCTCGTGCAGGCCATCGAGGCGGGCGTGACCATCCACGTCGAGAGCGAGCCGGAGCTCGACGTCATCGCCGAGCTCGCGGAGCGGATGGCGCGCGACGCGCTGATCGGGCTGCGCATCAACCCGAACGTCGATCCCAAGACCCACCCGTACATCGCGACCGGTCTCTTCGACACCAAGTTCGGCCTCTCGATGAAGCGCGCCGAGGAGCTGCTCGAGCACATCGCGCGCCGGCCCCGGCTGAAGCTCACGACCATGAGCAGCCACATCGGCTCGCAGATCGGCGATCTGCTCGCGCTCGAAGACGCGACGGCGATCACCGCGAGGCTCGCCGTCCGATGCCGCGAGCGCGGCGCGCCGGTCACCCGGATCGACGTGGGCGGCGGCTGGCCGGTGGCGTACGGGGACGAGGACGCTCCGTATCCGTCGTTTGCGGCGCTCGGCGCGGCGATCGGGCGGGGCCTGGTGACGGCCGGCGCACCGAGCGACATGGCGCTCGTGATCGAGCCGGGGCGCGCCTTGGTCGGTGACGCAGGCGTGCTGCTCACGCGGGTGCTCTTCGAGAAGCAGCAGGAGAGTCAGCTCGGCGCGGACAAGAAGCGGTTCGTGGTGGTCGACGCCGCGATGACCGAGCTCATCCGCCCTTCGCTCTACCAGGCCTACCACGCGATCGAGACGGTCTCGGCGCCGCGCGGCGCGGCGAGCCTCGCCAACCTCGTCGGTCCGGTCTGCGAGACCGGCGACTTCTTCGCGGAGGATCGGCCGCTGGCACCGACGGCGCGCGGCGACTTGCTCGTGCTGCGCACCACCGGCGCGTACGGCAGCTCGATGGCGAGCGAGTACAACGCGCGCCCCCGCGCGGCGGAGGTGATGGTGCACGCTGGCGGCGCGATCGAGGTGATGCGGGCCCGAGGACGCGTCGAGGATCTGCACTGACGCGCTCGCGCGAGCTCGTGGTGCTGCGCGCGGGTGAGGGCGCCCTCGGCGAAGCGCACGACGCGCACGAGGCCCTTCGGCGCGAGGCCCAGCGCTGGCTGGTCGGTAGCCGCGACACGCTGTGGGTGGGCGAGGGCGACGCTCGCGTGCCGCCGCGACGCGTGCGCGCGCTCCTGGGTCAGGGGCGCGACGCCGTGGTGCTCGAGCTCTTCTCCGGCCTCGACCTCGAGGTGCTCGCGCAGCTCGAGGGGCTCGTGCGGGCGGGAGGTAGGCTCGTGATCCTGGCGCCGGGCCGCCCACCCGCGGACGCCGCGCTCGCCGTCGAGCCGTTCGGTCCCGGCGACGTCGGCTCGCTGTCGTGGGAGCGCGTGATGGCGACGGCGCCGCCGCTGCCGCCGTGCACCGCGCTCGAGATCGATCGCGCCGAGCGCGGCACCGACGAGAAGGCGCAGCTCGCCGCGCGCCTCGCTTCGCGCTGGCGCGGTACGACCCCTTCGCGCACGGCGCTGATCGCCGATCGGGGTCGCGGCAAGTCGAGCGCCCTCGGCCTCGCGATCGCCGCGATGGGGACGACGACGCTGGTGAGCGCGCCCAGCCGGGAGGCGGCGGCCGAGGTGCTCCGCTTCGGTGGGGATCACGCGCGCTTCGTCGAGCTCGACGCCCTCGTCGACGAGGTAGGCGCGCGCCACGTGGTGATCGACGAGGCGGCGCAGATCGACGTGCCCACCTTGCGACGCGCGGCGCTGGCCCACCCCGACGCGCACTGGACGTGGGCGAGCACCGCGCGGGGATACGAGGGGACCGGCGCCGCGTGGGTGCAGCGCTTTCTGCACTGGGCGCGCAGCCGAGGGCCCCTCGAGCTGGAGTCGCTCGCGGAGCCGATCCGCTTCGCGGCAGGCGATGCGCTCGAGCGGTGGGCTCGCGATCTGTTGCTCTTCGACGCGACGCCTGCGTCGCTCGATGGGGGCGCCGCCGCCATCGAGGTGAGGCACGTGCCGGCGCGAGCGCTCGCCACCTCGCCATGGCTCGCGGAGGCGTACGGGCTCTTGATGCACGCGCACCACCGCACGACGCCGAACGATCTGCGCCGCCTCCTCGACGCGCCGAACCTCGATGTCCACCTCGCCCTCGCGGCGGGCCGCGTCGTCGGGGTGAACCTCGTCGCGCGCGAGGGCGGCCTCTCGATCGAGCAGTCGCGCTCGCTCGCTCGTGAGCGCATCCGGGGACACGTCTTGCCCGACACCTTGGTGAGCCATGCGGGGCGCATCGATGCCGGCACGCTCGTGATGGTCCGCAGCGTCCGCATCGCGACGCACCCCGATCGCAGGCGGCGCGGCATCGCGCGCGCGCTCACCGAGCACGTGCACGATCACTACGCGCGCGCCGCTGGTCGGCGGGCGCCCGAGCTCTTCGGGACCGTGTTCGGCGCGACGAGCGACCTGGTCGCGTTTCGCGCGTCGCTCGGCTACGCGATCGTGCGCCTCGGCGCCGCGCCCGGCGCGCGAAGCGGGGAGCCCTCGGTGGTCATGCTGCGCCCGACGAGCGACGCGGCTCGCGCCCTGTGCGACGCCCTGCGCGAGGATCTCTCGCGCAACCTCGAGCACCAGCTGCACCTGCTCGCCGCGGACGGAACGGCGCTGGATGTGGAGCTCGTCGCGAGGCTCCGCCAGGGCCTGCTGCCCGTCATCGCGCTCGACGTCGACGGAGAGCGCGCGCGCGTCGAGCACTACCTCGCGAGCAGCCAGACCTTCGAGGCGGCGGCCGCGGCCGTCGTCGCGTTCGTCACCCGGCACGCAGCGACGTTGCCGCAGCTCGACGCAGGCGACGCGGCGCTCCTCTCTGCCCGGGTGATCGAACGCAGTTCGTGGCGAGAGGCGGCGCGGCGCGCGGGGCTCAGCCTCCCTGCGGCGCAGCGGAGGCTGCGAGAGGCCGTGCGTGCATTGGGCGAGGCCGTGCGCGCCGAGTCGACTGCGACGCGGTGATCCCAGCGACACGCTTGACCGGACCGCTGCACTCGCTCACCTGACCCACTCACCGCATGCACGGTTTCCGGTGCAGGTGGGGGCTGAAGATGGGGGTTGGAAAGATGAGAGGCGGAGTGGGCGATACTGGACTTGAACCAGTGACTTCGACCGTGTGAAGGTCGCACTCTACCGCTGAGTTAATCGCCCGAACGGACCGCCCTTGAGCGGGTCGCACCTCGTAGCCGACGCTCCGAGCGTTTGCAAGTCCCAACGTCGCGAGCGCAGCGGGAACGGCGCTTCGGAGTGGTAGGGTCCCGCCCATGGAGATCCCCAACCCCCACGTCTTCCGCGAGTACGACATCCGCGGCGTCGCGGACCGAGACTTCCCGTCACCGTTCGTGCGCGAGCTCGGTCGCGCGCTCGGCACGCTCTACAAGCGGAACGGCAAGCAGCGCGTGGCCCTGTGTCAGGACTGCCGGCTCTCGTCGCCACGCATCGCGGAGGCGCTGCTCGGGGGGATGCTCTCGACCGGGATCGACGTCGTCGATCTCGGGATGGGTCCCTCTCCGCTGCTCTACTTCGGGGTGTTTCACCTCGAGCTCGACGGCGGCGTGATGGTGACGGGCTCCCACAACCCCGCCGACGAGAACGGCTTCAAGATCATGCTCGGGCAGAAGACGCTCGGGAACGCCGAGGTGAGCGAGCTGCGCCGCATGATCGAGCAGCGGGATCTCGAGAGCGCGCTGGACGGTCAGCGCACCCACCGCGACCTGACCGCGGCGTACGCGGGCTTCGTGCGAGGCAACATCCGCTTGGCCCGCAAGGACGTGCGCTTCGCGATCGACGCCGGCAACGGCGCGGCCGGTCCGCTCGCGCTCGCGGCGATGGAGGCCGTGGGCCTGTCGCCCGAGGCGCTGTTGATGGAGCCGGACGGTCACTTCCCCGTGCACCACCCCGACCCGTCGCAGCCCGCGAACACCGAGCTCTTGGTGCGCACCGTGCGCGAGCTCGGCCTCGAGCTGGGGATCGCGTTCGACGGCGACGGGGATCGGATCGGGCTCGTCGACGCCAAGGGGAGGGTGCTCTACGGCGACGAGCTCCTGGTCCTGCTCTCGCGCGATCTGCTCTTGCGCCGTCCGGGCGCGGCGGTGCTCGGCGAGGTGAAGTGCTCGGACAAGCTCTACGACGACATCGGGGCGCGCGGTGGACGCCCGATCCTGTGGAAGACCGGGCACTCGCTGATCAAGGCGAAGATGAAGGAGGAGCACGCGCTCCTCGCGGGCGAGATGAGCGGTCACGTCTTCTTCGCCGATCGCTTCTTCGGCTTCGACGACGCCATCTACGCGGCGCTGCGGGTGCTGGAGATCGTCGCCAAGAGCGAGCGGCCGCTGCACGCGCTGCTCGACGATCTCCCCGCGACGTTCAGCACCCCCGAGCTGCGGGTCCCCGCGAACGACGCGACCAAGTTCGCGATCGTCGATCTGGTGAGGCGTCACTACGAGGGGAGCCACGAGGTGGTGACCGTCGACGGCGCCCGGATCCGCTTCCCCGACGGCTGGGGCTTGGTCCGGGCCTCGAACACGCAGCCCGTGCTGGTGCTCCGCTTCGAGGCGAGCAGCGAGGCCAGCCTCGCCGCCATCCGGTCGGAGGTGGAGACGGTCGTCAGCCGTTCCAGCCAGGCGGTTCTCTGAGCCGTTCTTTGTGAGCGTTCTTTTTGCGCGTTCTTTTTGCAGAAGCGCGGGCGGCGAGGGAAGGTCGCCCCGATCGCTCTCGTATCCCCCCAAACCCAGAGTTCGTCCGTCGTGTGGATGATCTGGGCGCGGGCTTCGTCGTAAGGCGCCGACGCCCGGGACCGCGTCGCACCTTCCTCGTTCACTTGGTCTCGCTCTCAACAGGGGTCACTTCATGCGCTACGCATTTGCCGCTCTCGTCGCTGCAGCCGCCTTCGCCATCACGCTCGGGGCCTCGTCCTCGGCCGAGGCGCAGGTGATCATCTCCGGGCAGGTCACCTCGTACA
>CAYZQM010000288.1:7223-7565 GCA_964480175.1 uncultured Sandaracinaceae bacterium
GACCACGACGGCGCCCAGCTCCACGTACGTCGCCGGTGAGCCGACCCCCACCCGCTACGTCCACCACAGCAACAGCATCCCCGGCCTCTACGTCCCCGGCCTGATCCTCCTGATCGGCGGCTACGTGGTGAACGTGACCGGGCTCGCGTGGCTCATCGCGGACGAGCTCGCGAACTACTACTCGCCCGACCTCGACTGGTACCTCTACGGCCTCGTGCCGATCGTCGGTCCCTTCCTGCAGTTCGGCGCGCATCCCGAGCGACAGGCTGAAGGCGTCTCGATCGTCACCGGCATCGCGCAGGTCGGCGGTCTCATCATGACGATCCTCGGCTTCGCGCTGCG
>CAYZQM010000289.1:0-7509 GCA_964480175.1 uncultured Sandaracinaceae bacterium
GGCGCTTGGCGGTCGCCTTCCAGTCGAAGTCCCGATAGGCGTCGCCCTGCACGTACTCGCGCAGCTGTGCGAACTCGCCGCCGCCGCCCGAGAGGCGCACGTTGCGCAGGCCGTTGCGCCGGATGTCCTGCACCCGCGAGGCGAGCTCGTCGCGCCGCGCGCCCAGCACGTTGGGATACACCCGGACGTTCCTCCGCGCGGGCTGCTCGATCATCGCGGCGCCGAAGTGCGGTGGCGCCTGGATCTTGAGGTGCACGTTGCCGAGCTGATGGTCCCCGCGTCGCGGCGGCGTGAGCTGATACGTCACGTCGCGCCGGGCGTAGCCGGGGAGATCGATCGTCTGCTCTTCGGGCTCCACGGCGAAGCCCTCGGGCACGTCGTCGCGCACCGTGACCCGCAGCGCGCTCGCGCTCGGGTTGTGCAAGCGCAGGGTCACGGTGTGTCGATGCCCCACCACCCAGCGCGCCTCGCCCAAGCGCGTCGCGGTCACCCGTCGCCCCGCGAGCAGGCGGCCTTGCGCGAACGACGCGGCGATGGCGACGCCGTCGATCACCAGCGTCGCGGCGATGCCGAGCGGGCCACCCAGCGTGAGCGGCGCGCTCAAGAGCGCCGCGAGCGGCACGACGGGACCGGGGAGCCAGCGGAACGAGGACGGGTCGGCGGCCTCGACCGAGGGGCCCTCTGTCTCGTTCGGCGCCGTCGCGTGCTGCGCTGTCGCGTGCTGCGCTGTCGCGTGCTGCGCTGTCTCGCGCTGCGCGCTCTCGCGCTGCGCTTCTTCGTTCTCGCGCTGCGCTCGCTCGTCGCGCGGCTCGCTCATGCGGCGCTCACCGCGGGACCGTCACGCCACGCGCGATGCGATCGATCACCTCTTCGGCCGAGAGACCGTCGAGCTCGACCTCGGGCGCGAGCACCAAGCGATGCCCCAGCACCGGATGCAGCGCGCGCTGCACGTCGTCCGGCGTCAAGAAGCGCCGGCCCTCGATCGCGGCGTACCAGCGCGAGGCCACCAAGAGATGCACGCCGGCGCGCGGCCCCGCGCCGAGCACCACCATCGGCGAGCTGCGGGTCGCGCGCAGCAGCTCACCGACGTAGCCCCGCACCCGATCCTCGACGAGCACCTGGTGCCCGAGCTCGCGCACCGCAGCGAGCTGCGCGCCGGTGATGACCGCGGTCACGCCGGACGCCTCGGGATCCATCGACGCCACCGCGACCGTCGCGCGGCGCAGGATCTCGTCCTCCTCTTCTGCGCTCGGGTAGCCGACCTTGATCTTCAGCAAGAAGCGATCGAGCTGAGCCTCGGGCAGGGGATACGTGCCCTCCTGCTCGATGGGGTTCTGGGTCGCGAAGACGGTGAAGTCGGTGCCCAGCGGATAGCGCTTTCCGTCGATCGAGACCTGACGCTCCTGCATCGCCTCGAGCAGCGCGCTCTGGGTCTTGGCGGGCGCGCGGTTGATCTCGTCGGCCAAGAGCAGCTCGGTGAAGACCGGACCCTTGGTGAGGTTGAAGCCGCCGCTCTTCAGATCGAAGACGTTGGTGCCGAGGATGTCCGACGGCATGAGATCCGGCGTGAACTGGATGCGCCCGAACGAGAGCCCGATGCTCGCGGCGAGCGCGCGCACCATCAGGGTCTTGGCGGTGCCGGGGACGCCCTCGAGCAACACGTGCCCCTGGGCCAAGAGCGCGATCAACAGGCCCTCGATGGCCTCGTCCTGCCCTACCACCGCCTTGCGCACTTCGGTGACGATCGCGGCCTTGAGCTCCTTGAGCGCTTCAACTTGGTCCATGGGCGCCCGAACCTTCGTTCATCTGCCGGGGGATCCGCAAGCGTCCAAGTGCCGGTGGGCGCCGCGGCCGCCATCTGCCACAGTCGCCCCGTGCGCGCGCTCTCGTCGTCGATCGTCCTGCTCGCCCTGTCCGGCTGCAGCTACCCGTACGATCAGCTCGAGCGCATCGATGCCCCGATGCCCGACGTGCCCATCACCGGGTGCCACATCATCGATCAGACCGGCTGCTCGTCCGGCGCGTGCCAGGGCGACGTCGACGAGGTGGGCCGCATCGACACCTCGTGCCGCTCCGGCGGCTCCTCGAACACCGGCGGCTGGTGCGTCGATCGCTCGTTCTGCGGCCAGGGTCTGGCGTGCTGGGCCAACCGCGACGGAACGGACGACGGTCGCTGCTTCGCCGTCTGCTTCACCACCGCCGACTGCCCCTTCGGCACCCACTGCGACGCGACGACGGAGCTCTCCGCGAGCTTCGGCGGACGCGGCGCGTACCCCTGCACCCCCGACGAGCCATGAACGCCCTGAGCCCCGACGCCATCCACGACGCGATGAAGCAGCTCCCTGGCTGGCGCTACGAGGGCGACGCGCTGCACAAGCGCTTCGAGCTCGGATCGTTCCGTGTTGCGCTCGCGTTCCTGGTGCGCGTCGGCTTCGAGGCCGAGCAGCGCAACCACCACCCCGAGATCGTCAACGTGTACGGCAAGGTCGAGCTGACGCTGCGGACCCACGACGCGGGCAACAAGGTCACGTCGCTCGATCTCGAGCTCGCCAAGGCGATCGAAGCGATCGCCTGACGCGGTCCGTCGGGAACTCCGCGCGCGGCGCGCGGTCGGATCGGGATGCGCTGGCTCGACGTGCTCGCAAACCATTTCCACGAAGGCGGGTCGGGGATGTACTGGGTGCTCGCCTGCTCGGTGGTGGCGTGGATCTGCACCGTGCAGCACGTCGTTCGCCTCTATCGCCCGCGACCGCGCACGGCGCAGGTGCTCGGTGTGCTGCAGCGGCACCTGTCGGTCGGGGACCTCGAGGGCGCCTTGCGCTGGATGGCGCACACGAAAGGAGAGATCGCGCTCGTCGCCATCGCCGCGCTGAAGGAGGGCATCCAGCACCCGCTGCGCATCGAGGCGGCGATCACGGCGCATCGCGAGCTGGCGCGCTCGCTCCTTCGGCGCGGCCTGCCGTTTCTCTTCGTGGTCGCGCAGGTCGCCACGCTCTTCGGTTTGCTCGGCGCGGTGACCGGCCTGTTCCAGGGCTTCGCATGCGTCTCGAACGCCGACGCAGAATCCCGCGCCACCGCGCTCGCAGCCGCCATCGGCGAGTCGATGAATTGCACCGCGTTCGGCATCCTCGTGTCGTTGACCGCGCACGGAGCGTGGTGGGTGCTGGACACCCGCGCCGACGTGCTCTCTGCCGAACTCGAGCATGCCGCGCACGCCATCGGCGCGATGCTCATCACGTATCGGGATCGTCTGCGCTTGCTCGGCGAGCGCCCCGCGGTGCTCGACGGCACCTACCGCACCACGGAGTGATCGTCTCGGACACGTTCAGCGCGGCAGCGCCAGCGCGATGACCGAGGTCGCGAGCGAAGTGAGGACGACCGCGCCGAACAGCGGCACGAACGGCGCATCGAGCGTGCTCAGCACGATGGCCAGCGCCACGCCCAGCACGCCGCCGAGCTGCCGCACCGCCTGGTGGATCGCGCTGCCCACCGCGAAGCGCTCGGTCTTCAGCGTGCTCACCGCGGCGCCATTCAGCGTGGGCATCACCAACCCGACGCCGATCCCGCTGAGCAGCGCGGCGGGCAGCCAGCGCAGCAAGAACGACGGCTCCGCGTCGGCCGAGAGCGCCAAGATCACCGCGCCCGCCGCCGTGAAGAGCCCGCCGAGCACCGCGAGGCGCCGCGGGCCCACGACCGAGGCCGAGCGCCCCGCGAGGATCGCGACCGGCACGACGGTGATGGGCCCGGGCGAGATCGCCAAGCCCGCCTCCAGCACCGAATAGCCCCACGCCTCGGTCAGGAAGAACACGAAGCCCAGGAACATCGCCGCGAAGCCCACGCCGTAGACCAGCATCGCGAGGTTCGCGACCGCGAACGCCCGCGATCCAAAGAGCGTGAGATCGAACGAAGGACGCGCGGCGCGCAGCTCGCTGATCGCGAAGTACGCCAGCGTGAGCACCCCGACGACGGCGAGCGCCGCGCTGACGGACGCGCCCCACGCGCGCCCCTCGACCAGCGCCAGGCCGAGCAAGCTCGAGCCGAGCACCAGGCTGATCACGGGCACCAAGCGCGGCAGCTGCACGAGCGCGGCGTCGCGGCTCTCGGTCACCCGCGCGCGGCTCGCGAGCAGCGCGACGAGCACCACCGGCACGTTGATCAGAAAGACCCCGCGCCAGCTCCACGACGCGACGAGCAGCGCGCCGAGCGAGGGACCCACCGCAGAGGCGAGCGCGCCCGTCGCCGACCAGAGCGCCGCGACCAGGTTGCGCTGCCCCTGCTCCACCGCGCCGAGCGCGATCGCGAGGGAGGCGGGCACCAGCGCGGCCGAGCCGACGCCCTGCAACACGCGCGCGGCGATCAGGATCTCCGCGTTGGGCGCGATCGCCGACAGCAGCGAGGTCGCGCCGAAGATCGACAGACCCCACTGAAAGACCCGGCGCCGCCCGAGCTGATCGGCCAGGCGGCCCATGACCACCAAGAGCGCGCCGTAGATCACGGTGTAGCCGTTGAGCACCCACGAGAGCTGCTCGACGGTCGTCGCCAAAAAATCGGAGCGGATCGCAGGGAACGCGACGTAGAGCGCCGTCGTGTCGAGCGAAACCACGAAGACCGAGAGCGCGCAGATCCCTACCACCAGCCGACCTGAGAGCGCCGGGCTGGGGACGGGGAGAGCGGGGAGCGCCGCGTCTGCGCTCACACGCGCTCCAGCACCATCGCGATGCCCTGGCCGCCGCCGATGCACATGGTCACCAGCGCGGTCTGCTTGCCTTGCCGCTCGAGCTCGTCGAGCGCGGTGCCGATCAGCATCGTGCCGGTGGCGCCGAGCGGATGGCCGAGCGCGATCGCGCCGCCGTTCACGTTCACCCGATCGGGATCGATGTCGAGCTTGCGCACGGTCTGCAGCACCACCGCGGCGAAGGCCTCGTTGATCTCCCAGAGATCGATGTCCTTGGCGTTCATGCCCGCCATCTTCAGCGCCTTGAGGCTCGCGGGCGCGGGCGCGGTCAGCATGATCACGGGCTCGCTGCCGACCGTGGCCACCGACAGGATGCGCGCTCGAGGCTTGGCGCCGTGCTCCTTCACGTAGCGCTCGGAGGCGAGCAGCACCGCGCCCGCGCCGTCGGCGAGACCGCTCGAGTTGCCCGCCGTGTGCACGTGCTGGATCGCCTTGGCCTCGGGGTACGCGCGCAGCGCGAGTTGATCGAGCGTCTCGCCGTTCGGACCGACCGAAGCGGCGCCCATCTCGACGAACGACGCGCGCAGCTGGGCCAGGCCCTCCGCGGTCGTGTCGGGGCGCACCAGCTCGTCACGGGAGAGCAGCGTCGCGCCGGTCGCCGGATCGATCACCGGGACGATCGAGCGATCGAAGCGGCGCTCCTCCACCGCGATCGCGGCCTTGCGCTGCGAGCTCAGCGCCAGGCCGTCGACCTCGGCGCGGGAGAAGTGCTCGAGGGTCGCGATCAGATCCGCGCTGATGCCCTGCGGCACCTGAAAGAAGCGCTCGCGCAGCGCGAGGTTCGCTCCGTCCTGGCCTGCGCCGTCGGAGCCCATCGGCACCCGCGACATGCTCTCGACGCCGCCGGCGACGACGAGATCCTGCAGGCCCGAGCCCACGCCCATCGCGCCGAACGCCAGGGCCTGCACGCCCGAGCCGCAGAAGCGGTTGAGCGACACGCCGCTCACCTCGATGGGGAAGCCCGACGCGAGCACCACGTTGCGCGCGATGTTCGCGCCCTGCTCGCCGACCTGCGAGACGGCCCCGACCACGACGTCGTCGACGTGCGCGGGATCGATGCCGGTGCGCTCAGCGAGCGCGGGCAGGAGCGGCGCGAGCAGCGCCTGCGGATGCACGCCGGAGAGCGCGCCCTTGCCGGCCTTGCCGCGGCCCCGCGGCGTTCGAACGGTGTCGAGGATGTAGCGGTTCATGGGTGTTCTCCTTGGCTTTCAGGGTTCGCAGACAGACGACGGAGCTCCGCCGTGCGCGACCGAGGAGCGGGCGCGAAGCGAGGCAACGACTGGGGGATGCGCCTCCGAGGCGCGCGTGATCAGGGCGTGCGGCCGAGGGCCACGCGGCCCAAGGCGCGACACGCCTTGAGCAGCTCGTCCGAGAGCTCGGTACCGCGCGTCGCGCGCGCGAGCGTCAGGCCACCCACCATCATCGCGGTGAGGCCGAGTGCGAGGTGCTTGGCGCTGATCCCGGGGCGCTCGGGCAAGAGCTCGCGGAGGCCCTCGGCCATCGCCTCGACCTGGGCCGCGAGCGCCTCGCCGTGCTCTGGCGCGGTCGTCGCGATCTCGCCCGCGATGGCGGGGAAGGGGCAGCCCTCGCGCACGTCGTCGCGGTTGGCCGTGGTCAGGTAGCGCTTGAGCACGACCTCCGCGCGATCGGCCTCCGGCTTCTGATCGAGCTTCGCGAAGAGCCGTTCGCGCATGTGCCGCGCGGTGTCGGCCAGCGTCTGATCCACCAGCGCCTCCTTGGACGCGAAGTGCGCATAGAAGCCCCCGACCGTCAGGCCCGCGCCGGCCATCACGTCGGCGACCTTGGCGCCCACGATGCCGCGCTCGCGCAACAGACGCGCGGACGCATCCAGGATGGCGGCCCGGCTGCGGGCCTTCTGCTCGGTCTTGGCGTTCACGTCGGCGTCTCCGAGTTCGTCGTACGGTCATCATATGATGCTGGTACGATGAACCGTCAAGCCGGCGATCGCGCCTGCCTCCCGCCCTCGATCGAGGCCCGTCAGGGATCGACGCACGCGCCGTCGGTGCAGCGCTGCAGCGGCGCGCAGCGGATCCCGCAGCCGCCGCAGTCGTCCTCGTCGGAGGCGAAGTCGCGCGGGCGGGGATCGGTGGTGCAGCCAGCCAGACCTTGAGGAAACCCGTCGAGCGGCGGCGAGAGCACCTCGTCGACGATCCCGTCGCAGTCGTCGTCGCGACCGTTGCAGACCTCTTCGCGATCGGGCGATGCGTGGCCGTCCTCGCACGCGGCGGGCTCGATCCAGCGATCCCCATCGACGTCCATCGTGCACGGTCGATCCGCGACGCAGTTCTGCGCGATGCCGTCTTGGCAGAAGTCCGGGGCGAACGGGTAGCTGAGCGGGTCGTGGTCGTCGCAGTCCGAGCCGCCGCGCAGGACGTCGAGGTAGCCGTCGCCGTCCGCGTCGTCTTCGTGGCACGCGTCCATGCCGTCGCCGTCGGCGTCGACGCCATCGCCGCAGCGATCGAACGCGCCGGGGTGCACCGCCGCGTCGCAGTCGTTCGCGTCGCAGGGCGGCCCTTCGTCGCCGCACGCCAAGAAGCCGTCGCCGTCGCGATCGACGCTCACGCACGTCGCTCCGACGTCGACCGCGCCGTCGCAGTCGTCGTCGATCCCGTTGCAGCGCTCGTCTGCGAAGGGATGGACCTCGGGGTCTCGATCGTCGCAGTCCTCGGACGCGGGCCAGCCATCACCGTCGTCGTCGCGGTCGCACGGCATGTCGCGCCCATCGCAGTCCTGATCGATCCCATCGCCGCAGG
>CAYZQM010000290.1:0-7498 GCA_964480175.1 uncultured Sandaracinaceae bacterium
CGAGTTGTTCTCGCGCGAGTAGAGGACGATCGGCGCATCCGGCCCGCCGACGCCGGACCAGTTGGTGATCTCGCCACGGAAGATCGCCGAGAGCTGCGCCATCGTCAGGCTCGCGACCGCGCTGCCCTGGTGCACGTAGACCGCGAGCGCGTCGAGCGCGACGCGGGTCTCGACCGCCTCTGCGTGGCGGGTCTCGAGGAGCTGCGCGCGCTCTCGATCGTTGATGGGCCGGCTCGCGTTCGCGATGTTCGTCGTGCCGTTCAGCAGCGCCGCGATGCCGGTGCCCGAGCCGCCGCCGGACACCTCGATCACCGTGCCGGGGTGCGCGGCCATGTACCCCTCGGCGAAGCGCTGCGCGAGGATGACCATCGTGTCCGAGCCCTTCAGGCTGAGGCGCGCCCCCACGCCGTCGGCCGGTCTGTCCTCGCGGCGCCCATGCCCGCCGGAGCAGGCCGCGACCGCGACGGTCGCGACGAGAGAGGCGAGCATGGTGAGAAGAGCATGGGTTCTGCGGCGCACGGGTATCTCGAAGAAGCAAGGTCGACGCCTCCTGGGGCGTCACGCTCGGCAGCGTCAGATACCCCCGCCCATGTGACAACCAGGTGACGGCAACGGGGCGCGTGGGAGGCGCCGCCACGATAGCAGGTCAGAAGTACGCCTGGAGCTGGAGGCGGATCCGATGGATTCCGTCGTCGAAGTCGTCGGCCGGATCGCTGATGTGCGACCAGTCGAGCTGCAATTTCAGGGCGTGCTCGATGGGATACCACCCCGCCCCAAGCGTGATCTCGCGCCGCCCGGGCACCGAGGTCTGGGGGAGCTCGGCGCTGGTGATGGGCACGATCTCCGCGTAGCGGGCGGCGATCTCGATCATCGGCTCGAAGAGGTAGCCCGCCTGGAGGAAGTACCCGAGCGCGTTGCTTGCCACGTCGGTGAGCACGATTCCGTCGACGAGCTCGCTGCGGACCGAGGGCCCCGTCGTCTGGCGGTAGAGCAGCTCACCCATGGCGGAGAAGCCCGCGACCTTGAAGATGAAGTCGAGCTCGGCGTGGACGAAGTCGAAGCCGCCGAGATCGTAGTAGCTGCCGTGGGTGCTGCGGCTGCGACGCGCCTCGTGGTTGAACGCGCCGCCGATCCCGATGGAGAGGCGCGGGCGATCCTCGCGGGTGAAGTCGACCTCCGAGTAGCTGTCCTCGAACTCACCGAAGGGCTGGATCTGGAGGCGCGCCACGTACAAGAGGCCTCCGCCCTCGTTCACCCGCAGCCGTCCGTCTCCCTGGAAGACGCCGATCTGGTAGCCGAGGTAGCCGCCGAGATCGAAGAGGTCGTCGCCGAAGATCTGGATGCCGATGTCGCGATCGAGCGTGAGCTCGGCGTTCACCGGCGAGCGGTCGGGGAGCTGCAACGCCGACGAGCTGATCACCCGCTCGCGGTTGAAGGGCACCTTCATCTGCCCGACGCGGATCGAGAAGTTGGGGATCCCCGACCAGGTCAGCGCCGCGTCCCGCAGCGGGATCAGGCGATCGGCCTCCATGTCGAGCGGCGCGAAGCCGAGCTGGAAGTAGTACTGAAAGTCGTGGGAGAAGAGGTGTCCTGCGAGCAGGAGGCGGGCGCGCCGGATCATGAACTCGACGTTCGCCTCGAGCGGCTCGGGGCTCACCACCACCTCGGCCCGGGCCTGGATGCGCCCTCGGATCGTGAGGCTGAAGGCGTCGTCGTCGGAGCGCACGGTGAGCCCGCGGCCCCACTCGAGGGTGAAGATCGGCTCCTCCGTCGCGGTCTCGGCGGGCTCTTCCTCGGCGTCTTCGGGTGCCTCGAGGGTCTCGGTGGCCTCGACGCTCTCCTCGCCCGTGATGGGCGCTTCGGGGGTCGTCTCGCCCTCGACCGTCTCGACGGTCGTCTCGGTCGTCTCACTCGGGGTCTCGTCGGTCGCCGGATCCTCGGTCGGCGCGGTGACATCCCTCGCGGTCTCGCTCGGGCTCGTCGCCTCCGGCGTCACCTCGGCGTCACCCACTTGGGCCGATGTCACCGAAGCGACCGCGAGGGTACCCAGAAACGCCCACAATGATGCTCGAGAGGTCATGGCTTCGGCTCATCAAGCGACGAGAGAGCAACCGTTCGGAGACGAGCGCGTTGCTATCGGGGCTCGGTGACGCGCAGGTGACGTACGAGCAAAGGATGAACGTCGACTGAACGACGGCCTGGTGACGGCAAAGGTCACGCCGCTGCGGTGTCGTGGTGCGCGAGGCTGGCTTCGAAGCGATCGAAGAGCTCGAAGGACGCGCTCAGATCGTCGGTGACGTTGAGCTCGCGGCGCAGGGTCGCCCCGTTGTGCAGGCCGCGGAGGTACCCGGGCCAGTGACGACGGAGCGAGCGCACCGCGCGAAGTCCCCCGCGCTCGTCGGCCTGGAGCTGGAGGTGCTCTCGGCACAGCGCCAGCCGCTCGGCGGCAGTGGGCGGTGCGTGGGCCACGCCGCGATCGATCAGGCTGCGCGCCTCGCGGAAGACCCACGGGTGATCGATCGCGTAGCGGCCCACCATCGTCCCTGCGGCGCCCGTCTCCTTCAGCGACGCGTCCGCGTCCTCGCCGCTCTTGACGTCGCCGTTCACCACCACGGGGATCGAGACGACCTCGCGCGCCTTGCGCGCCCAGCTCCAGTCCGCCGCGCCGCTGTGTCCCATCTGCGCCGTGCGGCAGTGGATCGTCAGCGCGCGGACGCCGACGTCCTCGAGGCGGCGCGCCAGATCGATGATCGGCATCTCGCTCTCGGGCCCGTAGCCGATGCGGGTCTTCACGGTGAGCGGCATGGGCGCCACGCGCTCCACCACCATCTTGGCCATCGCGACCATCGCGCCCGGATCGCGCAGCCAGCCCGCGCCCGCGCCGCGGCGCGCGATCTTGGGCACCCAGCAGCCGCAGTTGATGTCGATGAACTGCGGCTCCGATCGCAGCGCGACCTCGGCGGCCTCGGCGAGGCGCGCAGGGTCGGCGCCGTAGATCTGGATCGCGGTCGGCGAGTCTCCGGGCAAGAGATCGATCTTGTGCGCCGCGTCCTTCGCGCCGCGGAGCAAGCCCTCGACGTTGACGAACTCCGTGACGCAGAGCTCGGCGCCGCGCGCGCGGCAGACCTGACGGAACACCGCGTCCGACACGTCCTCCATGGGCGCGAGGATGACCGGCTTGCTCCGGAACAGGGCGTCGAAGTCGAAGGACACGGGGGCCGAAGGTATGCGGGATCTCCGGCAGATCGTCGAGGCAGCGCATGATGAGAGCGGGCGCGGGCGCGGGCACGACACTCGCGGATCTGGTCGCGTCGTGGCCAGCGGGAGCGGCGCGGATATCTGGTCGCGTCGCGACGGTCACGGTCACGGCAGCGGACGCGGTCACGGCAGCGGACGCGGTCACGGCAGCGGCCACGGTCACGGACGCGGTCACGGCAGCGGACGCGGTCACGGCAGCGGCCACGGTCACGGAGGAACCCCGCGACGCGACCAGATCTCCGCGAGCCTCTCCGACCCCAATCTCTCGTGCGACAGAGCGCATCGTGGGACGGAAAAGAAAAGAGGCCGGCTCCTCTCGGGGCCGGCCTCTTCGTGCTCGCGGATGCGAGCGAGCGATCAGCTCGCGCTGGGGTTCGCGCTGACGGCCTCGAAGGAGAGGCCGACCGAGATCGAGTTGCACACCGTGCCGTCCGCGTTGGGGTCGAGGTCGGGGAGGTTGAGGCTGCGGATGGTCTCCTCGTTGACGATGTCGCCCTGGCCGAGGTCCTCGCCGAGCTGCACGACGTCGGCGACGGTGACCGACGCGCCGATCTCACCCTCGGTGAGGCCGGTCGCGCCGATGACCGCGCGGAGGCGGGCGCTGCGCAGCGTGAGCATGATGTTCGCGTCGCTGATGTTCAGGCTCAACGGCAGCGTGGGGCTCTCGAACGAGAGGACGCCCGAGCTGATCGAGGCGGTCACGTTCGCGAGGACCATGCCCTCCGTGAAGGTCTGGCCCGCGGCGATGCGGCCACCCTCGAGGGTGATCTCACCGTTCGCTTCGCCGAGGAAGAGGCGCACGTTCACGCTCGTGTCGTTGACGGTGCTGTTGACGCCCGAGACCTCGACGAGGAGGAGGAACGTGCCGGCGGCGATCTGCTCTTCGAGCGCGCCACGGATGCCGCCCTCGATCATGTCGCCGAGGATGGTGACCACCGAGGCGAGGCTGTTGTCGACGCCGACCTCACCGCTGATCGACGACGTGACGTCGGGGGTGTCGTTGCACGCGTCGGTCGCCGCGTCGCTCACCATGCCATCGAGGTTGAAGCCGACGCCCATGCCGCCCGCCGAGGCCGGGATGTCACCGGTGCTGAGCACATAGGTGTAGGTCTCGCCCGGGCCGTCTTCGCCGCCGGGGCCACAGCCGATCAGACCCATCGACGCGACACAGAGCGCGAGCAGCGCATTCTTCTTCCAGTTCATCCGAGCCTCCTAGCAACCAAGAGAGAGAACCACCAACTACGGCCCAACATGGGCGCGGAGGCAAGGGGGAGCCTCCAAATGACGGCGCGAGCTTCTAACACGTGCCAGTCGGCTGGTTCAAGAACGAGCACTCTATCAGCGTGCGCAATCACGGTCGACGTACGCGAAGGGCGTACACCTTGCCGCGACGCGTCATGTCGCTGGGAGTTCGGCGCGCTGCGCCGCGCACGCGCGAGTCATCGATCGACCATCTCGCGGCGACGGTTTCGACGCTCGTGACGTCGCGTGCTAATCGCGCGGCTTCCGATGGTCGCCGCCTCCGTTCCGCCCGTCGCCATCACCGCCATCGCTGCGGTGAGCGGGATGGGCCGCAGCACCGCCGAGGTCCTCGCGGCGCTCGACGCGGGCCGCTCTGGCCTGGGCGCGCCACCTCTCTCTCTGCCGTTCGCGACGCTGGTCGGCGCGGTGCCCGGGGAGCTCGCGCCGCTCTCCGCCGCCTACCGACAGTACGACACCCGGCTGGCGCGCATCGGGATGATGGCGCTCGGCGAGATCGAGGACGCGGTCCGCCGGGCCATCGTGCGCTTCGGCGCCGAGCGGGTCGGGGTCTTCATCGGCACCAGCACCGGGGGCCTCGATGCGACCGAGGTGGCGTACGCGCGCTGGGCCGAGACCGGCGCGCTGCCGGGCGACTTCGACATCGCCAAGCAGCACGACTTCAACGCGCTCGGCGAGCTCTACGCGCGCCACCTCGGGATCGCGGGACCGGTCTACGTCGTCTCGAGCGCGTGCAGCAGCTCGGGCAAGGTGCACGCGTCCGCGATGCGGATGATGCGCGCGGGCTTGATCGACGCGGCGCTCGTCGGCGGCATCGACAGCCTCTGCCGCATGACGCTGCACGGCTTTCGCGGCCTGGGCATCCTGTCGGAGAGCGCGTGCAAGCCGTTCGCGGCCGACCGCAGCGGCATCAACATCGGCGAGGGCGCCGCGCTCATGTTGCTCGAGCGCGACGCGAGCGAGTGCGACGCGTGGCTGCTCGGCGTCGGCGAGTCGTCGGACGCGTACAACATGAGCTCCCCCGAGCCGAGCGGCCGCGGCGCGCGCGAGGCGATGGAGCGCGCCTTGGCGCAGGCCGGCGAGCCGAGCGACGCCGTCGATCTGGTGATCGCGCACGGCACCGCGACCAGCCAGAACGACGCGGCCGAGAGCCAAGCGATCGTGAGCGCGATCGGCAGCGAGGTCCCCGTCATCTCCACCAAGGGCTACACCGGCCATCAGCTCGGCGCGGCGGGCGCGACCAGCGCGGTCTTCGCGGTGCACGCGCTGCGCTCGCAGCGCATCTGCGCGTCGCTGAACGCGGCGCCGCGCGATCCTGCGCTCGAGGTGAACGTCGTCACCGACGCGACGCCCAGCGCGCTCTCGCTCGTGCTCGCCAACGCCTTCGCGTTCGGCGGCAGCAACGTGTGCCTCGCGATCGGAAAGCGGAGCGAGCCATGAGGCCCGTGCACGTCACCGGCATCGGTCTGTTCGCGGTGGGCTTCCGCGATCTCGACGCGTTCGTCCGAGGCGAGCCCGATCCCAGCGTGACGGACGCGAGCAACCCGTGGGTGCCCTCGCGCCTGGGCCGCGGCACGAGCCCGCTGACCCGCATGCTCGGTGAGGTCGCAGCGCAGGCGGCGAGCCGCGGCGGCGTCGATCCCCACTCCTGCGCGACCGTCTACGGCTCGGCGCTCGGCGAGTTCGAGACGATGGTCGTGCTGCTCGACACGATCTTCCGAGGCGACGGGCAGCTCTCACCGATGCGCTTCAAGAACAGCGTCCACAACGCGGCGAGCGGCCTGGGCTCGATCGGCCAGAGCAACGCGGGCTTCTCGACGGCGCTGGCCGCGGGGCCGCGGAGCTTCGAGGCGTCGATGCTCGAGGGCCTGGTGCTCGCGAGCGAGACGGGCGGCGACGTGATCGTGTCGGTCGCCGACGATCGCCTGCCCGAGCCCTTCACCGCGCTCGGTACCCCGAGCGGTCTCGCGGTGGGCATCGCGCTGCGCCCAGACGCGCCCGCCGAGTCGATCCTCGGCACCCTCACCGCGCTGCGCACCAAGCCGGACAGCGAGCCCGCGGTGAGCACGTTCATGGGCCGCACGCTCGAGGCGTACCGAGGCAACCCCACCTGCTCGGCGCTGCCGCTGATCGAGGCGCTGCTCGGCGAGCAGAAGGGCGACGTCGCCTTGGCGCATGGGCTGCCCCGCCCGTTCTTCGTCACCCTGGCTTGATCGGCTTCGCGCGCGGTTCGGCATCCTTGGGACGGAAGCCGCGCAGGTAGTCGGTGAGCTTCAAGAGCGCGCGCAGCTGCTCGAGCCGCGCAAAGACCAGCTCGCTCGTCAGCGCAGGGCTCGGCTTGGGCTCACTCATCCGCTTCCTTCAATGCCTCGATGTCCGCGAGGTCCTGCGGTCTGTTGGCCGCCCGCTTCATTATCACCAAGCCCGCCCGCGACACGACGGGCAGCGCGATGCCGTCTCGCTCGAACGTCTCTCGCTGCGCCCACACCTCCGCGAACGAGGGCTCGACGAGGATCAGGTCGACCGTCACGAGCTCGCGCTCGACGGACTTGGACACCCGCTGCACGTGGCGCTCGATCGGCGTTCCAGCGCCAAACGTCATCGGGCTCGCCGGCAGATCGAAGCCGGCCCGGCGGAGCGCTGCGAGCGCCGCGTCGAGATGCTCGCGGGGGAGGAGCAAGTCGATGTCTCGGGTGGCGCGGACGTGGCCATGAACGGCGAGCGCCATGCCGCCGCAGAGCGCGAAGTCCACGCGCGCCTTCGTGAGCTCTGCAGCGGCGGTCAGGAGCTCGGCGACGAGGTCAGCCACGCGACCAACGTACCACGCCCTCGGCGATGAACCCCCGTCTCTCCGGGTGGCTGCGTCGGAGAGCTAGGCGGCCATCTCGCGCCTCGCATCTCGCGTCTCGCGTCTCGCGTCTCGCATCACGCATCTCCTTCCGCGGTGTGCCCTGAGTTTCACCGCCGAGGGCCGCCGAGG
>CAYZQM010000291.1:0-2583 GCA_964480175.1 uncultured Sandaracinaceae bacterium
CGCGCGATGCGCGCGATCGGCTCGGGTGACATCCACCCGTTCACACTCCCCGTCGCCGTCGACAACGTGAAGGAACGACTCCCCGAGACGCTCGCCAACCGTCTCGACGAGCTCCGCTCCAACTACGAGACCACGATGGCGGCCCTCGACATCGGTCTCGGCATCGCAGAGACGGCGCTCGCTTTCGTGCCGGTCGTGGGCCCCATCCTCTCGTTCATGCTCGCGGCTGCGCAGACGGGGATGATGGCCGACGACCTGCTCGACCGATCGCTCCTCGAGGCGGCCTCGACGAGCTCCGACCAGACGACGCTCGGTGTCGCGGGCCCGGCGTGGTGGGAGTGGGGAGCGCTCGGCGTCCAGGCCATCCTCCTCCCGGCCGACTTCCCCGGGCTCGGCACCGCCCTCCGCGCAGTTCGCGGCGCCGACGAGATCGCCGAGGGCGTCGGCGACGCGCTTCGCCACGCCGACGATCTTCCCGAGCCCGACGTCCCTGGACGCCCGCACGCCGACCGCCCCGACGCGGACGCGGGTTCCATCGGACGCCCCCGTGACGCGTCGGGTGGCGGATCGGTGGACGAAGGCGTGCTCTCTCGTTCTGGCACCCGCGCGAGCGACAGCCTGACACCTGCCGAGCTGGAGAACGAGGTCGCGTACGTTCAGCGGGCGCGGGCAACGGAGCGCTCGACTCCCGAGGTCGCCGTGCCCGGCGGCGAGCATGGCTGGAGCTTCGACAGTGAGCTGGGGTCCTGGTGCCGCCACTCCGACGGCGAGCTCTGCTTGCCTGGCGATGCAGCGGGGCCTTTCAGCGCGCCACACGGCCCGGAGGTCATCGACGCGAGCACCGATGCGCGCCGGCGCCGCATCGGCACGGAGCACGGGCTCGATCGCGATGGTCTCACCCCCGCCCAACGTCTGCGCTTCGAGGAGCTGAGCACCGAGGACATCTGGGCGGCGCGCAGGTACCGGTACGAGGCGAGCAAGCGCAACTGGGGCGAGGAATCGACCATTCTTCCCCTCGACGCGTGGCGCCGTCAGGCGGAACAGAACCTGATCAATCAGGCGCGAGGCGCGGCGCGAGAGAGGGCCGCACGAGAAGGCCTCGCCGAGCACCTGGGGCGCTCGCTCGACGACTCGAATGCGTCCGGAACGTTGGTCCAGGAGGGCGGGACGCGGCCCGACAGCGTCGGGCGGAGCGTGGATGGTGAGATAGACCTCGTTCACGACCACAAGCATCTCGGCGGCGCCGAGGATACCGTCTTCAACAGCGACCAATTCGATCTCCAGCGCGCGCTCCTCGGCGGGCGAGGGCGGCACGTCGTGACCATCTCTAGCGATTCGCCCGATCTCGGCCGCGTCCCACCCCGTCCACGCCCGAGCGGGCCACTGGCGGAGCGTTCTCGCGTCTACTACACTGATGCCAGTGGGCACGTCACCCACGAGTGGGTGAGAGCGACCCGAACTGCCAGGGGACGCTGGGTGCGCGCTCTGCCCTCCACCACCCGTGTTTGGAGTCGCTGATGTCGTGGCATTGGTTCGGGGCGTTCGCGCATCTCTCGAGGATTCCCACGACCGAGGATGTCGCGGGTCTCCTCACGACGCTCGCCCGATATCAGCAATACGCCCCGACGCATTGGGCACTGCAGGATGGTGGTGTGCGCCTCCCCTATGACGAGTCGGAGATCCTGACGGCGCTCGGCGACCGCGATCTCTACCTCGAGCGGAAGAAGGCTCCTCGCTCGAAGCTGTTTCTGTTTCGCGACCGGCGACCCTATCTGGATCTCGCATGCCCGAAGGATCCCTCTGCGACTTCGCTGCACGCGGCCTATGAGCTCACGGCTGACATCGCCGAGTTGTTGCGACCTCACGCGTGCGCGTTCGTCGGGGGGCCAGCGCCGCCGATGACCGACGATGAGCAACCGATCTGGCATGGCGACATCGATCGCGGACTATGGTTGATGGCCAGTGCGGCGGAGAACCCTCCGGTGGAGTACTGGATGGACGGGCTGCGTGGTCTCGGGGCCCGCACGTATCTCGGGCCAGAGTATGTCAGGCAGTTCGGGAGAGACGTTCTGCTGAGCACGCCCGCGGTCACCGCTGAATTGGGCTGGGGAGGAATCCGCGTCGACCTCGCAGAGGAGCCTTGGGCCCTTCCCGACGACGAGCTCGTCCGGCGTTGGGTACGCGCGATGGACCACCTCCGCGGCGCAGGCGTGTTCGCAGAGGAGGACGTGGACGACGTGCGATACGAAGTGCGATATCGGAAGGGCTCGCGAGCCGTGCTTCCGCCCGTCGGCGCTTGACGAGGTGTTCGTTGACCAAGATCACCCTGTCCGAGAGCGAACGACTCCGCGCAAGCGCGGCGGATGCGCGATGGGCCGTCCACTGCAATGTCGACGGTGCGGATTTCAGCTTCACGGCGCTCGGCGCCATTCTCGCACAGCAGCTCTCCGCAGCAGGCGCGCTGTTCCGGGGAGCGATGCTGGACGGCGCACGGATCGACGATGCGAATCTCGAGGGTGCCGACTTCGAGGGCGCATCATTGGACCACGCTTTCATCACCGACAGTACGCTTCACCGCGCCTG
>CAYZQM010000291.1:2647-2941 GCA_964480175.1 uncultured Sandaracinaceae bacterium
AAGGTGCAGTCGCGCGAAATGCTCGCATGAGAGGCACAGACGCGAGTTGGACGACTCTGCGCGACGCGGATCTGCGCGGCGCCGATCTGACGGGGGCCGACTGCTCGCACGCCGACTTCAGAGGCGCGAAGCTCGATGGCGTGATCTGGGCCGGGGCGACTCTGGACGAAGCTCAGTTCGATCCGGGCAGCGATCCTCGGACCGTCTCGTGATCTCCTGCCGCATCGGAGTGCCGGCCCGGTCGCAGGATTTCGGTCTCGAGTCCGCGGGAGGTCGTTCGCCTGGCGTCGAAGG
>CAYZQM010000291.1:3026-3335 GCA_964480175.1 uncultured Sandaracinaceae bacterium
CGAGATGGGCGAAGCGCGGGAAGAGCAGGGGGTCGGGCTCGGGGTGCGGCTCGGGGCGCGTGCGATCGATGGGGTGGTGGTGGTCGCGGTCGTGCTCGGGCTCGGCGGTGCGATCGGGTTCGGGTTCGACTGGCTGGTGATCGGAGCGGCGGTGATCTTCGGGTACTTCGTGGCGGCCGATGCGTGGCTCGGCGCGACGGTCGGGAAGCGGTTGCTCGGGCTGCGGGTGCTCGGTCCGGACGGAGGGCGGCCGACGCTCGCGCAGGCCGCCGCGCGCGAGGCGTTCACGGTGCTGGGCGCGGTGCCGTT
>CAYZQM010000291.1:3345-7427 GCA_964480175.1 uncultured Sandaracinaceae bacterium
CCTCGCCGCCGACAAGGCCGACCTTCTGATTCGCCGCGCGCGCAAGCTCGCGTCGAAGGGCGAGCTCCGCAAGGCTGCGCTGGCGCTCCGCGAGCGCGCCGCGCTGGTCGGCGACGGCGCGTCGTGGGTGATGGCGGGCGCGATGCTCGCGCGGGCGCGCCGCGAGGACGAGGCGATCGTGGCGCTGCGGCACGGCATGTGGCTCCACGAGCGCGCCGGCGAGCCGCGCAAGGCCCGCGCGGTCGCGCGCGTCCTCGGCCCGCTCGATCCGAACGACCGCATGGTCCTCCGCTACGCGCGAGCGAGCTGAGCCCTCGGCACGAGTGCTCGCTCGCGGAGGTCCCGCACGGGAGCGCGCGCCTCGCGCGCGGACGGGAGACAGGCTTCGAGCCCTCGGCACGAGTGCTCGCTCGCTGCGGGCACCCACCACCCGATCTACTGCGCGAGCGCCTGGATCGCCGCGATCACCTCGTCGGCGTGGACGCCCGGGTCGACGTCCTCGAAGACGCGCCGCACGACGCCCTCGCCGTCGACGAGGAAGGTGACGCGCGCGCTCATCCCCATGCGCAGCGGCACGCCGTAGCGCTGCGCGATCTCGCCGTCGGGATCGGAGAGCAGATCGAAGGGCAGCTGGTGCTCGTCGTGGAAGCGTCGGTGCGACGCCACGTCGTCGGTCGACACGCCGAGCACGACCGCGCCGGTCGCCTCGAGCCGCTCCCACGCATCGCGGAACGCGCACGCCTCCGCGGTGCAGCCCGGCGTGGCGTCGCGCGGATAGAAGTAGAGGACCACCGGATGCCGGCGGTACTCGGAGAGCTGCCGCACGCGCCCGGTCTGATCCTGCGCCATGAACGCCGGAGCAGGATCGCCGGCAGCGATCCTCGCGCCGCTCGCGCCTCCGCCCTGCGCCCCTCCACAGCCGATCGCCACCGCGACCGCCATCGCCACCGGGAGCAGACCGCGTCCGAAGTGCGTCATGAGCGTGGGACCGAACACCGTGCGAGCGACGCGCCGAAGGCGCCTGGGGCCCGCTACAGCAGGAACTGATCGCCGAGCCGGCAGATGTCGAGGTTGCGGTCGCGAATGCGCGCCAGCTCCTTCTCGACGCGCTGCTCGAAGACCGGCTTGATGTGATAGAGCAGGATCGGCAGCTCGCGGTGATCGCGCAGCTTGCGCAGCTCGAGCTCGAGGCTCTCCGGCGTGTGGTGGCCGCTCACCTTCGCGAGCTTGTGGTGCTCGTCGGGGAACGAGATCTCCATCAGGAGCGCGCGCAGATCGCGCTCCTCGGCGAGGCGCTCCCAGAAGCGCTCGGTCGGCCCGGTGTCGCCGCTGTAGCCGAGCGAGCCGGACTTCGTCTCCACGACGAAGCCCGACGCGTCGATCGTGTGGTGCACCAGCACGGGCGTGACCTTCATGCCCGACAGCTCGACCGTCTCCTCGGGGACGAGCGGCTGGAACACGATCGTCATGCCGCTCTGGCCCGCGGGGATGCGCGAGAAGTCGGGCCACAGCAGGTCGTTGAAGAAGTGCTTGCGCAGCACCGCGATCGTCTCGGGGATCGCCGCGATCACCAGCGGCGGCCCGCCCTGCTGGCAGCGGTTGTCGGCGAGCGTCGCGAGGTCGCGCACGTGATCGAGGTGCGCGTGGCTGACGAGCACCGTCTCGATCGCGTGCTGCTCTTCGAGCGTCAGCATCGAGGTCACGGCGCCCGCGTCGATCGCGACGCGACCGTCGAGCAGGAAGCTCGAGGTCCTGTGCTTCGGCGTCTCGCCGCCGTGACATCCGAGGACGCGTAGCTCCATCAGGCGTCCCCGAACCTCTCGCGCATCTCGAGGAACTCGAGGAACTCCTGCAGGCGCTGCAGATCGCTCACGACGAAGCCGCCGCCGTGCGCGTCGCCGACGATCTTCAGCCGCCGCAGCCGCACCAGCACGTCGTCGGTCTCGTCGGGCGTGAGGCCGATCTCGGCGGCGAGCTCGACCTTGTCGATCGGCACCCAGATCGAGCCGTCCTCGCGCTCCTCGCCGATCATCTCGGCCTGCCGGCAGAGCCCGAGGATCACGCGCGCCTTCGGGTCACGGTGCATCAGCACCTCGATCAGCGCGTTGGCGGAGTCGAGGCGGCGCGCGAGCTTCGTGATCAGGCGCACCGCGATCTCCGCGTTGCTCACGACCATCTGCCCGAACGTCTTGGCGTCGATGACCAGCACCCGCAGCGGGGAGATCGCCTCGGCGGTCGCGGTGCGCGGCTTCGCGTTGAGGATCGCCATCTCACCGAAGAACTCGCCGGCGCCGAGGATCGCGAGGGTCTTGCTCCCGTCGCGAGTGGACTTCGTGATGCGGACCTGGCCCGCCTGGATCACGAACATCGTGTTGCCCGGCTCGTCCTCGCGGAAGAGGACGTCTCCGGCTTCGAAGGTGCGTCCGAACCGCGCGAAGAGCTGGTCGCCCTCGCCCATATGGCCGCTGAGCGTAATGGCTGCGGGCAGTGTGGTCAAAACGGCGACGTGCCGGGCGGCCGCCGGAGGAGCGCGGCGGTCTCCGGCGCAGCCTCGGGATCGAGGGCGAGCTGGGCGCGGAGGTGCGCGAGATCGCGCGCGTCGTCGACGTCGTAGTGGGGCGCCGTGAGCGCGACGCGGAGGCCCGCCGCGCGCGCGGCGCGCACGGTGTCGGCGAGCGCGTGGGCGCTCGACCAGCGGATGGCCGAGGACAGGAAAGCGCTCGGCGCGCCGCGAGACGTGCCCACGAGCACGAAGCCGCCGTCCGCCACGGGGACGAGCACGGTCGCGGCACGGTCGCCCGCGGCACGGTCGCTCGCGGCACGGTCGCCCGCGGCAGGGTCGATCGCGGCAGGGTCGCTCCCGCGGATCGTGGCGAGCGCCCGCGCCACCAGCGCAGCCGGGAGCGTGGGCGCGTCGGTGCCGACGAGCAGCGCGGGCCGCCCGTCGCAGCCGAGGGCGTGCCGCATGCGCTCCCCGAGATCGCGCCCGCGCTGGAGCCGCGGCGGCGGCAGATCGAAGCGCGCGCACATCGCCGCGAAGAAGGGATGCTCGGGCGCGTCCGCGACGTGCAGCTCGGCCGCGACGCCGTCGACGCCGCGCAGCGTGCGCAGCGTGTCCGCGACGAACGCAGCGCTCAGCGCGGCGGCGCGCTCGGCGCCCACGGC
The DNA here is from genome assembly GCA_964480175.1 of uncultured Sandaracinaceae bacterium. Lineage (GTDB taxonomy): Bacteria > Myxococcota_A > Polyangia > Polyangiales > Sandaracinaceae > CAYZQM01. The sequence goes on from CAYZQM010000291.1 coordinate 6,511, forward strand.
GGCCGCGAGCCTCGTCTTGCAACGCCCGGGGATCGGCGCGCGAGCGAAGACCGCGACGGGCGCGCGCTCACGACCCACCGCGACGCTCACCGTGCGCGCGAGGCTCGCGCGATCGCGCACGCACCGCGTGGCGCGCGAGCAGGCCGAGGATCGTGGCCGACGCCAGCACCGTGCCGCGCAGGGTCCCGCTCACCTTCGAGACCCCGATGCGTCGCCGGTACGAGACCGGCACCTCGGCGTGGCGCATCCCGACGCGCGCCGCCTCGAGCTGCATCTCCACCGTCCATCCGTACGCCCGCTCGCGCAGCCCGAGGCGCTCCAGCGCGCTCCAGCGGATCGCGCGGAACGGACCGAGATCGGTGTAGCGCGCGCCGTACGCCAGGCGCATCGCGATGCACGCGATCGCGTTCCCCGCGAGCTGCTGCGGCGTCAGCGCGCCGCGCTCGCGGGGGCCGCGCGTGCGCGAGCCGACGACGAGGTCGGCGCCGCGCGCGATCTCCGCGAGCAGCCGGTCCATCTCCTCGGGACGATCGCTGTGATCGCCGTCGAGGAACACCACGACGTCCGGCGGCTCGGCGCGCAGCAGATCGAGCGCCGCGAGACACGCCGCGCCGTAGCCGCGCTCGGGCTGGTGGACGACCTCGGCGCCGGCCGCGCGCGCGACGTCGCCGGTGCGGTCGCGCGAGCCGTTGTCGGCGACGACCACGCGCCGCACCAGCGCGCGCGGGATCGCGGCGAGCACGTGGGGCAGCGCCTGCTCCTCGTCGAGCGCGGGGATGACGACGTCGACGACCATCGCGCGCTGCATCGGAGCGCGCTCCGTGTAGCACGCCCTTCCTTCGCGCGAGGGTTTCGTGGTAGCGCATCCCACGATGCGCTCTCTCGCGATCGCGCTCGCGCTAGTGACCTTCGCGGGG
>CAYZQM010000292.1:0-2988 GCA_964480175.1 uncultured Sandaracinaceae bacterium
GTCGCCGACTACACCACGCGGGAGGGGTTCACGCTCCGGACCCACCTCGTCGAGGGGATCCCCGACACCGAGATTCACCGCTTCGCGTCGGAGATCGACGCGACGCTGATCGCGATGGGCACGCATGGGCGCAAAGGCCTGTCGCACTTGCTCTTGGGTTCGATCGCCGAGAAAGTGATCCGCCACGCCCAGATCCCGGTCATCGTGGTGCCGCCACCGCGCGCGCCGTGATGGGTTCGTGACGAACGTCATGGTCCCCGCTGGCGGACGCCGCGAACGAGACCAAGCACGAGACAGGAGAACGACATGAAGATCGACATCGGTATCGACCCCAAGCACCGCGAAGAGATCGCGAGCGGCCTGTCCCGGGTGCTCGCCGACTCGTACACGCTCTATCTCAAGACCCACAACTTCCACTGGAACGTGACGGGCCCGATGTTCCAGACCCTGCACCTGATGTTCGAGGCGCAGTACACCGAGCTGGCCCTGGCGGTGGACCTGATCGCCGAGCGCATCCGTGCCCTCGGGTTTCCCGCGCCGGGGACGTACAAGCAGTTCAGCGAGCTCTCCAGCATCCGCGAAGAGGACGGCGTGCCCAAGGCACAGGACATGATCGTCAAGCTCGTCGAAGGACACGAGACCGTGGCGCGCACGGCGCGTGCGGTGTTCGAGACCGCGGAGCAGGCGAACGACCAGCCGACGTGTGATCTCCTGACGCAGCGCATGCAGATCCACGAGAAGACCGCGTGGATGCTCCGCAGCCTCCTCGAGTGAGGCTCATCGGGAGCGGATCCTACCGACTCGAGATCGCGCGCACGAGCACCGGGACGTGGCGAATGGGCGCCGTCCATCGGATGCTCGCGCCGTGACGCCCGCGCAGCTCGACGAGGTCTGGGGAATGTTGGATCGTGCACACCTCGCCGAGGTGGCGCGGCAGGGGCCGCCTCCGGTCTTCGCGTCGATCAGCGGAGCGCACCTCTACGGCTTCGCGTCGCCCGACAGCGACGTGGACTTGCGGGGCGCGTTCCTCTTGCCGGCGCGCGACGTGCTCGGGCTACGTCCCTCGGACGAGACGATCACGATCGTCGACCAACGCACGATCGATCTCGACTGGGTGGCGCACGACGTCCGCAAGTTCGCGCGGCTGATGACCCAGCACAACGGCTACGTGCTCGAGCAGCTCTACTCGCCCCTCGTGGTCCTCGGCACGCCGGCGCACGAGGCGCTGCGCGAGCTCGGACGCGGGTGTGTGACGCGGCCCACCGTGCGGCACTACCAGGGCTTCGCCCGTGGAAGGCGCAAGCGCCTCGCGGAGCCCGAGCCGACGGTGAAGCACCTGCTCTACGCCTACCGGGTGCTCCTGACCGGCATTCACCTGATGCGCAGCGGCGAGGTCGTCGCGCACATCCAGGGGCTCAACGAGGTCTTTGGACACCCGGAGATCGACGAGATGGTCGCGCGCAAGCGGAGCGGCGCCGAGAAGATGGCGCTCGATCCGCGCGACCTCGAGCACGCGAACGAATTGCTCGATCGGCTCGAGGCGGAGCTCGAAGCAGCCCATGCCGAGAGCACGTTGCCAGAGGCACCCAGCAGCGAGCCGGCGCTTCACGACTTCGTGGTGCAGCTGCGCCTCGAGGGCGTCGGGTGACGTTCCCCGTCGAGCGGCACACGATCTTCCTCGCGCTCGCCGGGAGCCAGGCGCATGGGACGGCGCGCGCGGGTTCGGACGTGGACGTGCGCGGGGTGTGCGTCGCGCCGCGGCACGTGCGGCTCTCGCTGTACCACCCCTTCGAGCAGCACGAAGGCGCGCTGCCGCAGGGCCTCGACGACGTGCTCCGCGCCCGGCTCTCGGGGCGGCACGACGCAGCCCGCGCGCTCGACACGAAGACGGAGTGCGTGATCTTCGACGTCGCGAAGTTCGTCGCGCTCTGCGCGCAGGCCAACCCCAACGCGCTCGAGATCCTGTTCACGCACGAGGACGACTGGGTGGTGCAGACGCCCGCGTGGCAGCTCCTTCACCGCGAGCGCGCGCACTTCCTCACCAAGAAGGTGCAGCAGACCTTCCACGGCTACGCGATGGCGCAGCTGAGGAAGATCGAGACGCATCGCGCGTGGCTCTTGCGGCCGCCGAGGGAGAAGCCCTCCCGCGACGACTTCGGACTTCCGAGCACGGGCACGCTCAGCGCGGACGATCAGAACCGCATCGAGCAGAGCATCGCGGCCGAGCTGCGGACCTACGGCATCGACGACGTGGAGATGCCCAAGGCCTCGCGGCTCGCGGTGAACGAGCGCGTGCGCGCGCTCGCCGCGAGCGCGCTCCGCACCAGCGACGCCTCGATCGAGGCGCGTCTGCGCGCGGTCGCCACGCACGCGCTCGGCTTGCCCGAAGGCGTGGTCCAGACGCTGAACGCGGAGAAGCGCTACCGCGCGGCGCTGAAGCACTGGGACGCCCATTCGGCCTGGCAGCGCCACCGAAACCCCGCGCGCGCCGAGCTCGAGCGCGAGCACGGCTACGACACCAAGCACGCGATGCACCTCATCCGGCTGATGCGCATGGGGCTCGAGGCGCTCTCGCTCGGTGAGCTGCGGGTGCGCCGGGCGGACGCCGAGGAGCTCTCGGCGATCCGCGATGGCGCGCTGTCGTTCGAGGCCCTGATCGCGATGGCGCGCGATCTGGAGCACGCGATGCGCGCAGCGGCCGCGCACACCGCGCTGCCGGACGACGTCGATCACGCCGCCGTCTCGGTGATCGACGCAGCGAGCTGACGCGCCCTCAGATGGCGATGGGAAAGCCCAGGTGCTGTTCGAGCATGCGGAGGCGATGGGCGCGCAGGCGCGGCGTGACGAGCGCGCCGTGCGCGTCGCGCAGCGCGGAGAACGCGGCGTGGATCTTCGGGAAGATCTCCGGGCACTCCTCGATCGGGCCGATGCAGAGCGGGGTGAGCGCGGTGGTGAGGTACACGTCGACGGCGCTCGGACGATCGCCCA
>CAYZQM010000292.1:2998-7384 GCA_964480175.1 uncultured Sandaracinaceae bacterium
CCGTGTCCCGCGCGCTCGGCGGCGGCGAGCACCTCGTCGAAGCGAGCGAGGATCGCGGCGAGGCGCGCGCCCACGTCCGTGTCCGACTCCGCGCCGTACTTGGCCGCGAGGAACTGCGCGACCGGCGGCGGAAAGCCCGGCTCGTTCTTCAGTCCCTGACGGATCATGTGCAGCCGACCGACCCAGCCGAGGCCGTCTTCGCCCGCGATCTCGTTGATCATCCCGAACGCGCGGGCGCGCGCATCGGCGTCCTCGGGGAGCACGCTGCCCGGCGCACCGAGGCGCGCCGCGAGCGAGACGATCTCGGCCCAGCCCGTGCGCACGACCTCATCGCGGTAGCGCACCGCAGGCACGTTCCCCGCGCCCATCCACGCGCCGACCTCGGGATCGCCCGTCCGGTAGCGCACCGCGAGCACCTCGAGCCCCCCGATCACGAACACGCCCTTGGCGCCCTCGGACCACGGGCTCGGCAAGCGCGCCGCCACCGCCATGCGCACCCCGCTCGACGCACGCGCTTCTTCCAGCTCGACGTACCGAATCATGGGCGACTCGTAGCAGGCCGCGCGCAGCGTTGCAGCGAAGGGAGCGCTTCGGAACGAGGGAGCGGCGCGGCTGCGCGTAGAGGCGCTCGACCTGCATCGGCGCGTCACGTGCGAGGTGCGCTCGGATCCGAGGTCGAGCGTTTCACCGCCGAGGCCGCCGAGGGGCGCCGAGAGGAGAAGGCGCGAAGGCGTCCCTGCGACGCGACCACCCCTCCGCGGCCCTCTGCGTCCTCGGCGGTGGAGTTCAGGATCTGTTCTGCGGCGCTCGCCGAGACGCTCCGTCGAAGTCAGGGGCGCTCACCGAGCGAGATCAGATGTCGCTTCAGCTTCCCCACGGCCACCTTGCTCCAACCGCGGAGCTCGAGCCCGAGTTGCCGCTCGGACGGCGCCCACCAACCGCTCTGGTCGGCTCGCCCAGGGCTCGAGAGCAGGACGCGCCACGCGACCGTGTGCGAATCGGGGATGGGCTCATCCAGCACGGGATCGAACAGCGGTCCGGCGTACACGTCGCGCACCTCGAGCGTCCATGTCGCGCCCGCCGCCGTCCCGGTCCAGATCGTCTTGGGAACGAACGACGTCACGGCGAGCACTACCACGGGCGCCGGCCCGCGGGCTTGTACCGTGGCGAGCGCGGTGCGAACGTGCGGCATGCGTCAGACGCGATGCTCGGTGGTGCGGGTCGTCTTCGCGTGCGCGCTGTTGCTGCCCGCCGTCGCGCTGGCGCAAGGGGGGATTCGCGAGGTGACCGTGAACGGTCCGGGCGGGATGTGTCTCGCGGTGCTGGGCAACTACGGACCGAGCCACCTGCCGCCCGACGGCACGCCGCTGGTGCTCGCGGCGTGCGATGGCGGCGACGCGCAGCGCTTCGGTCTCGGCTATGGCGACTACGAAGGGAGCCTCATCGGCCTGGGCGGGATGGTGATCTCGGCGCGCGGCAACGCGGTCGTCCTGCTGAGCGCGCGGAGCCTCGAGCCGCGCCTTCGCGACGGCGCGATCCGGGTGCCCGCGGCGACGGGCGAGCGCTGCGTGACCACGCCGATGCCGCCGCGCGCGGGCGTGCCCCTCGGGCTCGAGCCCTGCGATGGACGACCGGGGCAGGCGTTCTTCGTCGCGCCGTGATCGCGCCCGAAGGTGCGCCGGATGCTCTGCGGCTGCGCGCCGTGCTCTCGCTCGGACAGCTCGCGACGTTCGTGAGCACGTGGCCGCTCTGGCAGCCGCGGCACACGCCGCCGCTGCTGCCGGCCTTCGACGTGCACCTCGACGCGATCCCCTGGGGCGTGCCGCTGCTGCTCAGCGTGCTCGCGGCGTGGCGCTGGCCGAAGATCGGCTCGGCGGTGCACCTCCTCTTGTTGCTCATGGCGTGCGCGCTCGACGCGAGCCGCTTCGGGCCTGCGCCGCTCTCGCTCGCGATCCTCTCGTGCGCCACCTCGACGCCGCGCCTCACACCGCTCGGGCGCGCGCAGCTGTCGGCGATGTGGCTCTGGGCCGGGCTGCACAAGCTGCTCTCGCCGGCGTACTTCGCAGTGCTCGTGCCCATCGCGGGCACAGCGCTCTCGCCATGGATCCCGCCGTGGGTGCTCGGGCTCTCGGTCGCCTGCGTGGAGATCGCGCTCGGCCTCTGCGCCGCGTTCGATCGGACGCGCGTCGTCGCCCGCGTGCTCGCCCCACTGGTGCACCTCGGCGCGCTCGCGATCCTGGTCGCGCTCGACGTGAACCCTGGCGTGTGGGCCTGGAACGCGACGCTCGCGTGGTGCGCGCCCGCGATCCTCGCGAGCTCGCCCGCGATCGGTACCGCATCGGCGAGCCCGCGCGTGCTCGCCGCGGTCCTCTACGTCACACCCGCGCTCCACTACGGCGGCCTGCTGCACCCGAGCCTCACGCACCAGCTCTACAGCGGCGCGACGCCCACGACGCTCACGTGCCGCGTCGATGGCTGCCGCAGCGACGTGGAAGCGCACGAGGGCCTCGCGCACTTCGGCGTCCCCATCCCGCCGAGCCCCGCCACGCTGCGCGCGTACTTCCTCGCGACGTGCGCTGCAGGGGATCGATGGGTGCTCCGCTCTCGCACCCGGGGGCACACCTACGGCACCGTTCTCGACCGAGCGATCTGCGCGGATCGGCCATGAAAAAAGCCTGATCGACGGGTTGACACGGACACCTGCGAATCGCCGCTGGCATCAGTTAATGGCCTTTAACTCGAAGCGCACACCCCATACGGTCACGTTCTCTTCCTCACGAAAAGGAGGCTCGCTTCATGGCGACTCGCAGCACTGGGTTCTCTTCACGTATCGCAACCGCCGCCCTCGCCGCCCTGCTCGGGGCATGTGACGGTGGCTCCGCAGAGCCGCAGGTCGATAGCCTGCGCATGACGTACCTCGAGGTGCGCTACGACCTCGACCAGCCGGTCTACGTCAACAACCGCGTGCCGGTGAGCTTCGGCATCACCGCAAGCGGTCCCGCGGGCGAGCCCGTGACCCAGAACGTCGCCGTGAGCTTCTCGTTCATCGAGGCCGAGCCGGCGGATCCCGCAAACCCGCTCGGCTGCGCCTCGAGCGCGATCGACGTCGCCGTGATCGGCGACGGCGCCGAGCACCGCTACGACGGAACGATCTGGCCGACCACGCTCTGTGAGTCGCTCGCCGGTCGGCCCGCGTACCTGCGCGTCGAGTTCGACGGCGGCGACGACTCGGAGACGGGCGTCGATGCGCCCTCGGTCTCCTTCATCCCGAGCGCGGCGGGCTCCGAGCTCGTCGCGAACTGCGTCGGCCCCGCCGGCGCGAGCTGCGTGAACGAGATCGATCTGCAGCCCACGCCCACCGACGCGACGGGCACGCTGATCGACGTGCGCGTCGCCGAGATGGAGGCCGCCTCGTCGGTCGCGCTGCTGCCGCAGGAGCCCGTCGGGACCGAGGCGCTCGAGCCGAGCCTCGTCATCCAGAGCACGCTCGTGGTGAACGGCCGCGACCCCTACATCTCGGCGACGAATCCCGCGCTCCTTCCGCCCGACCTCGTCGCGGCGGAGCCCGGCATCGCGGACGACCTGCTCTTCGGCCTCGCGCCCGGCGAGGTCGTCGCGCTCACCGACCTGCCCGGTCGCGCGACCATGCGCTACGAGATCCGCGCGGTCGGCTCCACCGACGCGTTCTTGCCGCTCACCATCGGTGAGGTCGGCGCCGAGCCGACCGATGCGCGCGTGGACGAGGTCGTGATCGCCCGCCTCTTCCCCGGCACCCCGAACCTCGTCTCGCACGAGCTCTTCGCCGAGGGCGCGACGCGGGCGGCGCTCGCCCCCGGCGGCGCGTGGGGCACGCTGACCGACTTCGACGTGCGCGGCTGCTTCGAGGCCGAGTTCGCCCAGGCGGGCAACGCGGGGGATGGCAGCGTGGACGACTGCCGCGAGGTGCGCGTGGTGCTGGTGCGCGAGGCGCCGGCCGCGACCGCCGCGAGCTCGTTCGGCTTCGGCGCGGAGCTGGAGCGCAGCGTGGGCTCGAGCCGCATCGGCCTGGGCGCGAGCCTGATGACGGCCAACCGGCTGGACGCGAGCGGCGCCTCGAGCCGCGTCGAGGGCAGCGTCGACATCCACGGCAACCTCGGCCGCAGCTTCAGCATCAACGTGGCGCACGCGCTCGGTCGCGCCTCGCTCGGCGTCGATCCCGCCGACACCGGCTACGAGCTGTTGGTCGAGGCCTTCGGTCAGACCCTGTTGAGCCGCAACCTCGAGGGTCCGTCGATCACCCACGAGGAGGAGTTCACCGCGGGGCGCTCGTTCTCCTTCTTTGGCCTGGGCTTCGGCTTCGGTCCGGTGCGCGTTGGCTTCCGCTTTGCGCTCGGCGGCGAGGTCGGC
>CAYZQM010000293.1:0-7380 GCA_964480175.1 uncultured Sandaracinaceae bacterium
CGCCGCTCGAGCCGTGGACGGTGACGACGACGGACGAGGCGCTCGAGCTCTCGGTGACGCCGACCGCGATGCACCGCGATCAGCAGAACCTCGGCGTCATCAAGTCGAGCTTCTTCCAAGCGCTCGGGCTCGGCCGAGGCGTGCTGCGCGTCGATGGCCGAGAGCACCTCTTCGAGGCCACGCCGATCATCGTCGAAGACCAAGACATGCTCTGGTGAACGGACGGCTGGTTGCGCATGGCGCTCCACCGCGCATCCTCCGGCCGTCGAAGCGATCTTGGTGATCGCTGGGCGCTCGCTCGAGAGGGTGGGCGCTTGGAGGAAAGTCCGAGCTCCGCAGGGCAAGGTGCCAGCTAACGGCTGGTGAGGGTGACCTCGAGGAAAGTGCAACAGAAAGAAACCGCCTCGGCGCCCTCGGGCCACGAGGTAAGGGTGAAATGGTGAGGTAAGAGCTCACCGGCTCGGCGGTGACGTCGAGTGCACGGCAAACCCCACCTGGAGCAAGACCGAATAGGGGAGCACCTTCGGACGGCCCGTCCGACGCTCCCGGGTGTGTCGCTAGAGGCGCGCGGCGACGCGCGTCCCAGAGGAATGATCGCCAGCTGCCCGAGGCGACGGAGGCAGCGACAGAACTCGGCTTACGGATCCTTCGACCACGCGGCCTCGAGCGAAAGCTCGGGGCCGTGTGCTTTCGGGAGGGCTGTGGACGCCGCCGCCGATGCGCCGTGAACGCGTCTCACTCGGCCGCGTCGGCCTCGTCGTCGCCGCGCTCGCCGTCGGGCGGCAGGCTCACGCCGACGAGGAAGGGCTCCCACTCGGGGAAGCGCGAGCTCGGCGCCGCCATCATCAGCGCCGCGCTCCAGCTGGGTCGCCGCGGTATCGAGCGCAGGTGCATGCCCGCCTCCTCGGGCGTCGCCCAGCCCTTGGTCAGGTTGCACTCGCGGCACGAGGTCACGAGGTTGTCCCACGTCGAGCGTCCGCCGCGCGAGCGCGGGATCACGTGATCGAGGTTCAAGTCGCGCACGCCCGGGCGGATGGCGCAGTACTGACAGGTGAAGTTGTCGCGCAGGAAGATGTTGCGCCGCGACAGGCGCAACGGGGTCTGCGGGGTGCGCGAGTAGCCGCTGAGCAAGAGCACGCGTGGGACCCGGATGCGTCCTCGCGGGGTGCCGACCGACTCGTCGTCGGGCGCGAGCGCGATGCTCGACCACGCCTCCCAGCCGTGCGGCTCGTAGCCTCGATCGAGCGCGCGGGCCCGGCCGATGTAGAGGAGCAAGAAGGCCTGACGCGCCGTGGTGATGCGCACCGGCGAGAAGTTGCGGTTCAGGATCAAGACCGGCGCGTCCAGCCCCGTGCGGGTCATCCGGTCCCTCACCAGCGCGGCTTGTGGGCCCTTCACGCCGGCAACCATACCACCCGCGCCGCAATTCGCCGAAGGGCGCACTCTTTCTTCATCCTCGGCCCATCGCTCGAGCGCCCGCAGGTGGCGGCGGGTGCGTCTCCATCCTTTGCGCTCGGATCGCGTGCGGCGCGCTCGCTCGCCCTGGATGCGCGTTGCATCCGTGCCTTGGGACCTCTACACCCGACGCCCTCGGTGCACGAGCGCCGAGCCGCGAGCCTGCCTTGATCGACGAAGAACGCCCCAGCTTGCCGCCCTTCACGCCGCCGACGCCCGTCGGCGAGCCGACGCCCGCGTCGGTGAGGCCCCGGGTGATCGCGATCGCCGGGGCCAAGGGCGGGGTGGGCAGCACCGTGCTGGCGGCCAACCTGGGGCTCTACCTCGCGAGCATCGGGCGCAAGGTGGTGCTCTGCGATGCGGACGCCGCGGGCGCGAACCTCCACACGCTCGCGGGCCTGCGTGCGCCTGCGTACGGCAAGCCGAGTGAGACCTCGGTCCCCGAGATGCGCATCGTCGCGCTCCGCACTGCGCTCGGACCGAAGGCGGCGCGGCAGCTGAAGGCGGCCGGCGTCCTGCCTCCCGCGCGCCGCGATGGACGCATTCGGCGCGCGCCCACCGCCGCGCAAGACGAAGTGCGGGTGCTCGACGCCGACTACGCCGTCGTCGACTTGGGCGGCGGCGCGGGCCGCTACGCGATCGAGTCGTTCCTCGCGGCGCCCTTGCCGCTGCTGCTGACCCTGCCGGAGCCCACGGCGCTCGAGCGCACCTGGCGCTTCGTCTCGCGCGCGTTCCTTCACTGGCTCAAAGCCACCATCGCGGACGTCGACGCGCGCACCGCCGTGCTCGCGCGGGCCCGCGCGATGGGCGGCTTGCCCACGCCGCTCGATCTCTGGCGCGCGCTCGAGGACGAGGGCGATCCGCGCGCCGACATCGTGCGTGAGCGGATGGAGGCGTTCCATCCGCCCGTCGTGCTGAACCAGACGCGGCTGCGCGCCGATCTCGAGCTCGGCGCGGCGATGCGCAGCGCCGCGCACCGTCGCCTCGGCGTGAGCATCGAGTACCTCGGGCACATCGAGTACGACGACACCGTCTGGACCTGCGTGCGCTCGCAGAAGCTGCTCTTGATCGAGAGCCCCGGCACGAAGGCGAGCAAGAACATCGAGAAGATCGCGCGGCGCCTGCTGACGCTGGAGAGCGGCAAGCGCCGGCCTTGGGTGCGCACCGTGCCGCCCGAGAGCCACCACGACTTGCTCGAGGTCGAGCGGGGCGCGACCGACGAGGACGTCCGTCGAGCCTACAAGCGGGCGAAGGACGTCTACGATCCGAGGTCGATCGCGGCCTACGGTCTCTTCTCGCCCGACGAGCTGCGAGCGCTCTCGGCGCGGCTGGACGAGGCGTTCGACGTCCTCCTGGATCCGTCGCGCCGCAAGCCCTACGAGCTGTCGATCTTCCCGCCCGAGCCGCACGTCGAGCTCGCTCGGCCCGAGCGCTCGCTCGACACCGATCCGCTGCCGCCGCCGCCCGACATCGATCCCGACACCGACTTCACCGGTGACATCCTGCGGCAGGTGCGCGAGTCGCAGGGGCTGCGCATCGAGGACATCGCGCAGCGCACCAAGGTCGGCACGAACTACCTGACCGCGATCGAGGGCGAGGACTTCGCGTCCTTGCCGGCCGCGGTCTACGTGCGGGGCTTCGTCGTCGAGGTCGCGAAGTTCCTCAAGCTGGACTCGACGCACGTCGCGCGGACCTACGTACGTCGCTACCGGCGCTACCTCGACGAGCGCGAGCGCGCGTGATGCTGTGGCTCGCGTCCGCCTCGCCGCGCCGGCGGGAGATCCTGCGCTCGCTGGGGATCACGTTCGACGTGCACGTCACCGACATCGACGAGACCGAGCGGCCCGGGGAGGATCCGATCGCGTACGTCGCGCGCGTCGCGAGCGACAAGCGCTTCGCCGCCGCCGAGGTGCTCGAGGGCGCCGTCCTCGCCGCGGACACGACCGTGACCATCGACGGGCGCATCCTCGGAAAGCCCGTCGATCACGACGACGCGCGTCGGATGCTCCGCGCGCTGAGCGGTCGTACCCACCACGTGCACACCGGGATCTCCGTCGGCTTCGGGAGCCGCACCGTCGATCGGGTCGTGAGCACCGAGGTGGTCTTCGGCGCGCTGAGCGAGTCGACGATCGATCGCTACGTCGCGACCGGCGAGCCCGACGGCAAGGCCGGGGCGTACGCCATCCAGGGGATCGCCGCAGGGTTCGTCACCGATCTGCGGGGGAGCTACTCGAACGTCGTCGGGCTCCCTGCGCGCGAAGTCGTCGAGGCTTTGCTCGAGGTCGGCGCCCTCACCAGCTGGCCATGACCTTCGTTCTGCGTCCGTCGTTCGCCGCGTGCATGGATGATCCGCCGGCACTGACCGAGACCGAGAAGTCGAATCCGTGGATGCCCCCATCCGCCCGGTCCTCGGCGCTTCGCGCCTGCGGGCGGGCTGTTCCCCCAAATCGTCGCTTCGCTCCTCAGGGGGAACGCGTCGCGAAGAACGGCCGCGCGCACGTCGAGCCTCACAACGCCAACGTGAACGTGGACGTGAACGTGGACGTGAACGTAGAAGTGAACGTGAACGACTCAGGCGATACCGCCGCTGCCAGAACCCCCGTTCACGACCACGACCACGACCACGTTCACGTTCACGTTTCGAGAACGCGCGGTTCGTGGCCACACGCGCTCCGCGCCGGTGTCTTCGTCCTCGACGTCGTTTCGATTCAGGCTGGACATGGCTGACTCGATTGCCGAGAACCTCGCCGCCGTTCGCTCGCGCATCGCGCGCGCCGAGCGCGCCAGCGGTCGGGCGGAGGGGAGCGTGAAGCTGGTCGCGGTCTCCAAGACCTTCGACGCCGACGCCGTGCGCGCGGCGTACGCCGCCGGACAGCGGGTCTTCGGCGAGAACTACGCGCAGGAGATCGACGCCAAGGCCGAGGCGTTCGCTTCGCTGCCCGGCGTCGAGGTCCGGTTCATCGGGCACGCGCAATCGCGCAAGGTGAAGGGGCTGCTCCAGGTGGTGAGCGCCATCGACACCGTCGACTCCGCGTCGCTCGCCCTCGAGATCGACAAGCGCGCGCGTGCCGGGAAGCGCATGGTCGAGGTGCTCATCCAGGTGAACGTCGGACGCGAGCCCCAGAAGTCGGGGTGTCTACCCGAGGACCTGCCCGCGCTCGTCACCGCCGTGCGCGCGCTGCCGCAGCTTCGCCTCACGGGCCTGATGACGGTCCCTCCGCACACCGACGATCCCGAGGGCGCACGCCCGTTCTTTCGTGCGCTGCGCGAGCTCGCGATCACCGCGAACCTCACCGAACTCTCGATGGGCATGAGCCACGATCTCGAGGTCGCGATCCGCGAAGGCGCCACCCAAGTCCGCATCGGCACCGCCATCTTCGGCGCTCGCAGCTGACCGTACCCGAGTCGGGGCGAAGCAGAAATGGGAGCGCGCTGACCCTGGGACTCTGCTAGGTCGAGCGGATGACATCGACGCTCGAGGCTATCGAGGGGCGCACGGGCGCGAAGTTCGCGCCGCTCCGCTACAAGAAGTGGCAGCGCAAGGACGAGCTCCCGGCCGCGCTGCTCGAGGTGAAGGGGGCCAAGGCCTTCCACTACCCCGTGGCAGTGCTGGAGAACACGGGTGTCGAGGAGGCGTCGGAGCTCGTCGACCGCGGCAATGATCTTCCCGACCACTTCCCATACAACGACCGCCGCGCGACGGGCTCCACATTCCGAGGCGCGGACGGCGTGTTCCTCGCCGAGCTGGAGATCGAGGGCTGGGACGGCGACTCGGACGAGGTCGTCCTCTATTGGCAGCGGATCGATGAGGGTGCGCTCTTCGTGATCGCGTCCGTGCGCGCGAAGGTCGAGGCGGTGGTGGGCGCGTTGCCCGCGCTTGAGGGAGCAGGCGACCTCGACGTCACCCTCGGCCATGGGTGAGAACCTCGTGCTGACAGCGTGACTGCGTCGGCGCAGCCGCTCACTCCTCGTCGGGCTCGAGCTCCTGACCCCACGCGTCGCGCCGCTTGGGGATCGCGCCGGCCGCGAACGCGATGTGCAGCATCTCCTCGAGCCACGCCAAGCGCGTCGCGTCGTCGACGGAGAGCCCGACGGTGAGCTTGTGCTCCTCGTCCTCCTCCCACGTCCCGATCTGCCGCTCCCGTTCGCTCATGGCCGACCCTTGCGCGCGAAGGACCGCCTCGAGCGCAGCGATGCGAACCCACCGACGACGTAGCGGGCGCCAGCAGCGTTCAGCGCGGCGAAGATGTGCTCGAAGCTGGACACGGCGAGGACCCAGCATAGCGCCGCACGAGCGAGGGCGCGTGCACGCCGACTCGGGGCCGCCGTTCGAGCTGGTGGCGGCGCCCGCCTGCTCACCGCGACCCCGGCGAATCGCGGGATCATCCTCCCTCCGAGCCGTGCTAGCCTCGGCGCCTCGGGAAAATGGAGCGCTTCGGGCAATTCGAGATCGTCCGCCCCCTGGGGGTCGGCGGCATGGCGGAGACCGCGCTCGCGGTGCGCCGGGCCGAGGGCGAGGTCGAACAGCGCGTCTGCCTCAAGCGAATCCTGCCCGCGTTCTCGCGCGATCCGGAGTTCGTCCGCGCGTTCCAGAACGAGGCGCGCCTGGGCATGCGCCTGGTGCACCCGCACGTGTGCCGCCTCTACGACTTCGGCAACCAAGACGGCACGTTCTGGATGTCGATGGAGTTCCTCGACGGCGGCGACCTGCGCTCGCTCCTCGAGAACCTCGAGACGCTCGGCCAGCCGATCCCGATCGACGTCGTGCTCCTCCTCGCGCTCGACATCGCCTCGGCGCTCCACTACGCGCACGAGCTCCGCGTGGATGGCCGCGCGCACGAGATCGTGCACCGCGACATCAGCCCGTCGAACGTGCTCATCGACTCGACGGGCCACTTCAAGCTCGCGGACTTCGGCATCGCCAAGGCCAGCGCGGGCGGCGAGGTGACGCGCACCGGCGTGGTGAAGGGCAAGATCCCGTACATGTCGCCGGAGCACGCGCGCGGCGCGAAGATCGACGCGCGCGCCGATCTCTGGTCGTTCGGCGTGCTGCTCTACGAGGCGCTCGCAGGCCAGCGTCCCTTCCGCGGCTCGCACGAGGTGGAGACGCTGCTCGCGGTCACCGAAGGACGCCGGGCCAAGCTCATCGACGTCGCGCCGCACACGCCTGCCGTGCTCGCGGACGTGATCGAGAAGCTCCTCGAGCCGGATCTGAGCAAGCGCACCGCCAAGGCCGCCGACGTCATCGAGGCGCTCGCCTCGAGCCCGCCGCCCGCGAACGCGCGCCTCCGCTTGAGCGCGCTCATCCAGCGCATCCACGACGAGACCCGCAAGACCGATCAGCGCGCGATGGCCGAGGCCGCGACGGCGTTTGCGATGGACGGCGCGACCGGCGCGTCGCCCGAGCCGACGATGATGGCGAAGGACGGCGTCGCGCCCGGCGTCGCGAAGGGGCCGGTCAGCGCGTCGCCCAACGCGGAGACCCGCGCGGCGACGCCCGTGCTCGCCGCGATGGACACCAAAGCGCTGCCGAGGCCCGAGGCGACGTCGATGGACGCGCCGCCCGCGCCGCGCGTGAGCGAGGCACTTCCATCGTCGAGCAGCGCGTCGCTGCCGGCCCCCGGCGGCAGCCTCACCGACACCGACGTCGTCGCGCCTCCCCCGATGTCGAGCCACGTGCGCCGCTCCGCGCAGCTCGTCGCCGGCTTCGCCGTACTGGGCACGCTCGGCCTCGCTCTGCTCGCGTGGGGCGTCGCGGGCGGTGGCGAGTCGACCGCGACGACCGACGCGTCCGCAGCGACCGCGGCGGCCAGCGTCGAGGTCCCGAGCGTCCCCAGCACCGCGATCGGCGCCGCGGCGCCCGTCGCCGTGGTCGTGCCTCCGACGCCTCCTCCTCCGAGCACCGAGACCGACGTGGCGACGACG
>CAYZQM010000294.1:0-7378 GCA_964480175.1 uncultured Sandaracinaceae bacterium
ACACGGTGATCTCCCTCGACCTGCCGGGCTGCGGCTACAGCACGCCGCTCGATCACCAACAGGTCCTCTACTCCGAGCTGCCTCAGCGGCGCGAGATCCTCTTGCCCTTCGCGCCCGAGCCGCAGGTGCTCTCGCGTCACTCGTCGCTCTACACGCTGCGCTTTCTGATCTGCGCCCTGCGCGCGTTCGTCACCCGCCTCTTCGAGCAATCGAACCTCGCGCCGAAGATCGACCTGGTCGGGGGCGGCAGCCTCGGAGGCAACCTCGCGCTCCTGCTCTCGGAGCTCGCTCCGCACGGCCACGCGGAGCGACACGGCTGGGTGGACCCGCGGCTCTCGTTCATCGGCAAGGTGGCGAGCTGGTCGCCCGCCTCGCTCTGGCGGATGCCCGGCATCGCGCACGGCCTGCCGCATGGACGATCGCAAGAGCTCGAGATCCCCGACCGCCGAAGGGATCAGTTCAGCAGGTGGATGAACATCGATCACGTCCCCTTCGTGACGATCCGCCAAGCCGAGCAGTGGTACCGGCCGGGCTGGGGCGGCAAGGGCAAGTCGATCGCCGAGGGCTGGGTCTCGCGCCACGAGACGTACTCACCGCGCTTTCGGACCTGGCACTGGATCCTCGCGCACGAGCAGGTGAAGTTCAGCCACCAGCACGAGGTGCTGCGGCCCGACGGCAGCGGCTCCGGCAAGCGCGGCTACGAGCTCGCCGGCGGGGAGCTGCTCTTGATGGGCGGCGCGGGCGACAACTTCCAGAACACCGCCATCTACGATCACGTCGCGCGCTTGGGTCCGAAGATCCCCGCCGCAGGCGGCGCGCTGCTCTGGCACGACACCGGCCACTCGATCCACGACGAGCGCCCCCAGCAGCTCGCGAGCGTCCTCGACGGCTTCGTGCGTGGCACCTGATCCGATCGTCCCTGCGCCTGTCCGATCGATCGGCGCCGACGCGCGCGCGAACGACGCGTCGCTGGCGTGATCCGTCCCTGGGCGAGCGCCGCGATCGGTACCAAATCCGATCCGGCGATCCACCAGGAGATCGCCTCCCGACCGCGACGGATCGCGCGTGCTACCCTGGCACACCACTACTAATAGGTATGGTCACATAGTGACCTGCGCGATACCTTGCGGATGCCCGTTGCAAGGTCTCGAACGCGATCGTACAAGCCGGGCTCGCCTTCGCCCCCGGAGAGGCCTCCGCTCATGAAGATCCGCCGCGTCGAAATCTGTGGTTTCAAGTCCTTCGTCGACCGGTCGGTCCTCAACATCGACCACGACGTGACGGCGGTCGTCGGGCCCAACGGCTGCGGCAAGTCGAACATCGTCGACGCGATCCGCTGGGCGATGGGCGAGCAGTCCGCCAAGACCCTTCGCGGCAAGGGGATGGAGGACGTCATCTTCAACGGAAGCGAGTCGCGCGGCCCGCACTCGTTCGCCGAGGTGACGATCACGTTCGACAACACCGATGGTCTGTCGCCCGTCGAGTACCGCGACTACCCCGAGATCTCGGTGACCCGCCGCCTCGATCGCGACGGCACGAGCGACTACCTGATCAACAAGACCCACGTCCGCCTCATGGACATCACCCAGCTCTTCCTGGGCACCGGCGTGGGCACGCGGACGTACTCGATCATCGAGCAGGGGCGCATCGGCTTCATCGTCAGCGCGCGCCCCGAAGACCGCCGGCACCTGATCGAGGAGGCCGCGGGCATCACGAAGTTCAAGGCGCGCAAGAAGGTCGCCGAGCGGAAGATGGAGCAGACCCATCAGAACCTGCTCCGCATCGGCGACATCACCGCCGAGATCGAGAAGAGCCTCGCGTCGCTGCGCCGCCAGGCCCAGAAGGCCGAGCGCTACAAGCTCTACCGAAGCGAGATCCGGGATCTCGAGCTGTGGGTCGCCTCGCACCGCTACCTCGAGCTCACGGTCACCCGCCGCGTGGTGAAGGAAGAGCTCGAGACGGCGCTCGGGACGCTCGAAGGGCAGCGCGCCGCGCTCCGGGTGCGCGAGGCCGAGCTCGAGGCGGAGCGCGTCGTCGCGCAGCGCGCCGAGGTGAGCGTCGAGCGCGCCCAGCGCGAGGCGCACGAGGCCGACAACGAGGTGCGCAACCTCGAGTCGCGCCTGGCGCAGAGCAAGGAGCGGCTCGAGGGCCTGCGCGACGCGGAGCGCTTGATGGAGCGCGAGATCACCTCGCTGCACGAGCGGCGCACCGTGCTTGCGGGCGAGCGCGAAGGCCTCGTCACCACGCTCGCCGAGGTCGAGACGATCGAGAAGAACGAGGTCGCCGAGCTCGAGCGTGAGCAGTTCGCGCTCGACGAGCGCAAGGCCGCGCTCGCCGAGGCGGAGAACACGGTGAACCTCGCGCAGAAGCGGCTGAGCGACGCCGGGAGCCGCATCGCGCGCGCGCGCGCCGTGCTCGAGGGCTTCGCGCGGCGCAAGGGCGAGGCGATGGTGCGCCTCGAGCGCCTGCGCACCGAGCGCGAGGAGCTGAGCGAGCGCGTCGTCGAGCTGAGCCAGCAGAAGAGCGAGCTCGAGGCGCGCGCCGAGGCGCTCGCGAGCGGCAAGGTCACCACCGCGGAGCGCCGGCAACAGCTCGGCGAAGAGCTCAAGGCGCTGCGGATCCAGATCGGTGAGAGCGAGCGATCGCTCGACAAGCTGCGCAGCGAGCTCGCGGATCGCCGCTCGCGCCTGCGCTCGCTGGAGGAGATCCAGAAGCGCTTCGAGGGCGTCGGCGGCGGTGTGCGCGCGGTGATGACCCGCTTCGCCGGCAACGACGAGGAGCGCGAGAAGCGCGGCGTGCTCGGCTTGGTCGCCGATCGCATCGAGTGCCCGCAAGAGCTCACCCAGGCGCTGGCGGCCTCGCTCGGTGAGCGCCTCCAGCACATCGTCGTCTCCGACCTGAACGCGGCCGAGGACGTGGTGCGCTTCTTGGACGAGGGGGATCGCGGCCGCGCGACGTTCGTCCCCCGCACGCCGCGGCGCGTCGTGGGCGCGCGCGTGGCGCTCCCGGTCATGGAAGAGGGCGCGATCCTCGGACGCCTCGCCGATCTGGTGCGCTACGAGCCGGCCGACGAGTGGCTGGTGCGCCACCTGCTCGAGGACGTGGTCGTGGTGCGCGATTTGGCGACCGCGCGCGCGCTCTTCGATCGCGGCGTCAGCGCGACGCTGGTGACCGAGCGTGGCGAGGTGCTCGCGATCGGCGGCGCGCTCACGGGCGGCCGCGGCGATCAGCAGAGCGCCCACATGATCGCCGTGAAGCGCGAGATCCGCGACCTGCACGGCGTCGTCGCCAAGCTGGATGGGGACATGAACGCGGCGCTGAGCGCGCACGGCGAGCTGCGCAACGGCATCGCCAGCCGGCAGGCGGCGCTCGATGCGGCGCGCACCGAAGCGCACGACGCCGAGATCGCGATCGTCAAGGCCGACAAGGACCTCAAGCGCGCCGACGACGACCTGCTCCGCACCCGCCAGCGGGTGGAGAAGGTCTCGCTCGAGCTGGGTGAGCTCGAACAACAGCTCGCGCAGTCGACCGGTGAGGAAGAGGAAGCGCAGCACGAGATCACCGAAGCCGGCGAGGCGCGCGCCGAGGCGCAGAGCGAGCTCGAGGCGAGCCAGGCAGTGCAGGTCGAGCGAAGGGCGTCGGTCGACGCGCAGAGCCAGCGCGTGGCGGACGTCCGGGTGCGCGCGGCGCAGGCGCGGCAGCGGGCCGAGAGCGATCGCCAGGCGCTCGATCGCCTCGAGCGATCGATCCAGGAGCTGGGGGAGCGCGGCGAGCGCCTGCGGACCGACGTCGAGCGGGGCGCCAAGCAGCAGGGCGAGACCCTCGGGCTCTTGGCACGCACCCGCGAGGAGCTGGCGTACGCGGTCACCCGCGCCATGGACATCCACGGCGTGCTGGCTGCGGCGCGCACCCACTACGACGAGGTGCGCTCCGAGCTGTCGGCGCGCGATGGTCTCTTGAAGGACCTGCGTGGCGCGATCGAGACCGGACACAAGCGCAGCTCCGATCTCACCCTCGAAGAGCGCGAGCTCGCGCTGGCGCTCGAGCACCTGCTCGATCAGACGCGCGAGCGTCACCGCCTCGAGCTCCCCAAGTACCTGGGCGACTACCACCAGCGCGAGCTCCCGGACGAGGCGGTCAAGGGCCGCATCGACGAGCTCGCGCGCCTCGTCGAGCGCATGGGCGAGATCAACCTCACCGCGATCGAAGAGTTCGAGGAGCAGTCCAAGCGCTTCGATCATCTGAGCGCGCAGAAGAAGGATCTCGAGGACGCGCTCTCGCAGCTCGATCAGGCGATCAAGCAGATGAACCGCGAGTCCAAGCGCCTCTTCAAGGAGACCTTCGACGCCGTCAGCGAGCGCTTCCAACAGATCTTCCCCCGGCTCTTCGGGGGCGGTCGCGGCGAGCTCCGGCTCACCAACCCCGAGGACCTGCTGGAGACCGGCGTCGACATCGTCGCCCAGCCGCCCGGCAAGAAGCTCGGCTCCATCGAGCTCATGAGCGGCGGTGAGAAGGCGCTGACGGCGGCCTCGCTCACGTTCGCCATCTTCCAGTACCGCCCGAGCCCGTTCTGCCTCCTCGACGAGGTCGACGCCCCGCTCGACGAGGCGAACGTCGGTCGCTTCTGCGAGGCCATCCGCGCGATGACCAAGCACTCGCAGTTCATCGTCATCACCCACAGCAAGCGGACCATGCAGATGGCCGACGTGCTCTACGGCGTGACGATGGAGTCGCCCGGCATCTCGAAGCTCGTCAGCGTCGAGCTGCGCAAGAAGGAAGCCGGCAAGCTGCCGGAGAGCCCCGCCATCGCCACCGCCTGAGCGGTTGACACGTCACCGCCGCGGGTCGGACGCGCGGAAATCACTCGTCGTGTCGAGAGCGCGCGTGGTAGGTTCGCGCGCCGATGAGCAGTGAACGCATCGTGGCGCGACGCATCGCCGGGGTGCGCATCACCGAGCTGCCACTGGCTCCCCTCGACGCCTTCGTGCTGTCGCAGGTCGACGGAGCCGCCGACGCGAGCGACATCGCGGCGGCCACCGGCCGGACCCACGACGAAGCGCTCGCCGTGCTCGTTCGCCTGCGCGATCTCGGCGCGATCGAGTGGGAGGAGATCGAGCTCCCCCTCGAGCGCCGCGAGCAGATCGACGAGCTGTGGGCCGTGCTCGAGCACCGCAACCACTACCAGCTGCTGGGCGTGGCCCGCGACGCCGCGCGCGCGGAGATCCACAAGGAGTACTTCCTCCGCTCCAAGATCTTCCATCCCGACCGGGTGTTCGGCCGCAAGCTCGGCTCCTACCGCAAGAAGATGGAGACCATCTTCACCCGCCTCACCGATGCTGATCGGGTGCTCACCAACGCCAAGCTGCGCGCGGCGTACGACGAAGAGCTCGCTGCGAAGGGCGACGATCGCGACGGCCGCATGCTGCCCCGCGCGCCGCGCATCGACGCCACACCGACGGGGATGCATCGCGCAGTGATCGTCGTGGAGTCGGGCCCGGTCACCGTACATCCGAACGAAGTGGATGGGGACGTGGCCGAGCGCGCCGAGGTGAGCGAGGGGCGACGCCGCGCGTCGGCCGAGCGCCTGCGCCGCTGGCTCGGCCGCAAGTAGCGCGGAAGGGCCTCGCGAGGGACGCCGTCGGCGGCGATCGGTCGACCGAACGTGCTCGCGCTCGACGCTGGGTCCAGCGGCCCGCGTGAAGCGAGCACGCGCGCGTCGCCTGCAAGCGTGCGGTGTCGCGCGCGAAATGAGAGCTGGTGCGCCGCGGGCGACCCCTTTGGGGAGGCCCGCGGCGTTTCTCAGCGGGTGCGGCGGCGGATGACCACCAGCGCAGCGAGCGCGAGGGCGAGGATCCACGATCCGCCGCTGGGCTGTCCGGGGCGCGCACTGCAGAGCGCGCCGCCCGCGAGGCCGCCGCCGGTCGGCACCACGCCGCCGTCGAGGCCACCGTCGCTCATCGACGCGTCCGGCACGCCCGCGTCACCACCGCCCGCGTCCGGACCGCCCGCGTCGACCCCACCATCCGGCGTGTCGACGGTCACGACCGCGGTGTCGGTCGCGGTGTTGCCAGCTTCATCCGTAGACGTCGCCGTGACCTCGTGCGTGCCGGGGCCGAGCGCCGGATCGAGGCCGAGGACCCAGGTGCCCTCGCTGTCGACCACCACGGTCCCGACGACCGTACCGTCGATCGTGATCTCGACGCTGGCGCCGGGCTCGCCGGTGCCCTCGATGGTCTCGGCCGTCGCGACGGTGATCTCGACGGTCGTCTCGGTGTCGACCGTGAAGGTCGAGGTGTCCTCCGCGCGGTTGCCGAACGCGTCGGTCGCCTCCGCCGTCACGACGTGCTCTCCGTCGCTGAGCGCGCTGGTGGTGGGGATGGACCACATCCCGCTCGCGTCGGCGGTGACGGTCCCGAGGACGGTTCCGTCGACGGTGACCTCGACGCTCGCGCCCGCGGCCGCGGTGCCGGTGATGGTCGGCATCGGATCGTTGATGTCCGAGCCGTTCGCCGGTGCGGTGATCGCGACGCTGGTGCGCGCATCCACGGTGAACGTCGCGGTCGCCGTGTCGGTGTGCCCGAAGGTGTCGGTCGCCGCGGCCGTCGCGGTGTGATCGCCGTTGTCGAGCGCGGTCGTCAGCGCGACGCGCCACGTCCCGTCGGCCTCGACGGTGGTGGTGCCCACCTCGGTGCCGTCGATCGAGACCACGATGGTCGCGCCCGGCTCCCCCGTGCCGACGATGTCGGGCGTCGAGTCGATGATCGTCGCGGCGTCCGCGGGCTCGGTGATCGCGACCGCGGTCGACAGGTCGATCTCGAACGCGTTGGTGTCGCTCGCGTCGTTGGTGGCCACGGTGGCCGTCGCGGTCACGCTGTGCGCGCCCTCGCTCAGCGGCGCGGCCGGCGTGACGGCCCAGCCGCCCAGCGCGTCCGCCGTCGTCGTGCCCACGGGCGTGCCGTCGACCGTCACCACGAGCGCGCTCACGATGTCGAGGCGCGAGGTGAACTGATCGTCGGCGTCGCGTCCGCGCCCACCGAGCCCTCGGCGGGCGCGACGATGGCGACTGCGACGTCGATGCACATGCCGACGGCGCTGCACGCGCCGGTCGCGCACGGCGTACCGACGGGGCCAGCGGTCGAGCTACACATGCGGCCCGCCGAGCACACGTCGTTGGTGCACACGTTCGCGTCGTCGCATTGCGCATCGAGCAAGCACTCGACACACACGGCCGCGCTCACGTCGCAGAACGGCAGCGCAGCGTCGGTGCAGTCGGCGTTGCTGACGCACTCGACGCAGGTCGAGGTCGCGTTGCACACCCCGGCTCCGCAGCTGGTGCCGGCCGGGACGGGGGTGCGGGTGCAGACGCCGAGCAAGCCGC
>CAYZQM010000295.1:0-7367 GCA_964480175.1 uncultured Sandaracinaceae bacterium
CCTCGCCCTCCCCCCCCCGCTCCGCCCTCCCCCCCGCCCTCGCCCTCCCCCTCGCCCTCGCCGCCGCCCTGGCCCTCGCCCTCGCCCTCGCTCTCCTCGCCTCCGGCTGCTCCAGCGATCCCGCCCCCGCGGCCAGCGACTCGAGCGGCGACGAGTCGCTCGCGCTCGAGGATCCCGAGCTCGAGATCGCCGACGTCGCGCTGCCTCATCTGCCGCACGGGATCTCGGTCGAGCGCCCGCCGCTCGAAGAAGGGGTGCGCTTGGCGCGGGCGAGCGGTGAGGTGCTGCGACCCGAGCTCGAGGCGGCCGCGGACTTGAGCGGGGTGCAGGCGTACGTCGAAGGGCCGCTCCGCGAGTGGATGCTGCTCCGCGGGCGCGCCTTGCGCGAAGTGCGGACCGCGTTCGATCCGATCGACCACGGCGACGACGTCGAGGACGGTGAGGTCGTCGTCGCGGCCGCCGTGCTCGGGGTGCTCTACCTGCGCTTGGCGCTCGAGATCGCCGAGCTGCCGTTACCCGCCGCGGTGCGCGCGAGCGCTTCCGATCGACTCCAGATCCGCAACGCGCTCCTCGCCGCCGCGCGCCCTCTCTTCAGCAGCGCGCAGGGCGCGTTCGCCGCCTGCGTCGAGAACGCGGTGCGCAGCGCCGACCCGTCGCTCGAGCCGTGGGAGCGCTTCTGCGATGGCGCGGCCGCGGACGCCGAGGACGCGCCGCGCCCCATCGACGAAGGCGCCCCCGACGCCGGCGCCGACGCGGACGCGTCCGACGAGGACGCGCCGTCGGGTCGGCGCCCCGACGACGATGCGTGACGTCCTCCGCCTCGGGCTGGGGCTCTTGCTCGCGCAGCTGGCGCTCGGCCTCGTCCTCGGCGCGGCGCTGAGCCGGGGTCCCCTCATCGGGGGCGCCGTACTGCTCTCCGCCGTCGCGGGCATCGGCGCGGGCTTGCGGGTCTCGCTCCGCAAGGAGCGGCGCCCCCAGCGCGCCGCGCACCTCGTGTCGATCGGCGCTGCGCTGAGCACCGCTTCGCTGCGCAGCGAAGCGCTCACGACCAGCACGCCGAGCGGCATCTCGCTCGCGCCGATCGCGCTCCTCTTGGGCGCAGCGATCGTGGACGTGCTCCGTGAGCGCGCGATGCGGGTGCGCGATCCGATGCGCGTCAGCCCGTTCGGGGTGCTCGCCGCCGTGGCTGGCGCGGCGATGGGCGCGGTGCTCTCGCCCGTGCCCCTGCCACGCCTCACGGCGATCGTGCTCGCGCTCGCGCTCGCGACCTCGGCGACGATCCTCGCGGCGACGTTCCTCGGCGGCCCAGGGCGTCCCGTCGCCAAACCCTTCGACGCGGGCGTGCTCTACGTCGCGGGCGCCCTCGGCCTCGCGCTGCTCACGTGGTGATCCATCGGAATGGCGCGCGCGCGTCGATTCGTTGCCACCCGCACGGCCCGCTTGGATAGTCCGGCCACAGCATGACCCGCCCGAACGACACGGCTGCGGACGGGCCCCGTTCCCCGGGCCCGACCGACGGCCCGAGCGTGACCCGCAGCGCGGGCATCGTCGCGCTCGGGACGCTGGTGTCGCGGGTGCTCGGCGCCGCGCGCGACATGGTGATCGCGGCCTCGTTCTCCGTCGCCGCGACCGACGCGTTCTTCGTCGCCTTCACCATCCCCAACGCGCTCCGCGGTCTCTTGGCCGAGGGCGCGGTGAGCTCCGCGGTGATCCCGCTCTACACCGAGGCGCGCGCAAAGGAAGGCGAGCAGCGCGCCAAGGACGTGCACCGGGTGCTGTCGGGCGCGCTGCTGATGGTGCTCGCGATTGTGAGCGCGCTCGGCGTCCTCTTCGCGCCGCTCCTCGTGAGCCTGTATGCCGATGGCTACCGCGACACCCCCGGGCGCTTCGAAGAGACCGTGCTCTTGGTGCGCATCGTCTTCCCCTACGTGTTCTTCATGGGGAGCGCCGCGCTGGGCATGGCGGCACTGAACGCAAACGGGCGCTTCGCCGTGCCCGCGCTCACCCCGGCGCTGCTCAACGTCGCGCTGATCGCGGCGCCGTTCGTGCTCGTGCCGGTCGTCGTCTCGATGGGCATGTCGCCGATCACCAGCCTCGCGATCGCGGCGCTGCTCGGAGGCGCGCTTCAAGTGATCGCGCAGTGGCCTGCGCTCGCGAAGATCGATCACCTCGCGCTGCCGCGCCTGCGCCCCGCCGATCCGGCCGTGAAGCGTGCGCTCGCGCTGTTGCTCCCGCTGACGGTGGGCCTGGGCGTCTACCAAGTGAACGTCATGCTCGCGCGGCTCTTCGCGAGCTACCTCGAGCCGGGCGCGCAGAGCTACCTCTACTACGGCCAGCGCCTCGTCGAGATCCCACAGGGGATGTTCGCGCTCGCGCTCGCGTCGGCGAGCCTCCCGCGCCTGAGCGCGCTGCGGGCGCAAGGGGATGCACCCGCGCTGCGCGCGACGTTCGTGACGGGTCTGCGTCACGCGCTCTTCGTCGCGCTGCCTGCGAGCGCGCTCTTGGTGGCGCTCGCCGAGCCGATCGTGACGGTGCTCTTCGGCCGCGGCGCGTTCGAGTACGGCAGCGTCGTCGAGACGAGCCGCTCTCTCCTCTTTCAGGGCGCGGGCGTCGCCTTCATCGCGCTGGTGCGGGTGCTGGTCCCGGTGTTCTACGCGCACCAAGACACGCGCAGCCCCGTGTGGGCCAGCGCCGCGAACCTCGCGGCGTTCTCGTCGCTCGCGTTCTTCTTGCGCGGCCCCTTTGGCCACGTGGGGATCGCCATCGCGATCAGCGCCGCGGGGCTGGTGCAGTTCGTGGTGCTGTGGGGCCTCTTGCGTGCGCGCCACCCCGAGGTGCTGCCGATCGCTGGCGAAGGCGGCCCGCTCGCGCTCGCGAGCGTGCGCCTGCTCGCCGCGAGCGGAGTCGCTGGGATCGCGGGATGGATGGTCGCGACGCTCGGCGACTGGCGCGCGGGCGGGAACGATCCGAGGAACATCGCGGTGCTGATCGGCGCATCGCTCGCCGCGGGCGCCGGCTACGTCGCGGCCTGCGCGCTCCTCCGCGCGCCCGAGCTCGGCGAGATCGCGAGCGCGGTGCGGAGGCGGCGGCGCTGAGGGCCCTCGTCCGAACGACCACGTCCGCTCGGTCGCACGCGTCACCGGGTGCTGATCAACGGCTACGTCGTGGTGGGCCGCAAGCGCTGGGCGATCGCCGGGATCGCCGCGCTAACGACCATCGCCGCGACCAGCCCCAAGAAGTGGAACGGCAAGAGGTGCAGCGAGCCGTGGTTCACGCACAAGAGCGCGAGCGCGCCCTGACCTGCGAGCCCTGCTGCGCCCGCGCGCGCCGCGATGCGCCAGCCCGCGCCGGGCTCGAGGATGCGCACTGCGAGCCAGCCCGCGACGCACGCAGGCAGGATCGCCGACGCCCCGAGCACCGCCGAGCAGAACGCGCCGTGGTACGCCGCAGGATCGGGATCGGCGTCGACCTCGAGCGCCACCAAGCAGAGCGAGCACGCGAGCACCACGCCCACGGCGATCTTCGCGCGCGCGGCCGTCGAGGCGAAGAAGATCGCGAAGAGCGCGACCGCCACCGCGACGAGTCCCTCGATGTGATCGAGCGCCGCGCCGTTGCGGATCGGAAAGATGAGGAACGAGAGCGCGATCGCGATCGCAGCGCCGACCAGCACCACCCACCCTTCGCGCGCAATCCTCGCCGCGTCCGCGCGGATCGCAGAGAAGACGCCCTGCTTGACCTGCTCGTTCGGTCCGTCGCTCTCGAGGGCGCCGAGCACGTCGAGCGCGCCGAGCGAGATCTGCGCATCCCGCAGCGCGGCCGCGCACTTCGGGCAGCTCGTCGCGTGGGCATCGGCCCGCGTCCGCTCAGGGTCGTCCGGCGAGAGCATCGCGATCCCAGCGAGCTCGCTCGTGCGCAGGTGCTCGCTCACGTGCCCTCCTCGCGCAGATCGGCGAGCGCCGCCCGCAAGGTCTCGTACGCCCGGAACGCCCGCACCCGGATGGCGCCCTCCTGCACCGGCTTGCCTTCGGCGATGCTCAGCGCTTCGGCGACCTCCCCGAACGTCAGCCCCTCGTAGCGGTGCAGCAGCACCACCGCGCGCTGCGCCTCGGGCAGCCGCGCGATCGCCTTCTGGACCCTCCGCACCCGATCGGTCTGCTCGGCGAGCTCGGGGTCGTCGCTCGCGAGATCGAGGTCCCCGAGGTCGGCATCGGCCACGTTCTTCTTCAGGCGGTAGCGCTTGCGCAGCTCGTCGGCGCGCGCCCTCGACGCGATCCCGTAGAGCCAAGGACGGAACGGCAAGCCCTGCTGGAACGTGTCTTTGGCCGCATGGATCTTGAGGAACGTGGTCTGCAGCACGTCGTCGCTGGTGCCGCCCCGGCCGAACGAGCGCGCAAAGAACGCGGAGAGCTTGGGGGCCCACCGCGCAAAGAGCGTGTCGAACGCTCGGCTGTCGCCTCGCACGTACGCTGCCATCAGTTCCTCATCGGACAAGCTCATCGTTCGGGCCCGGGCGCGGCGACGTTACACCGCGCTCCCGACGAGATGGGGTGCTTTCCCGCGAGCGCTGGGCGCGCGGCCTTCCCGCGCGGGGTCAGCGGCGTGACCGCGACCGCGAGCGGCGACGACGGGAGCGGGCCCGCGACCGCGACGGCGGCGGCTCATCGATCTCGGCGTCGTCCGCTGCCTCCGTCGAAGGCGTGAAGAACGCCAGCGCCGACACCACGTCCTCGAGGCCCGTCATGCTGCGGCTGGCCGCGTCCTCGAGCGCACTGCTCCCCCGCAGCCAGGGGTGGAGGGGGCCGTCGTTGTGACAGCGTGGCTGATCGGAGGGGTCGCAGTAGACCCGCACGTGAAGGTGATCCCGGTGACGTCCGCCGACGGGCGGCTGGTAGAGCACCCGGGCAGCGCGCGCCAAGATCTCGGGATCGGCACCACGGTGGTGACCCTCGACGAGGAGCCGACGCCGCAGCTCGCGCGAGATGAAGAGGTACTGGATGGGCGCATCGGTCTGGGTCAACAGGTACTCGACGAGGATCCAGTTGCGGGCGTCGTCGAAGCGCCAGCTGGGGTCGTGCCTGGTCGTGCCCATCGGGCCGAAGTCGTAGAAGCGGTTGCTCGCGACCGGCGCGCCCTCGAGGTCGTGGATGTAGAAGCCCACGTCCGCGTCGCGGCCGTTCTGATGGGAGCGGTGCGGGCGAAAGCGGCCCCCGCTGTGGCGCGAGAGATCGCCGAGGGTGAGCGGGTTGCCCGGCAGCGCGGTCCACACGGTGTCCGACGCCGTGTTCAGCACGGCGACCAGCTCGTCGGTCCCGTGGTGCTGGTCTCCGTCTGGGTGCTTGAGTCGCAGGTGCTCGGAGGCGACCAGCTCCGCGCCGTTCAACAGGCGCCCTCGGTTGTGGTGCCCCACCGACACGCTGGTGCGGTCCCGAGGCGGGGCGGCGCGGCGGGTCCGACGGCGCTCGCGGGTGGTGCGGGACCGGCTGCGCGATCGCCGGGGTGTCTCCTCGGACGCGGCAGCCGGAGCATCGCTCGCCGGGGCGTCCGCGGGCGGCTGGGCCCACGCCACCGCCGCCAAGAAGACGCTGATCGCCGGGAGGAGGTTTCGAACGGCCTGCCACCTCATGACGTCGGCCATGGTTCCATGGCCCGCCCTTTGGGCGCAACCCAGCGTCTCTCCTTGACAGGTCCGTCGCTCCCGCTAGCTTTGGCGCCCTTTTCGCGCTGGGACCGTCCGGCGCATCACTGGAAGAAGCATGGCCAACGTCGACTCAGCCAAGAAGCGCGTCCGTCAGACCGAGAAGCGCACCGCCCGCAACAAGCACGTCCGCACCACCGTCCGCACGGTCCTCAAGAAGGTCCGCGACGCGGTCGCCAAGGGCGACAAGAAGGCCGCGACCGAGGCGCTCGCCGCCGCGGTCAAGCGCGTCGATCAGGCCGTGAGCAAGGGCGTCTACCACAAGAACGCGGGCTCGCGTTACGTGTCGCGCCTGACCGCCCAGGTCGCCGCGCTCGCCGCCTGAGCGCTACCGCGCCCGTTCGCGGAGCAGCAGCCCGGGTAGGAGCAGAACCAGAGAGCTCGCACCGAGAGGTGCGGGCTTTCTGCGCTCGTACCCCGCTCGCAGCGCGCGCGTCACGGGGTGCGCGGTTTGTTCGCGTCGAAGCGACCGTCCTCGGGGGGCGGCTCCCCGTCGTGCAGCGCCTCGGCGAGGGCGACCACCTTGTCGGTGGTCATGCCGACGTACCAGGCCTCGGTGAGCTGCCCGTCCGGCTGCGCGTAGTACGCGGCGACCGTGGGACCGAAGGCGCACGCGCCGAGGCACCCGGCCTCGGTGAGGCGCACCGTGCCTCCTTGCCGGTAGTACGCGACGCGGCGCTGCTCGAGCGCGTCGGTCGCTTCGTTCAGGACCCGTCGGCTCCCCGCCATCGCACATCGCGGTCCCGTACACAGGAGCACGTGCGCGCGGGTGCTGAAGAAGATCGGCTCGTCCATGCCGCTACCGCAGCGCGCGCTCGAGATCGTCGTGGAGGTCTTCGACGTCCTCGATCCCGATCGAGAGCCGCAAGAGCCCATCCCCGATGCCAGCCGCCAGGCGTGCGTCGCGCGACATCGACACGGCCGTGGTGGATGCCGGGTGGGTCGCGAGCGAGCGCACGTCGCCGAGCGACACAGCGCGGGAGAACACCTCGAGGCGATCGTAGACCGCCTTCCCCGCCGGCACGCCGCCGCGCACCTCGATGGCGATCATCGCGCCGAACCCCCGCTGCATCTGCGCCGCGGCGATCGCGTGCTGGGGGTGACTCGACAACCCTGGGTAGTGGACCCGCTCGATGCTCGGGTGGGCCTCGAGGCGACGGGCCAGCTCGTGCGCGCTCGCGCTCGCGCGCTCCATCCGGAGCACGAGCGTGCGCGCGCCGCGCGCCACGAGCATCGCGACCAGCGGCGACATCACCGCGCCCTGCATGCGCACCGACTCGTCGCGCACCCGCGCGATCAGGGCGCGCGAGCCGGAGACCACGCCGCCGAGGGTGTCGCCGTGCCCGCTGATCGCCTTGGTGGCCGAGTGCAGCGAGAGATCCGCGCCCAGCGCCAGCGGCTGCTGGTGGTAGGGCGTCCCGAACGTCGAGTCGACCACGACCAGCGCGCCGCGCGCGTGCGCTCGCTCCGCGATCGCGCGGACGTCGCTCACAGCGAGCGTCGGGTTCGCGGGCGTCTCGAGGTAGACGACCTTGGTCTTCTCGGTGAGCGCCGCCTCGACCGCCGCGACGTCCGTCGCGTCGGCGAACGTCACGTCGATCCCGAAGCGCGGCCACCGCTCGCGGCCCAGGCGGGCGGTCTCCGCGTAGATCGATCGCGGCAGGATCACGTG
>CAYZQM010000296.1:0-7346 GCA_964480175.1 uncultured Sandaracinaceae bacterium
CACCTTCTTCTTCATCCGAGCCTTAGATAACAGCTCGATCCCCTTGGGAAGCAGCGCCAGATGTGACTAATCAACAGTCGTGATCGTGGTCGTGAACGTGAACGCGCCTTCGACGAGCAGCAGCCTCAGCGGCGCGCCTTCCATCGCAAACCGATCATCCCGCCCCACCCCCCAAGTTCTCCTGCACACGTGCGCGGTGAGCTCGACGGCGCAGTTGGCGCGGCGTGCGGACGATCAGCGGGCCCGAAGACGCGCACGCAGCGCCGGCAGCGATCGGCGAGAGACAGGCGCCGCCGCGCCGCTCGCGAGCGTGACCGACTCGCCGTCGAGCGCCGCGATCGCGTCCAGCCGCACCAGCGCTCCGCGATGCACGCGGAGAAATCCATGCGGCGCGAGCAGCGCCTCGAGCTCGTCGAGCGACTCGCGCACCAGGAGCTCTTCGGCTCCCAGGCGAAACGCGACGTACTTGTGCTCCGCGCGGAACAGCTCGACGCCGCGGAGATCGACGAAGCGCTCCTTGTCGGCGTCGATCACCCGGAGGCGGATCGGCGGCTCGCTCGACGCGGGCACCGCCGCGGTGCGCTGGGCCCGCTCGAGCGCGCGCGCGAGGCGCTCCGCGCTCACCGGCTTGGTCAGGAAGTCGACGGCCTCGACGTCGAACGCACGCGCGGCGTGCGCGGGATCGCCGGTCACGAAGACCACGGGCGGCAGCCGCTCGAGCGCGGCGAGCGAGAGCCCATCCATGCCGGGCATGTTCACGTCGAGGAGCACGAGATCGATCGGATGCGCACGCAGCTGCCCGAGCGCCGCGGCGGCGCTCTCCGCTTCGAGGACGTCGTTCTGCCCAAGCCCGCCGAGCAGCCGGGTGAGGCGCGCCCGCGCGGGCGCCTCGTCGTCGACGAGCAGGATCTTCACGCGCCGCTCCTACGCGGGACGGCAAGGCGCGCGAGCGTGGTGGCTCCGTCGCGCTCGAGCAGAAGGCTCGCGCGCTCGTCCGGATGAAGCAGCGCGAGTCGCTCCCGCAGCTCGCGCAGCCCCGTCCCGTGGCCTTCGTGCTGGGTGCCGCCGGGACCCGGTCCATCGTCGCGGACCTCGATGATCACGTCGCCGTCGATCCGCGCCGAGAGCTGCACCCGGACGTTCGTCGCGGGCACCGACAGGCCGTGCAGCACCGCGTTCTCCACCAGAGGGACGATCGACATCACGGGCACCCGCTGGGCCTCGTCGTCTGCGAGCGTGTCGTCGATCGACACCTCGAACGTGAGCCGATCGCCGAAGCGCGCGGCCTGCACCACCAGGTAGCTCTTCGCCGCGCTCAGCTCGTCGAGCAGCGGCACCTCGCTCACGCCGCTCGCGAGCGCGTGGCTGAAGAGGCCGCCGAGCCGCTCGATCAGATCCTCGGCGCGCGCAGGATCTTCCCGCACCGAGGCTGCGATCGTGTTCAGCGCGTTCGCCAAGAAGTGGGGCTGGGTGCGCGCGGTGACCGCGGCCAGGCGCGCCTCCGCCGCCGTGCGCTGGGCCCGCTCGGCCATCAGCCGGCTCTCGACGAACGCGCGCTGGCTGTGGCCCAACATCAGCCCGACCACCGCGTACACCGCGCCGAGCACGGTGCCGCGCAAGACCAGGTCCGCCTCGTGCCCTTCGATGCCGGGGCACACCGACGCGAGCAGCGGTGCGACGGGGATCGACATCACCAACACCGAGAGGAGCGCGGCGAGCACGCCGGCGCCCTCGACGGCGCGCAGCGGCCAGCGACCGCGCGTCGCGCGCGCGACGAGCTCGGTGACCGCGTGGATGATCAGCACGACGCCGACCGTGTAGAGCCACACCGCGAGCAGGCTGCGCAGTTGATGCAGCATCGGATGGCGGGTGCCGTCGGGCTCGAACGCGATGAGCAAGACCGGCGGCAAGACCAGCGCGGACGCGGCGAGCATCCGAGGGATCGGACGCGACGACGCCTCGGCGAGCGGTGGTTCCGTCTGGGGCGAGCTCACCATGAGGCGGGCCCAGGGTATCCCACGGAGCGCGGGAGACGCGCTCACCGAACGGATCCGGTCCCCAGATCGTTCATGTCGCCGGTTCCGAGTCTGTTCACGTCGGCGGTTCCGAGAACGTTCACACAGTGCCGGGTCCGAGATCGTCCACGTTCACGATCACGTTCACGACGGTCGCGCTGCGCAGCGGCTGTCTCTGTCACTGGCTCTGTCACTGTCACTGTCACTGTCTCTGGCTCTGGCTCTGGTTCCGGTTCTGTGTCTGGTTCTGTCTCGGCCTCTGCTGCTGCTCACGGATCGTCACAATCACGATCACGTTCACGACGGTCCCGGGGTGCGGCTTCCGGCTCTGCCTTCGTCTCGGTCCCCGGCTCGGGCGCGGGGAGGTCGGGCGGGATCGACGGCGCTGGGATCGGCTCCGCGATCGACCGCTCCGAGCTCGTAGGTGCAGAGCACCGCGAGCAGCCCCGTCCACTCGCCTTCGCGTCGCGAGGCATCGAGGTGCTCGCCCGCCCTGATCAGCACGAGGATCTCGGGGACTGCAGGGTCGAGCTCGGTGAGCGCGAGCATCGCGACGGGCCCGAGCACGTGGTTGGCGTAGCCCGACCGCGGAACGAACCGCAGATCGTCGAACGCCCCGAAGCGGAGCGCGACCTGAGGCGACGCCGCGATCTCCAGCAGCGCGTAGCTGCTCGCGGCGAGCATCCAGTCTTGGCGCGCCAGCACCAAGTCGTAGCGCGGGTCGTAGTGAAAGGGCGCGTCGCCGAGCGTCTCGTGCTCGAGCATCAGCTGCGCCAAGAAGATCGGACGCACGGCGTCGATCTGCACCGCGAGCTGGAGCGTCGCGCTCAGCTGGAGATCGAAGCCCGCGGCGACCGCGCCGTCGTCGGCCGAGAGGCCACCGACGAGTCGATCGTTGCCCTCGACCGCGTAGTAGCCCGCGCCGTCCATCCCGATGGGCCACTGCGTGAGGCTGAGGAGCTCGGCGCGCAGCACCAAGAACGCCCACGGGCTCACCTGCACGTAGCCGCCGCTCAGCTGGGAGATCGGCGAGACGTAGGCCACGCCGCCGAGCTCGAGGTGGGTGCCTTCGCGGAGCGGATCGACTCCGTCGTCGTGATCGACGCGCACACCCAGCGAGATCGCGTGCTCGGCCCCGACCGGATTCACCAGGCCGACCATGCGTTGGTGCACGACGACGTGCGTCTGCGCCGCGCTCGGGCTCGGCATCAGGGCGAGGAGCCCGAGCAACACGGCGGGACGAGCCAGCGCGCGCGGGAGCCGCTGGGGAAGCGCACCGAGGAGAACATAGAGGAGGCCCGAGGCCGCAGCGACGACGATCCGGCTCGCGCGCAAGAGCAGCGCGACCGCGACCGCGGCGCGCGCCGCGACCTCGGGATGGGTGCTCGGGTAGAGCGATCCCGCCAGCGATCGGAACGTCCCCTCGATCACGCCGGCTTGGCCCGGCACGGCGTCGCCCACGTTCGCGGCGAGCAGCTGCAATGCCTCGCCGACGATCGCGCCATCGATCACGGATGGCGCCGCCAAGACCGCCTGCACCGCGACCCCCGCCGCGATCAGGTGCACGAGCCGGGAGAGCGCCGAGAGCGCGAGAGCACGCGGCGCGCCGTCGATGCGCTCGAGCACGACCACGTCAGCGAGCTTGGTCAGGCCGGTACGCGAGGCGAGCCAGCGGAGGAGACGAAGCGAACGCGGCGCCGCGACCAGCGCCGTCCCGAGGACGAGCGTCCAGGCCGCGACCAGCGCGAGCGCCCAGCGCAGCGGGCCATCGACCGCCAGCGCCGCCACGCTCGCCATCACCGCGACGCAGAGCACGTGCAGCCCGTGCCCCACCAGCGCGATCGCCCCCGACCGAACGAACGCCTCCGGCCCGGCTCCGCTTCCAGATGCGATCGACGACGCGCGGAGGACCTCACCGAGCATTCGGCCCCCCGGCAGCGTGTGCACCGAGAGCGTCGCGAGCAGCGCCGCGCGTGCGTGGACGGCGCCTTCGGTGCGCTCGCCGTGCAGTACGCGGATCGCGAGCGCGTCGAGCGCAGCCGCGCCCACCTCGAGCGCGATCAGCCAGGGCAACCACGGCGCGCCCAGCACGAGCACGTCCAAGAGCGCCTGCGCGCCCACGTCGCGCACCACCGCGATCACCACGAGGATCCCGCCGATCCCGAGCACGATGCCGAGCAGTCGCTTGCTCACGAGGGCAGCCCCACCCACGCGGCGCTGGCGTCCCACAGCGCTTGCACCTGATCGTCGGCGCTCGAGGCGAGCGCGAAGGGACGCGCGTCGACGTACGCTTCTCCCGCCCGCACCCGCGGGCTCCTCGCGCAGTAGACCGAGGTGCGCGCGCCCTCTTTCGGCGACTTCATACGACAGGTCCACAGCGATCGAGCGATCGGCGGCAGGTGCCGGTAGGCCTCCGAGGCGACGTCCCCGGGATCG
This sequence comes from uncultured Sandaracinaceae bacterium, assembly GCA_964480175.1. Lineage (GTDB taxonomy): Bacteria > Myxococcota_A > Polyangia > Polyangiales > Sandaracinaceae > CAYZQM01. The sequence goes on from CAYZQM010000296.1 coordinate 4,452, forward strand.
GCGACCACGCTCATCACGCCGCGCGCGGTGAGCGATCGATGAAAGCGCATCTGGGCGAGCTTGGAGACGCCGTACTCCTCGATGCCGGTGATCGATCGGGTGGGTCCCTCGCAGCGATCGAGCGCGATCCCCTTCACCCGAGCGTGCGCCCCCGAGCCGAGGTGGATCACGCGCCCGCTCGGCGCGAGCTGCGGCAGCAAGAGCCGCGTGAGCAAGTAGTGCCCGAGGTGGTTGGTCCCGAACGCGAGCTCGAAGCCGTCACGCGTCACGCCGCGCGCGCCGCCGACCCCGGCGTTGTTGATCAGCACGTCGATGGGCTCGTCGATCGCGCGCGCCGCGCCACGCACCGAGTCGAGCGAGGCGAGATCCATCGGCACGCAGCGCACGTGCGCGCCCCGGACGCGGAGCTGCGCCATCACCTCCGCAGCGCGCCGGGGATCGCGGCACAAGAGCAGCAGCGCGTGGCTGTCCGCGAGCGCCTCTGCGGTCGCGCGACCGACGCCCGTGTTCGCGCCGGTGATGACGGCCGTCTCGTTCGGGCGGCTCAGCACGAGGGCGACCTCCCCGGCTCGACGGCGTCGCGCATGCAACGCGGCGGCAAGAGCAGCCACTCGCCGAGCATCGGCCCGAAGAGATCCATCACGACGCCCGCGCCCGGATCGACCAGCATCCCCCACTCGACGATGGTGCCGCCTCGGTAGCGGGTCAGGCGCATGTGCCCGTAGCCCGATCGGATGTCGTGAGGCCGGCTGGGATCGAGCTGAAAGCGCAGCGCGTGATCGCTCGGATCGAAGCGCATCACGATGTGGTAGCGGGTCTCCGCGATGCCGTAGCTGTGGTGCATCTCGACGAGGCGCTCTCCATCGTGGGACGACACCACCCGCGCGCCGTCGAGCGAGGGGATGAGCTGGGTGAGCGCCGCGGGATCGATCGCGACCTCCCACACGTCTTCGATGGGCGCCTCGACGCGCTGCCAGCTCGCGCCGCCATAGAGCATCCGACCTCCCTCGAGGCGGGACAGGTCGCGGCGCACCAGCTCGCCGCGGAGCAGGAGGCCGCGCTCTTCGACGGTGAAGCCTCCGTCTTGCGCGGAGACCGGCGCGCGGATCGCGAGCCAGAGCACGAGCGAAGCGAGGGCGAGCGCGAAGTGGGTCTTGGACATGCGCTGGTTCTGGTGCGGCTCGCCGCGTCGGGCGGCCGCGCGGCGACGAGCGGCGTGATCGCCGCGACGAGCGGTCGATGGGCCGCGCCTTGCCTTCCGGCGCTGGGTCGCCTATTCGCGTCGAATGGACCGCGTGGCCCTCTCGCTCGACAGCGACGAGCGTGCGTTCGTCTTCCGCTACGTGGCGGACGAGGGCGCGGTCGGGGTCTTCGTGCCGATGGCCGACGCGCCCGCGGTGGGCACCAGCGTGACCCTGAACGTCGCCGCGCTCTCGCTCGACGGCGTCGTGGGCTGGCGCAACGACGCGGGCAGCGACACGCCAGGCGCGGGCGTCGTGCTCGAGCTCGGCGACCACGACACCGTCGACGCGCTGCTCGCGGAGATCCGCGTCATCGCCTACCTGCCGCGCGAGGAGGGCTCGTGAGAGCGCCATCGATCACGAGAACGGGCGTCGTTGCTGCGCTCTTCGCGTCACTCGTCGCATGTGGGTCCGACGACCCGCCCCACCCCGAGCCCACCACCGAGCGGGAAGCGGAGCCCGCCGCGCCCGAGACCACGGCGCCAGCGGAGGAAGTGCCGCTTCCACCCGGCGCCGTCGGGACGCTCCCGGCCGAGGGCGAGACCGAGCTCTTGGTGTGCACGCTCGATGCCCCGATCGACGGCGGCGAGCGCGCTGCGATCGGCGCGATCGACTGGCGCAGCGACGGCGTGCTGGTGCTGGCGAGCGACGGCGCGCTGCGGGCGCTGGAGATCCTCCGCTCGCGCGACTGCCGGCTGCGGGCACACCAGGAGTTCGCGGAGGGTGGGACCTGGGCGCGTGAAGGTCTCGACGCAGCCGAGGCGCAGCTCGCCGCCGACGACGCGGGGCACCTCTACTTCGGTGACGGCGACGAGGTCCTGCGCTTCGACGGCGACGACCTGACGGTCCCACCGCTCGCCCTCGGCACCGCGCAGCTGAGCGCGCACTCCGGCGGCGACTTCGCCATCGCCCGGGTGGGCCGCGCGCTGGTGCGGATCTCGGGCGACGACGCGCTGACCCACGCACCCGAGTCGCTCGGCCTGCGCGCACGCGATCTGGCGTTCGCGACGCTGGTCGCGGATGACGCCGTCCTCGTCACCCGCCGCGGACCGCCGGAGCTCGTGGGCTTCGACGGCGCGACGCATCCCATCAGCGTGCCCGAGGGGCTGGATGCGACGTTCCAGATCGCGCGCCCGGCGACGTCCGGCATCGCGCTCCTGCGCACCGGCGAGCACGCAGCGATCCACCTCCTCGCCGAAGACGGCACCTACCAGCGCACGGTGGGCATCGGCGACAGCATCGACTTCGCGCTCGAGTTCGCCAGCCCCGTCGACGGTCCCGCGCGCGTCACCGGGCTCAGCGGGGTGCACGGCCGGATCGCGTACGCGACGTTCGAAGTGACCCGCGATGGTAGGCGGGAGGGCGGGATCGTGCGGGTGAGCGGCCTCTGATCCCGCCGGGCCTCCCGCGCCCGCGCCCGTGCCCGAGACAGAGACAGAGACAGAGACAGAGGCCGACCACCCTAGAGAGGCGGCATGGTCTCGTTCAGACCCGCGCCCGTGCCCGCGCCCGCGCCCGTGCCCGATTCAGAGACAGAAGCAGAGACAGAAACAGAGACAGAAACAGAAACAGAACCAGAGACAGAAACAGAGACAGAAGCAGAGACAGAAGCAGAGACAGAAGCAGAGACAGAAGCAGAGACAGAAGCAGAGAC
>CAYZQM010000297.1:0-7256 GCA_964480175.1 uncultured Sandaracinaceae bacterium
TATCGCTCTTCCGCCGCCTATGCCGCGCTCTTCAACGGCCATCTGACATCGGCCAACTCCGACGTCAGGGCGGGCAACAATTACGACCGGCATGTCAAACGCTGGCAGGGTTTGTTCGACTGGTGGAAGAACCTGCTCGACAAACTGTTTCTCGAAAACCTTCCGACAGGCGAGGCACTGACCACGATCGAAACCTCCGACAGTCCGCGGATCGACGGATCGAAGGACGTTCACGAGGCGGTCAACGACTTCTTCGATTCCTGGCTCGTCAAACGCAAACCGCTCGATGCTGCCGCCTACCTGTCGATCAAATCCTATCCCTGCATCGTCGAATTTCACGACGGTTCGGCCGTCGACAGTCCGCTGGCCAGAGCGCATGCGGTCAAGCAGATGAAGGACGTCAACGCGAGGATCGGTCAGGTCCGCAACCTCCGCGACGCGATTCAGATGGTCCCGCTCTACGCGCGCGGCCCCGCGAGCGATCAGGAGCTGCGGCAGATGCTCCTCGAGATTACGCCGACCCGGAACAAGGAAGAGTTCAGCAAGGTCCACGACACCGACTACGCCCACACGATCGAGGGCCTCGCGCGCTTCCGCGCCAACCTCTTCATGGATCGCAAGGGCATCGGCGGGGTCTTCCGGCAGATCCCCTTCGACATCCTGCCGCCCGAGAAGCTCGGCATCCCGCCGAAGGTGCTCGAGCTCTGCAACCTCTCCAAAGGTTTGGTGCTGGTCACCGGCCCGACCGGCAGCGGCAAGTCGACGACGCTCGCGACGCTCATCGATCTCATCAACCAGCGTCGCGCCGATCACATCATCACGATCGAAGATCCCATCGAGTTCGTTCACCCGAACAAGAAGTGCCTGGTGAACCAGCGCGAGATCTCGACGCACACCCAGTCGTTCAAGTCGGCGCTGCGCGCCGCGCTCCGCGAGGATCCCGACATCGTGCTGGTCGGTGAGATGCGGGATCTCGAGACGATCGCGATCGCCATCGAGACGGCCGAGACGGGCCACCTCGTGTTCGGCACGCTCCACACCACGAGCGCGCCCTCCACCGTCGACCGCATCATCGATCAGTTCCCCGCGGATCGGCAGGAGCAGATCCGCACGATGCTCAGCGAGTCGCTGCGCGGGGTCATCTCGCAGGTGCTGTGCAAGAAGAAGGGCGGCGGCCGCGTGGCGGCGTACGAGGTGCTGCTGACCACGCCCGCGGTCTCCAACCTCATCCGCGAGGGCAAGACCTTCCAGCTGCAGAGCGTGCTGCAGACCGGCCGCGCGCTCGGCATGCAGTCGATGAACGACCACCTGCTCGAGCTGGTGAAGACCGACAAGGTGGAGGCGGTCGAGGCCTACCTGAAGGCGAACGACAAGCAGCTCTTCAAGGATCTGCTCACCAAGAACGACATCGCGTTCCAGGTCCCCGGGACCTGACAGCGGGCGTGAGCGAACGAGCGACGGCGCCCGCGGACGACGCCCACGAGGCGCGCCTCACGCGGCGCATCGGGTGGATCGCCGCGACGGCGATCGTGATCAACTCGACGATCGGGACCGGCATCTTCCAACGCCCCGCCTCGGTCGTGCGCGAGGCCGGCAGCCTCGAGGCGGGCTTCCTCGTCTGGATCTTCGGGGCCGTGATCGCGCTGTGCGGCGCGCTCTGTGTGGCGGAGCTCGCGGTGCGCTTCCCTCGCGCGGGCGGCCTCTACGAACCGCTGCGCCAGCGCTACGGCGAGCGGCTCGCGTTCGTGTACGGCTGGGCCCAGGTCGCGCTGCTCGCGCCGAGCGCGATCGGGAGCTTCTGCCTCCTCGGCGCCGGCGCGGTCGGCTCGCTCTTGGGCTGGCCGGAAGGATCGGAGCGACCCCTCGCGATCGCGATCCTGATCTTCGTCGTGGGCTCGGCGCTGCTCGGCACGCGCTTTTCGGCCGCGCAGCAGACGTCGATTACCGCGGTGAAGTATGCGGGGGTGATCACGCTCGCGGTCGTCGGGCTGGCGCTGCCCTTCACGCCCGCGGTGGTCCCTCCGCTCGAGGAAGTCGTCGTGCGCACGGAGCCGAGCGCCGCGGGGCTCTTCGCCGCGCTGATCGCGGCGATGTGGGCGTACGACGGCTGGGCCGATCTCACCGCGCTCGCAGGCGAGGTGAAGGAGCCGCGCACGACGCTGCCTCGCGCGCTCGCGCTCGGCACGATCCTCGTCGGCGTCGCGTATCTGCTCGTGGTCGCGGGCGCCGGCCGGGTGCTCGGCCTCGAGGGCCTTCGGAGCGCGGGCTCGGGCGCGAACATGACGGCGATGCTCGTCGCCGAGCGCACCGCGGGATCGGTCGGCAGGCAGGCCCTCGCGCTGTTGATCGCGATCAGCGCGACCGGCGGCGCGATGGCGTCGGTGCTGACCCACTCGCGCGCGTTCGTGCCGATGGCGACCGACGGGACGTTCTTCCGCGCGCTCGGGGTCGTGAGCAGCCGCGGCGTCCCGGTCCGCGCGCTCGTCGTGCTCGGCACCCTCGGCGCCATCTACGTCGCGAGCTCGAGCTTCGAGGCGCTCACCGACGCGTTCGTCGTCGGCTACTTCCCGTTCTACGCGCTCGCAGTGGTCACGGTGCTCGTCGGGCGCGCCGCGCTCCCCGAAGGTGGCTTCCGCGTGCCGCTCTTCCCCGTGCCTCCCGTCGTGTTCCTCGTCGGCGCCGCGATGGTGATCGTCGGCGCGCTGCTCGAGCTGAGCCCGAGCGCGCTGATGGCGTTCGGCGTGCTCCTCAGCGGGATCCCGATCTCGCTCCTCTACCAGCGCTACGGACGCTGACGGTCGCTTCGGAGCGCCGTGCGCGCTCGCATCACATGAGCATCGCGTTGGAGGCTCGGGCGCGCGCGAGCGCGCGGCGCACCTCGGCGCCGTCCGGCGGGTTGGGCAGCTCCGAGAGATACGCCTCGAGATCGGCCGCCGCGCTCTGGTGCGCGCCGAGCGCCAGCGCGTGCAGCCCGCGATCGCGGCGGTGCACGATGGACGCGGTCAGATCGACGAGGCGGTCGGCGACCACGAGCGCCTGCGCGTGATCGCGGCGTCGCTCGTAGCTGTGCTTCAGGTTGAGCAGCATCCGCACCAGTATGCTCTTGGTCTCGGCGGCAGCGAGGTACTCGGCCTTCACGTCCTCGGTGCCGAGCGTGCGCCGCGCCAGCCGGTTCAGCGCGCGCTCGTCGAGCACGGTGCCCTCGAAGGGATCGATCAGCGCGGTGCCCACCCGCGCCAAGAAGTGTCCCGGAAAGCCGATGCCCTCCACCTGCAGATCGGCGCGCCTGCCCGCAGCGATGAGCACGCCTGTCAGCGTGATCGGGATCCCCATGCGCCGCGCGATCACCTGGTGCAGGTAGCTGTTTCTGGGGTCGTGGTAGCTCGCCTCGTCGCCTCGGAAGCCGAGCTCGTCGTAGACGTGCTCGAGCAAGACCTGCGCGCGCGCGTGATCGCTCTCGGCCCGAAGCAGCCGCGGTCGCAGCGCGTCCCCCATCGAGGTCAGCGCCCGCAGCACCGGCTCGTCGTCGAGATCGGGGTAGGCGTCGCGGGCGTACGCGAGCGCGAGCGCCTCGATGCTCGCGCCCTCGGCGAGCAGCCGGCGCAGCGAGAGACCATTCGGAACCGACGACACGCGCGCGCAGGGTAGCCGGGGTGCTCGCTCCACGCGAGGTCGCGGTGGGATGCCGGGGGCGCAGCGATCTGCCAGCATCCGCGCGTGTCTGCCGCTCCCGACCGCGTCGACCGCTACGTCATCCAGCGCGAGCTGGGGCGCGGCGCGTTCGGCGCGGTGTACCTCGCCAAGCACGCCGTCATCGGCCGCGAGGTGGCGCTCAAGGTGCTGCACCCCGAGCGCGCGACGCTCCCGAGCGTGCTCGAGCGCTTCCTGGGCGAGGCGCGCGCGGTCGCGGCGATCGGCAGCCCGCACATCGTGCAGATCTTCGACGCGGGCCTCACCTCCGAGGGCAAGGCGTTCCTCGCGATGGAGCTGCTCGAGGGCGAGGACCTCAGTGTGCACCTCGCGCGTCACGGCCGGCTCTCTGCGTCGCGCACCGCCGAGCTCGGTCGCGAGGTGTGCGGCGCGCTCGCGGCGGCCCACCGCGCGGGCGTGGTCCATCGCGATCTGAAGCCCGCCAACATCTTCCTCGCGCGGGGCCCCGACGGACGCGCGCGCGCCAAGGTCCTCGACTTCGGCGTCAGCAAGATCGCCAGGCCGGAGGGCGAAGAGCTGACGATGACCGGGACCATGCTCGGGACGCCGCACTACATGGCGCCCGAGCAGCTGCACAGCTCGCGCGACGTCGATGGGCGCGCGGATCTCTACGCGCTCGGGACCGTGCTCTACGAGTGCCTCAGCCTCGAGCTGCCCTTCGACGCGACCAGCTTGGCGGGGCTGATCGCGGCGAAGATGACCGGCGCGCCGCGGCCGCTCTCCGACCGCGCGCCCGACGTCCCCGGTGAGCTCGCCGCCGTCATCCTCCGCGCGCTGAGCTGGGATCCCAACGCGCGCTTTCGCGACGCCGAGGAGATGGACGCCGCGCTCGCGCAAGCGATCGCGCGCACCTCCGCCTCGCCCTCGACGCCGCACACCTCGGGGCCCGGCCTGGCGCCGCAGCTCCAGCCCACGCATCCGCACGGCAGCGGCACCGGCATGGGACAGCCCGCGACGCTGCCGTCGCCCGGGGGCGCGTTCGCGCAGAGCTCGATCATCTCGGCGTCCGGCGCGCGCGCGCCGGGCACCACCGACGCGCCCTTCGGCAAGCTGCTGATGGCGCTCGCCGTCGTGGTCGCGGGGATCGGGCTGATGACGATCTTCGGCTTCGTGGTGCTGGGAGGCGGCATCGCGGCGCTGGGGTGGGGGCTCACGCATCCGAGCGACGAGCCCGTCGCCGCGGCGAGCACGCCACCTGCCCCCGCGCCGCACCCGAGCGTCCCCAACACGCCGATGCCCGCCACGAACCCCGCGACGACGAACCCGGCACCGCCGATCGCACGCGATGGTGTCGGCTCGATCACCGCGCCGCCTCCGGCCGAGCCGCGCGCGACGCCGCCTGCGCGCGACGAAGCGCCGCGCTCGCGCATCCGCATCAGCCCGCGGCGGATGAGCATGGACGCCGAGACGATGAACGACGTCACCCGCCGGGCGCGCCCGGACATCGAGAATTGCGGCATCCGCTCGGGCTACGACGGAACGTTCACGATCATGCGGATGGCCAGCGGCGGTGGCGTCGCCTCGCGCAACGCCGTCCCCGAGGACAGCGACCCCCGCGCGACGTCCTGCGTGATCGACGCGTTCCAGACCGCGCTCGGCGTGCTCGATCCCGGCCTCGGGATGGCACAGGTCCACGTCGTCGGCGAGTGACGAGCAGGCTCAGTGATCGAAGGTGTCGCCGAGCCGCGGCTCGGGCGGCAGCGGTCCTGCGAGCACGGCGGCGCGCCAGGGGATCCAAGGCGGCACGTTCCGAGGACAGCCGCTCGCCTCTGGGTCGAGCGCGAGCTCGCCGAAGCCGATCCCTTCCTCGCGATCGAAGCGCAGGTCCCCGATCACCACGTCGCCGTGGGGACGCTCGCGTACGAACGGCGCGCGGGCGAAGCGAAGGAACGCGCTCGCTCGACAGTCCTCTTCGTCCCAGCGACGCAGCGCCGCGAGCGGGGTCCTCACCTCGTCGACGAACGCGATGTCCGCGCTCTCGCTGAGCGTGATGGGCGCCCGCGCTGCGGTCGTCGTCTCGGACATCGGCATGCGGCACAGGCCGACCGGATGCAGCGTCGAGCCCGCCGAGACGTGCGCCCGACGCAGCACGAGATCGCCGCGCTCCTCGGCGACGGTGATCGCGTTCCAACACAGCGGGTTGCCCGGCTCGGGCGAGAGGATCACGTCGGTCTCGATCGCGTGCGCGAACGCGCCATCGGCCACGGTGAGCACCCGCGCCTCCGCGACCGATCGCCCCGTGGCGAAAGCGACGAGCATGACGCTGCTCGCCCCGATCGCGAGCGCGGCGCGCCCTCCGTCGCTCTCGATCTGCCGCGTGAGGAGGAAGAGCCCGACACCGATCGCGAGCAGCCAAGCGATCGCGAGGTTCGAGACGATCCCCGTGACGATCGCGAGCCCGACGCCGAGCCCAGCCAGCCCGAGGAGCGCCCACCTAGCGCGGCGATCCTGCACGGATCGCGCGAGCGGCACGGCCATCGCGATCCACCACAGGGGCTCGACGATGAAGACCATGTCCTCGGCGTACCAGTGGTCGTCGAACGGCCAGAACGGGTGGACGCCGTAGCTGTTCGTCGCGTCCATCGCGATGTGCAGGAGCGCACCCAGGAGCGCGAGGCCGAACAGGAACGTCGCCGCGCCGCGCTGAAGGCGGTGGCGCCGCCCGTAGAGCAAGCCGAGCCCCAGTGCGCCCAGCGCCATCAGCGGCGCCGCGATCAGCGTGTGGGTGTGGCCCCGGTGGTGGAGCAGGTAGCCGAGCGGCGCCTCGGTGAGCGGCGTCAGCAAGAGATCGGCGTCGGGGAAGTTGTTCGCGAGCGCCGAAGTGAGCCACGCGGTCCGCACCAGCGCCGGCGGCGTCTCGCCTCCGCGCGATCGCCTCAGGCCCAGTGCAGCCTCCGCGAGCACGAAGCCCGCGAGCGTGTGGGTCACGTTGTCCAAAGCCGGCGCTACTTAGCCCGTCCCGCCCGTCGCGTCGCTCGGGATGTAGCGCATGCGCTGTGGCGCGACGCCACGGCGCGGGACCGCCGAGATCCCGTCGCCGACGTGCGCGAGGTTTGGTAGGGTCCCGCGACGCGATGAGCGATTCCGAGCCGCCGCACCTAGCCGCCAACGCCACCAAGATCACCTACATCGATGGGCGACCTGCGACGATCACGTTGCGGCGCTTCAAGGTGCAGGTGGCCGAGCGCGGCGTCGTCACCGAGCACACCTTCGACAAGGACGTGATCACCATCGGCGCGATGGAGGAGAACGATCTCGTCATCGACGACGACACCGTCAGCCGCGAGCACTGCCGCATCTACGTCTCCGACGGCTCGTACATGATCGAGGACCTCGACTCGACGAACGGCACGACCGTGAACCGGGTGCGCATCAAGAGCGCGTGGCTCAACCACAACCAGGTGATCGGGGTCGGCAAGACCGAGATCCGGTTCCAGCCGATCGACGAGCGGGTCCGGGTCGTGCCGTCCGAGCGCGAGCGCTTCGGCGAGATCATCGGCCGCGATCGGCGGATGCGCGAGATGTACTCGATCCTCGAGAAGATC